>NZ_FNOY01000002.1 GCF_900107165.1 Nitrosomonas halophila
TTGCTGCAAGCCATTCTGACAGATGTTAAAGCACAAGGAGATGTTTTACCCACAGAACAGGCCGAGCATTATACACAACGCTACCGGGCTTTATTGAAACAAGCGGAAAATGAATGTCCTGCGCCGGATGAAACAAAAAAACCAGGTCAACGAGGGCGGGTTAAACGAAGCAAGGCTCGAAACCTGCTCGAACGTCTTCAACTTTATGAACAGGATGTCTTGCGATTCATGACTAATCCCATCGTGCCTTTCACAAACAATCAAGGCGAAAATGATATCAGGATGATCAAAGTGCATCAGAAAATATCGGGTTGCTTTCGTTCAAAAGAGGGCGCCGATATCTTCTGCCGGGTACGCAGTTATCTGTCTACTTGCAGAAAAAATAATGTTTCTGCTTCCGAGGCGCTTTCCCTGCTCTTCGCTGGGAAACTGCCTGATTTTATGTTGCAGAATGACTGAGAGAAAGAATACGCTGAATAGTTACTTTTGAAGAAGCCGCTTCCCAACGGCAGGTGTTCGCAAGGTGTAACTCACAAACAGCGCTGTTTATATCTCGAGAAAGGCAGCAGTAGCTATATTCCTTGCTTTCGATAAGGTTGACCCGGACAGTGCCGGAGTACTTGGCCACTTGGGTGGAATTGCCATTCTCGTCGGCAAGCAGATAGGCGGCATAGTTGTAATCACCCTCTTCGGCGAGCAGCTCCAGGTTGGTGGCAAACTTATCGTTGAGGGTGAGGCCTGCCTCCTGGCAGTAGATTTTCAGCTGGGCAAAGCTGAGATCCTGCCGTGGTGAACGGATGCGAGTCAGCGAGTTACGGGTGCGGCGAACAACCCCTTGCTTTCTCGCCAGCGATAGACTGTGCCCTGATGATGCCCGGGTGCTGGGCAACTTGCTGACCATTGACTCAGGATCCGGTTGGCATGGCATTGGCGCCCAGTATGATGGATCAAAATCGTTTTCAATCACCAGCCGGGCTATCATTATTTTCCAATACAAAAACTTGAGAAAATTTCTCCCAGTAGATCGTCGGCGGTAAATTCTCCTGTAATCGAGGACAATGCCTGTTGCGCCATTCGCAGTTCTTCGGCCAGCATTTCCAGCTGGCAAGCGTCATTCAGCCAGGTGGCCGCGCATTCGAGTGCTGCTTTTGCCTGCATCAATGCCCGGAGATGCCGCTGGCGCGCCATGAACACGCCGCCGCCTGCCAGATTGGCCTGCCAGCCTACGGTTTCGAGCAGCGTGGCCCGCAGCAGCTCGATGCCCTCCCCTTGCTTGGCCGATAGATAAACAGCCTTGCCCAGTGAATTCTGTTCCACGCGCGGGGCCTGATTTAACAGATCGATCTTGTTGTAAACCGTCAGAACGGGGAGTCTTGCGGGCAGGCCTGCCAGAACTGTTTGATCGGCACTGGTCAATCCGTGACGGCAATCGACCAACAGCAACACCATGTCTGCCTGCTCGATAGCGGCATGGGTCCGGGCGATTCCGTGTTGCTCCACAATGTCGCTGGTTTCCCGCAACCCTGCGGTATCGATCAGATGTATCGGCACGCCAGCGAGCTGTATCGACTGCCGGATTGTATCGCGCGTTGTGCCAGGGATTTCGGTCACAATGGCGACATCATCGCCAGCCAGCTGATTGAGCAAACTCGATTTGCCGACATTGGGTTGCCCCACCAGCACAACCTTGACGCCTTCCTGCAGCAAGCTGCCTTGGCGGGAAGCGAGCAGCACCTGCTCCAGCTGTTCCTGAATGATCTGCAGTTGTTCCATGGCGCGGGCGGACTGCAGAAAATCGATTTCCTCCTCCGGAAAATCCAGCGTGGCTTCGACCAAGACACGCAAGTCGATCAATGACTGCACCATTTTTTGAATCGTTGCGGAAAACTCGCCTTTCAAGGAGCGCATGGCGCTGCGGGCAGCTTCCGCACTACTGGCCTCGATCAGATCGGCGACACTTTCGGCTTGCACCAGATCCAGCTTGTCGTTGAGAAAAGCGCGCAGGGTAAACTCGCCCGGCTCCGCCAGCCGTGCGCCCAGCTGCAGGCATCGATCCAACAGCAGGTTCATCACGGCAGTGCCGCCATGTCCTTGCAGTTCCAGGACATCCTCGCCGGTATAGGAATGTGGGGCAGGAAAGAACAGCGCTATTCCCCGATCGAGCACTTCGCCTTGCGCGTCAAGAAAATCGCTCAATTCAGCGCGCCGGGGTTCGGGCAACCGGCCGCTGATGGCGGTCGCTATTGAGCAAAGATTGGGGCCGGAAATCCGGACGATTCCGACGCCACCCTGACCGGGCGGTGTCGCGATCGCGGCGATAATATCATTGCCCCCGCTACGGACAGCCGACTGTGGCATTACTCCTTGATTGGAGGATATCGCCATTTGTTCTGCTTGTTTCAGTTACACGGTGCGCACGCGCGCCCTACCGTACCAGAGATCTTCAGCAGGGTGCATGCACGTTATGCCTGCACGCTGGCTTGGCTTTGTAGCCTCTGGGGCGAGCCATGCCAGCGATGATCGTTGCGCCTGTAGCGTTACTGAAAATGGTTGCTGAGCTTTTCAGTCTTACCGGCGTTTTTTCCCTCTGGTTCTTTTCTCGCCAGCTTTGCTATCTGCCGGGGCTGAGTCACTCGCCTTGGCTTTAGCCGGAGCCGCAGCAGGCTCCGGCGCCTCATCCGGATCCGGGGCCTTGACCGGTTCCGAAGCCTTAGCCGGGGCTGCAGCTGCCGTTGTAGCGGCAGCCGGCGAACCATACATCCGGGTGATTTGCCATTGTTGTGCGATTGACAGGATATTGTTCACCAGTGAGTACAGCACCAGACCAGCCGGGAAGAAGAAGAAGAAAATACTGAACGCGAGCGGCATGATTTGCATCACTTTAGCCTGGATGGGGTCCGTTGGCGTGGGGTTCAGCTTGGTCTGCACAAACATGGAAATTCCCATGATCACGGGCAAGATGTAATAAGGATCAGGCGTCGACAGATCGGTGATCCACAATGCAAAGGGCGCGTAACGCAACTCGACTGCGGCCAGCAGCGTCCAGAACAGTGCGATGAACACGGGGATTTGCACCAGAATCGGCAAACATCCCCCCATCGGATTGATTTTTTCTACCTTGTAGAAATCCATCATCGCCTGGTGCATGCGCTGGCGATCGCCTTTGTATTGTTCCTGGATGCGCTGCAGTTTCGGTGTCACTAAACGCAGTTTCGCCATGGACCGATAGCCGGCAGCGGACAAGGGGAAGAACAGGAACTTGACCGTCATGGTAAGCAAAATAATCGCTACCCCCCAGTTGCCTACCCAGGAATAATAAAACGACAGCAGCCAGAACAAGGGCACGGCAATCACGGTCAGCCAGCCATAGTCAACTGTCAGTTCCAGTCCGGGCGCCAGTTCGGCCAGCTTGTCCTGCTCCTGGGGACCGGCATACAGTGGCACAGCGGTCCGAGCGACCTGGCCTGGCTCGATCGCACCTATCGGCGTGATGACGCCAGCCGTATACAATTCGTCACTTTGCCGTTTGGCAAAGAACTCGCGTGGCGTTTGTTGCGGCGGCAACCAGGCAGAAAGGAAATAATGTTCCAGCATGGCGATCCAGCCATTGTCGGCATTGGCAGGATAATCAGCCTTGTTTTTATCCAGATCGGAGAAATGTATTTTCTGGAACTTCTCTTCTTCCGTGTAGATCGCCGCCCCCAGATAGGTCGGGATCATCATGGTCGTTCCAGATGGCGGGTTGCTATCCCGCAGCATTTGGTAATAGGCAAAAGGACGCACCGTGGATGCGCCCAGGTTCTCGACCTCGAAACCCACATCGATCACATAGCTATTGCGGCGGAAGGTGTAGGTTTTGACCACTTGCACACCTTCCAGATCGGGAGCAAACAACCGGATGACAATTTCATCATCGCCGGCGGTCATTTCATAATTGCGCCGCTCCGATTCCGGCCGGTAAACCGTCTTGTGATTCGGCATCCCCTCCCCGATCAAGCCTGACTGGGCGACATAGATGCGCGAAGCCTGGCTTTGCAGCAGCGCGTAGGGAATATCCTTGCTTTCTGTGGAAGGATGATGAAGCAGCTCCAGTCGCCGCAAATCACCGCCAACCGTATCGATTTCCGCGATGACCATGTCAGTCACCACGCGAATTTGCTCACCCGTGGCCAACAAGCGCGGTGTCACGGATTCAGTCGGGCTACCGGCGACAGGTATCTGGCTGGTATCCGATTCCGCCTGGGATGTGACCAACGTGTCCCCAGGGACCGGTGGCGCATCCTGACTAGGCTGGACACCGCCAGTCACTGCGCCGTTTTGCTGAGCAACGGCCTGTGTATCGAGACGCTCCTGCTCTTTTATCCATGCGTCCCACAAAAACAGCAGCGATGTTGAGAAAATGATGAGTAATACGATTCTTTTGGTATCCATTTTGATCTGGCGATTAGGAGTACGACAAACTTGACGCTATACGCGCGACGAATAAAAAACTGGCAATTTTTCCGAATCAGGGAACGGGATCATACCCCCCCTGATTCCAGGGGTGGCAACGCAGTACGCGCCTGACACTCATCCACAATCCCCTGACCAAGCCGTATTTTCCCAAGGCTTCCTGAGCATAATTCGAGCATGTCGGATAAAACCGGCAGGAAGGCGGCGTCAACGGACTGACACAATACTGATAGAGCTTGATGAGACCAATTACGAACCGCTTCATGATCATTTGACTTTAAGCAGAAGCATCGATGCTTCCTGATAGATGCGTCCAGAATCAGTTGATGAAAAAGGATGCCGCAGCTGAAAAATACAGTCCAGGCCTGCAATTGCTTGCTGGTTTCGACGAAAGGCCTCTCTGAGTATACGCTTGACCCGATTGCGTTTGACGGCCCCACGCTCGACTCTTTTGGCGACAATCAAACCTATCCGGCCATAATCGCTATCGGTGGGTTTCACATAGAGCCTCAGAAACGTTCCATTGAATATGGTCCGGCTTCTCAGCACCGCCCGAAATTCGATAGCCTTGCGCAGTCTTTGCTGCTTGGGCAGCGAGTAAGCGTGTGGTTGAGTGAACAATAAATTGCTTAGGCGACGAAACCTATTTTCTAAGTCAACTGAACCTAAACACTAAGCTTGACTCGTCCTTTTGCGCGACGCGCCCGAATGATCGCTCTTCCGCCCCGCGTGCGCATACGAACACGAAAGCCATGAGTACGTTTTCTGCGGGTTACTGATGGTTGATAAGTACGTTTCATTTTAGAAAATAATTATGATTGAAAAACTGATACAAACCTGTGTTGATAAAGACTGCCAATTTCATCTATAACTCGATATTATAGCCTAACGGGATGCGCGCTACATGGGTTTTTGATGGTAGTAAATATGAAACCCGGGATCATTTCCCGTTAAATTTTATCCTGCAATGGTGCGCAAGCGCACCCTACCGCATCAGTCCACGCGGTTCGCAACAAAAAAGTATCCGCGTGCAGGGTACGGCCTGCACGCCCTCAAACTGACGAGCATTGACGCCGGCACTGTCACCAGCGCGGGGTGATGGCTCATCGCTGCACAAGAGCGAGACCATAACGCATTTCATGCCAGGACATACGTGAAAGAAATGGCGAGACGATCCATAATGTGGGCGCTGCCATCAAACCTGAATACAGGCTTGCAAGCCGCCCGCTCGATACATCATGTCCTGGCGTGCATCGATCCCCAAAAATGTGAAAGTATCATATAAGGCTTATTCAACAATATGGAACAGATGGCAAAATGGATAATGATAGCGGGTGCCGCATTGCTCATCATCGGGGCAGTTCTGCATCTTGCGCCCTGGTTACTGAATTGGTTCGGAAAATTGCCGGGTGATATTCGGATAGAAACGCAGCGGGGCAAAGTGTTCATCCCGATCACTTCTATGCTGATCGTGAGCATCGTTTTAAGTATCATTATCAATTTATTCAGAAAATAGTCGTAAACGGATGCCTGTGCATGTCGCCCTGCAATTTTCAGCAGCATGCATGCAGGCCGGGACAATTCATCGTCAGTTTCAAGGTGCGCAAGCGCAGACGCATCCTTCACAAAGCCAAACAAGTCGCGGAAATCACTTATGAATATAACTTTTATTGGCGGGGGAAACATGGCCTCCGCCATCATTGGCGGCCTGATACAGAACGGCAGCCAGCCTGCGAGCATATGCGTCGTCGAGATCGATGCCCACGCCCGCGAGCGCCTGATCCGGCAATTCGGCATTACTGTCACCGAGGTGCTGGCCGACGGCATTGATGCGAGCGATATCATCGTCTTTGCCATCAAACCGCAGCAACTGCAGGCCCTGGCCGTCCAAGCCAGACAACTGCTTCAAAATAAACTTGTCATCTCGATTGCAGCGGGCATCCGCACGCATCACCTGAGCCAGTGGCTGGACAACCATGCGCGCATAATCCGGGCCATGCCCAATACCCCCGCGCTGATCGGCAAGGGCATGACCGGCCTCTATGCCCAGCCCACGGTGGATAACCTACAAAAGGAACAGGCCGCGAAAATCCTGGGCGCAGTCGGCACTGTCCTATGGGTCGATGAAGAAATCTTGCTGGATGCCGTCACTGCGATATCGGGCAGCGGCCCTGCGTATGTATTCTATTTTCTGGAAGCCATGCAGGAAGCGGGGGTCGAATTGGGATTGACTGCCGATATCGCCAGACAACTCACCCTCCAGACTTTTCTCGGCGCAACCGATTTGGCCGCCCAAAGTGACGAGGCGTTCAACACGCTTCGCTCGCGCGTCACCTCAAAAGGCGGCACAACCGAGCAAGCCCTGCTCAGTCTGGAGCAGTCAGCTGTCAAGCAGGCATTCAAACGCGCCATTCGAGCTTCCTACGACCGGTCACTCGAAATGGGAGAGATTTTGGGACGGACGGAATCCTGAGCGATTCCAGCCGATTGATACATAATGATGTGCGCTCCAGCCTCGCAAGACTTGCCCGACGCAACCGCTGCCGGCAGGTCTTTCCAAACCGAAGCCGGAACGCGCATTTAATTTTCCGGAAAAACTATGCTTAGCCAAATATCGATATTTCTGTTGGACACTCTACTCGGTTTATTTTCCCTGGCACTGCTGTTGAGATTCTATGTGCAATGGTTTCGTGTACCGTATTATCATCCGGTTGCCAGATTCCTGGTCGCGGTCACCGACTTCATCGTCCGCCCGTCGCGCCGGCTGATTCCCAGCTGGCGGGGACTGGATCTTTCCACATTCGTACTGGCATGGCTGACGCAGTTCATCATGCTGCTGGGCGCCAGCTACTTGCAGGATTACGGCAACGGAAGCAGCATCATCGGTTTCGCACTGGTTGCCCTGATCGAACTCTTCAGGCTGACACTTTATATTCTGGTGATCATGATCATCGCCCAGGCGATTTTGTCCTGGATCAATCCACACAGCCCGCTGGCCCCGGTATTGGAAAGCTTCACCCAGCCGATCCTGGGAATCTTTCGCCGCTATATTCCGCCGATTGCCAATATCGATCTTTCGCCACTGTTCGCCATCATTCTGTTGCAAATATTATTGATGGTCGTAGCCAACATGCAACGCACCGTAGCCCTTGCATTTCAATGAACTGGTATTGCCTCGACAGCAACAGCCATCTGGTCCTCAAGCTTCACGTGCAACCCGGCGCACGCCGCACAGAAGCGGTCGGCCTGCATGGCGGTGAGCTCAAAATCAAACTGGACTCACCGCCAGTCGACGGCAAGGCCAATGACCAACTGTTGAAATTCCTGGCCAAGCGTTTTGCCGTCCCCCTGAAACAAGTCGTACTGAAACGCGGCGCACAATCCCGGCACAAAATAGTCGAAATACACCATACCGCTTGCGCGCCGGAAATACTGCTCACAGACCTCAGGGCTCATTAATACCGGTTCATGGAAGCAGTATCCTGAATGCCTCGGTTGGAATAAGGTGCAAAGTGCGGCTGTTTTTTTGGGGCCGCACGCCCAACTACCGGCCTGAGTGAAGCTCCCAGAGGCTGCTTGGGAATTTCCGTTTGGTGCCTATCTTTTAAACGTCATATCCACAGCGGCGGCGCATTTCGCCGAAAGGCGTCTGGATAGCCGCGCAAGCAGTACGTATTGACACGCATCATGCTGCTGCATGATCAATCATCCAATGTTTCCATGCAGCTTCTTAATAAAGCTTATATTTTCTGAACAAGTGCTTTGCTATGGCAGTCAAACAGTTTGATTTTGAGCTTCATGTAAAATGGTCAAACTCTCCTTAAAGCACTGTTATGTTTTACTTGATATTAATTGTCTTGCTTCTGGGCCTGATCGCGGGGCCATCCTACTGGGTTAAACGCACCATGGCCAAGTACAGCCATCCCGATGACCGCTATCCTTATACCGGTGCGGAATTGGCACGCAGCCTGCTTGATGAGGCGGCATTACAAGCTGTCAGAGTTGAAGTGACCGAGCTGGGCGATCACTATGATCCGATCGAGAAAGCCGTTCGCCTCACTCCGGATAAGTACCACGGCCGGTCATTGACTGCAATCACAGTGGCTGCGCATGAAGTGGGACATGCGATCCAGGATCGTGATGGCTATCCGCCGCTTGCCCTGCGTACCCGGCTTGTTCAATGGGCCGCGCCCGCTGAAAAACTGGGTGCTTCCATACTCATGCTCGCTCCGGTCATTTTAATGGCGACTCGTGCACCGGTTGCCAGTCTGCTCTTCATGGCCGGGGGGCTCTTGACACTGGGAACCTCCACGCTCGCGCATCTGCTCACCTTGCCAATGGAGCTCAATGCAAGCTTCGCCCGTGCCTTGCCGCTGCTGGAACAAAAACGTTATCTGATCAGAGGGGACATGCCACACGCACGGCGCTTGCTCACCGCCGCCGCCTGGACCTATGTCTCCGCTTCGCTGATGACGCTGCTCAATGTCGCGCGGTGGCTAACGATCCTGCGCCGGTAATATTGCTTTATGCCCATGAGCCATTTTCAGTAACCCTTCGCTCGTAGCGGTAATCTCTGTTATGACCAGCGCCAACAGGCGCGAAACCATCCGGCTGATCGGTGCGCAAGCGCACCCTTGGGGAGAGCCGGCAACGATCCCATCAGCGTAGGGTGCACTTGTGCACCGGTTTTTGCTATGCAATGCGACTTCTAGAGGTGGTCAGAGTGTTTGACGGTGCACAAGTGCACCCTACAAACTTCGCCAACCATTCTTGCCGTCTTGCAAGGTGCCTCGCAGCCAAACGATCCAGCCGACGTTGAATTACGGTGGCCGGGAAAAAATCTGGCTTCATGATTTTCAGTTTCGTGAGTGGATGAGCCTTTGCGCGGCTATCCAGCCCAATGTTTACCTGGTCTTGATGCTGCGCGCCTTGCTAGGAGTCTATCCGAGAATAGACTGATCTACTGCGGACGAGCCTGGCATTATGCTGCTGTGTGATCATCGATCGTCCAGTGTTTCCAAACAGATTTCTAGCGATCGGCCGAATCACCATTTATTGCTGCCAGTGCATCCGCCGCCATCTGCAGGTTATGGTAGCGTGCGAGCCAGGCAAGCGGAATGCCATTGGATTGGCTTTTCTGGCCGGACCAGTAGGCGGCCATGATTGCCCCGAGCGCGATCGAGCGGCCGCAGCTGTCTCCTCCTATGCGGATATTCTCCTGTATTGCTGTCCTGTAATCGGGTTCACGGCTGGCAATGTGGAACACGATTGGCAGCCCTTCCTTGACATGGCAGGCGGAACCGAATTCTGTCGCGATTGCGAGGCTACTCTCATGACGCCTGCCAATTGCGTCGGTGAGCAAGTCCGAAAGTGTATGTCCGGCATGGGGGACAGCCTGTTCAAGTGCTTCGCCCATCGGCATCCTCCTTTTCAGGCTGAACAGGACAGAGGCAACGCTGCGCGCAGCCGCGACCGCCACATCATTGTTGTTGGTAATGCGTACCACTCTGTCCACCAGCGCCATCAGTTGATCCGCGCTCCCCTGATGCGCCGCCGCCAGGACGGGGATGCTGGACAGTGCCATGAACTGGTCATCGTCGGCGCCGGATTTTTCCGGATAGGCATCATTTTGCCCGGCCTGCAATACCCGTAATGTCTGGCGGGTTGGGGAATCGATATACCCTACATATTGCCCGCCCGGTCCAAAATGCAGGCTGAATTGCTGCTGATAAGCGCGATGATCGAACGAACGATAGTCCGCAAAATGTTTGAGCGCAAGCAGGCAGGTTTCGCCATAACCCGATGATTCCCCTGCTTGCTTGTTAGCATGTGCAAAATAGCCTTTCGCCCCCGCATAATGTTTTGCATCGGGTGGCAGGAATACCAATCCGCTTTCTTTTTCTATTTGCGCGATACGTTGCGAATCGTATATCCAATGCAGGCCGAGTGATGCGGCATCGGCCACCAGTGCTCCCAGCACCATGGCTGCACTCGGCTCGAGCGATATATTTACATTCATTTCTTTTCCTTCCTATGAATCATTGTGAGTGACACATTTGATACGTCATCCTTCGTCACGACCAACACCAAGGGACGCAAAGCCAACCCGTTCGTCGTTGGCAGCCTACGCAACGCCACATCCTAAGTAGCCGTCGCAGTCACTGCCAGCTTGCTGCACGGCTCATGTGAATTGTATGCGTAAAAAAAGCCTGGGCGTCGGGTGCGCCTGGGCACCCTCAATTAGACGATGATTCCTACCGGGCTGCATGCCTTTCAATTCAGGTTTGCCGATATAGTCATGCGTACGGGTCAATTTATGATGGCTCTGGCAAGATGCTCTGTTCCGGCACTCCGATCATTATCATGATAAACCAATATTTAATTCTCATATTAATTTGTCATTATTTAAATGCAATACAATTAATGCTATTTAGTTAACTAATACGCATTAATTGACGGCATTCAGAATCTTGAAAGTATGCCATCCAGTTGCTCAAGGCTAGCGTAATGTATGACCAGGTTGCCGGCTCCTTTCTTGCCGGGCTTGATCACAACACTCGCCCCCAGGCGCGCTGAAAGATCCTCTTGCAAGCGCAACAGGTCTCTGTCCTCATGCTGTCTTCTTTCGGCGGCCAAAGGCTGGTTCAGGCGCTTGATCAGACTCTCTGTTTCGCGCACGGACAACTGTTTCTGTACAATCAGAAGTGCGACCTCGATCTGCTTCTCGGCGCTCAGGGCCAGCAAGGCGCGGCCATGCCCCATGTCGATTTTTCCTTGCATGATCAACTCCTGGACAGGCTCAGCCAGATTGAGCAATCGCAACAAGTTTGTGATGGCACTGCGTGAGCTTCCCAAAGCCTGGCCCGCAGTCTGGTGCGTCATGCCAAACTCCTCGACCAGCCGCTGAATACCCAATGCCGCCTCCAGCGGATTGAGATCTTCCCGCTGTATGTTCTCGATCAGGGACAGGGCAAGCGCTGATTCATCCGGCACTTCGCGAACGATCGCGGGGATTTGCGCCAGCCCCGCTAATTGTGCGGCACGCCAGCGACGCTCGCCGGCAATGATTTCGTAACCACTGGCAACGAGCGGACGCACCAGTATCGGTTGCATGATGCCCTGTGCCTTGATGGAATCAGCCAGGCTGGTCAGGGAAGCCTGATCCATGCGAGTGCGCGGCTGATATCTGCCTGCATGCAATAAGTTGATATCCAGGTTAAGCAGTGACTCTGTTTCGGAATGATCGCCTGACAGCAGAGCATCCAGCCCTCTTCCCAATCCCTTTGGTTTAGCCATTGTTATCGTGTCTGGTTAGATAGCACCCATCATGGGATACTCGTTTTGAAATAATCATATGCCTACGGTTCATTTTGGTAACGCTTGAGGCGCAGCGGTAGTTCGCGTCCCGCAGAGTCCCTGCGAGTTGCGGGATTACCCAGCGCAGCGCTCATGAATGCGCAGCCACAGCGTTGCAATTTGCCGCCAAGGCAGCTGCTGGATTGCCGCGCCACTCGCATGCTCCACAATGAGGCAACCAAGCAGGGCACACTGGCGCAGCATAAGATTGACGAGTCATGATTCCGGTCTGCATGCATTTCGCTGAAAATTTCATGGAGACCTCCGATCATTGGCTGGCAGCAGTCAACACCTCGTTTGCAAGCGCGAGATAGGCCTGGGCGCCCTTGGATTGCCGGTCATGATACAGAATTGGCAAGCCAAATCCCGGTGCTTCCGCTAACCGGACATTGCGGGGAATCACCGTCTGGTAAACCTTGTCGCCAAAGTGCTGCTGTAATTGTTCCGAGACTTGCTGGGCCAGCAAATTGCGTGGATCGAACATTGTCCGCAGCAATCCTTCTATTCTAATCGATGGATTGAATCTGGAACGCACCCTTTTGATCGTGTTGACAAGATCGCTGAGCCCTTCCAGGGCATAGTATTCGCATTGCATGGGTATCATGACCGCATGGGCGGCACACAGGCCGTTCAGCGTCAACAGGTTAAGCGCGGGTGGGCAATCAATCAGAATAAAATCATAATCCCCGGAAACGGATTGCAAGGCGGTTTTGAGACGCGTTTCGCGTGCATCGAGTGCCACCATCTCCACTTCGGCACCGGCAAGATCCTGATTGGCGGGAATCAGATCATATTTTCCGGGATCGACCGATAGCCGAACGCTTGCGATATCCTGTTCTCCCAGGAGCACATGGTAGAGGGTGCGATCGAGCGGGCGCTTATCTACGCCGCTGCCCATGGTCGTATTTCCCTGCGGATCCAGATCGACCAGCAACACTCGCTTTCCGGAATTGACGAGGCTGGCAGCCAGATTGATGCTGGTGGTCGTTTTCCCCACGCCTCCCTTTTGATTCGCTATGGCAAGTATCTTGAGCATATATTTAGAGTCTCAGCGGGTTAATAGCCTTGTAACAACGCGAGCTGCGGGTTGCATGCATGCAGCGCACCCTCTAGTTGCAGCGCAGTTTGATCAAATGCCGTTTGGCTTTGAGACCGGGCACTGTCACTGCAATGATTTGCTCAACATGGAACTCGGGCGATAGCTGCATGAGCTCCAAATCTGGAAAAGCCCCCTTCATCGCAACCAATCGGCAATGCTCGGCGTTATCCTTGCACAAACCACTGGCCAACTGGGCGAAACGATTGAGGTTGGAAAAGGCGCGCGAAATGACGGTATCGATTTTATTTTCAACACTGAGTTTTTCTATCCGCTGAGACTTGACCACAACGTTAGTTAAGTTCAGTTCAATCACTGCCTGCATCAAGAATGCCGCTTTTTTCTGATTGCTTTCTACCAGGACGACCTGCCAATCGGGCCGTGCCAGCGCGATCGGGATCCCCGGCAGGCCTGCGCCACTTCCTGCATCGACGATATTGGGCCCGCTGATATGGGGCAATACTGCCAGACTATCCAGCAAATGCCGCGCGACCATCGCGCCGGGATCTCTGACCGCGGTTAAATTATGGGTAGCATTCCACTTGGCGATAAGCTCGATATATTGCAGCAGCCGGCGCCCCAGGCCCTCCACATCCGCAGGCATGCCTGGCAATGCCTGAAGGCCTTCCAATAAACGTTTCTCTAAATCCATGCAGCTATCCTGTTATGGTTGTCGATGCCATACCACGTTTCAAGTGCACCAGCAGCAGTGAAATGGCTGCGGGTGTGATACCGGAAATCCTGGCAGCCTGGCCAATGGTTTCTGGCTGATGCAGATTTAATTTTTGCTGAACTTCGGTGGAAAGTCCGCGCACGTTTCGATAATCCATATTTTTCGGCAGAATCGTCGATTCATGATGCGCATGACGCGCGACTTCCTGCTTCTGCCGTTCGATGTAGCCTTCGTATTTGACATCGATCTCGACCTGCTGGGCGACAATGGCATCGCCGACGGCTTGACCGATTTCCGGCAACGCCATCAATGTGGCATAAGTGACTTCTGGCCGGCGCAGCAGCTCGTACAAGGTGTAGGCATTATCGACCGGTTTTGCCGCGCCCTCAGACGTATTTAACTTGCTGAGCGTTTCCGGCTGCACCCACACCTTGCGCAGCCGGGCTTTTTCGGTCTCAATCGCCTCTCTTTTCAGGGAGAACGCCTGCCAACGGTCTTCATTGACCAGTCCCAACCGGTAGCCCATTTCCGTCAATCGCATATCGGCGTTGTCTTCCCTGAGCTGCAGGCGGTATTCGGCGCGGCTGGTAAACATCCGGTAGGGTTCTGTCACACCACGGGTAATGAGATCATCCACCAGCACGCCCAGATAGGCCTCATCGCGCCGCGGGCACCATGCCTCCTGCCCTTGTACTTTGCGGGCGGCATTCAAACCGGCCAGCAAGCCTTGTGCAGCGGCTTCTTCATAACCTGTCGTACCATTGATCTGGCCCGCAAAAAACAACCCGTCGATTGCCCGGGTTTCAAGCGACCGCTTGAGTGCCCGCGGATCGAAATAATCATACTCAATTGCATAGCCAGGACGGGTGATATGTGCATTTTCGAGCCCTTTGATCGAGCGCACCAGCTTGATTTGCACATCATAGGGAAGACTGGTCGAGATCCCGTTCGGATAAATCTCGCTCGCTTCGAGCCCTTCGGGTTCCAGGAAAATAGTATGCGAATCGCGTTCTGCAAAACGCACCACTTTGTCTTCTATGGAGGGGCAGTAGCGCGGTCCGATGCCGTCAATTTTGCCGGTATACAGCGGCGAGCGATCCAGGCCGGCTTGTATGATTGCATGTGTCTGTGCATTGGTGCGCGTTATCCAGCAAGGTATCTGCCGTGGATGTTGGCTGGCATCGCCCAAGAACGAAAATACGGGAACCGGTTCGTCTCCTGGCTGTTCGAGCAGTACCGAAAAATCGATGCTCCGTGCATCAATACGTGGCGGGGTGCCGGTCTTGAGCCTGCCAACCGGCAGATTCATGGCCCGCAATCGTTGTGCCAGGCTGATCGAAGCCGGATCGCCCGCACGGCCAGCCTGAAAATTCTGCTCTCCAATATGCGCCAAGCCTGCCAGGAATGTACCGACTGTCAGCACAACCGCTTGTGCAGAAAAAGTGATGCCCAAATGCGTGATCACACCTGTGATTTGATGGCCGCTCAATACAAAATCGTCCACTGTCGATTGCAGGATCCACAGGTTTGCTTGTGCCTCTAGCCGCTTGCGTATCGCTTGCCGATACAACACGCGGTCTGCCTGCGCGCGTGTTGCGCGCACCGCCGGGCCTTTGCTGGCATTGAGTATCCGGAACTGAATGCCCGCTTCATCTATCGCCGCCGCCATGGCGCCACCCAGCGCATCGATTTCCTTAACCAAATGCCCCTTGCCGATTCCACCGATTGACGGATTGCAGGACATCTGCCCTAAAGTATCCAGGTTTTGCGTCAGGAGTAACGTCGTCTGTCCCATGCGGGCAGCGGCCAGCGCGGCTTCTGTGCCGGCATGACCGCCGCCGACAACGATGACATCAAAATCTCTTGAAATCTGCATGAATGCTTAATTCTATGAAATTCATTCGGTTAGTGTAAAAAAGCTCGCCCAAAAACTGCCCAGCTTTATTCAACCTATAAAATCCGGTTGGATGCGGTTTGGAGTATGTTGTTTCTCAGGTTCAATAGCCACGATGCCGACATGGCGCTTCGACACTGGCCAGGCAAGCCCTCCGGCCTGGCAGTATGGCGATCCAGCCAGCCGCACAATCAAGTGCTGCGATTGCAATATCAATATTTTATCTGATTTTTAATGCCAGGACATTAATCTGGCCTGTCAATATCGCTTAGGACTCGTTAATGAATAACTTGGGCATACGCTGGGGTCGCTTTTGGCGCATACCAAAAACCGGTGCACAAGTGCACCCCGTGGCAATAGTGCATCGCCATCAAGGATATGATATTGAAGCTGGCGATAACTTAAAGGCATGAGACTTTTCAACGATCATTGCCAGACGGACACTTGACCGCATATCAGGAGTCGCTCAAAAATAACTGTAACACTTATTCCTTCACGGCTCCCAACCATGACTAAACTACTTGCTCATATGACTTTTTTTGCTCGCCATCCCGCAAAATCGGCTGGAACAGTCGCCTGTATTGCCCTGGAGTCAAGCCCGTCAGGCGCCTGAATAACGCTCTAAAAAATGAAATATCTTCATAGCCTACTGCAGCACTGATCTCCGCCACCGGACTATGGGTAGTTTCCAGCATTTTCTTCGCTTCTTCGACGCGCAAATTATGCAGATGCTCGATGAGGGTATGGCCTGTTGCGGCCTTGAAGCGGCGCTTCAGCGAACGCTCTGGAATGTCAGAGACTTCGACCAGTTTCTGTAACGCTCCATTCTCGCGAAAATGTTCTGCCAACCAAGTTTCGCAATGGCGCACCACTGAATCACCGTGCAAGCTCCTGCGCACCAATGGCGTAAAGGGGAGTTGGCTTTCCTCATGCCATTTCAGCAGATACACTTTGGCAATACGCAGCGCTTCGCCTGGGCTGCCATGACGCGCAATGATATGCAAAGCCAAATCATGCCATGATGTCGCCCCGCCTGCGGTAACGATCCGGGCAGATGGATCAGAAAAGACCAGATTGGGCTGCGCCTGAAAATGCACCTCGGGATAATACTTGCGGAACAAATCCTGGTAACCCCAGTGAGAAGTTGCCTCATACCCATTAAGCAAACCCGTCTCGGCCAGCATCACGGTGCCTGAGCAAGCGGAATAAATGGTTATGCCTTCCTGAAATTTGCGCTTGATCCAGGCTATCAGTGCCGGATATTGTCCATGCAGACTTTCATCTGGACCCAACCATAGTTCCGGCAGGATCAATATCTCTCCCCCGGGATTATCTGTAATCGAGAAATCAGGGATGACCGGAATACCGTGGCCACACCGGAATGGCGCTCTATCCAGCGCCACAATATCCACATGAAACATGCGATGCTCGGGCTCGCCTGCCATTGCCTGCCACAAATTACCGGCTGCCATGAGCACATCGACCATACCATACAAGGCCGATCCTGCCGTTTGCTCAACAGCCACAATCAACACCTTGACTGACTCACGCCCACCGTCAGGCTTATCCACCGGGATCTCCTCAATTAGTGGCACAAATGCCCTCTTTTCGTCAAGAATCCTACTTACCCATTTGACTGTCAAGCTTTATCGTTACCACAAGTCGCGACCAAGACAGCCCTGCTGCCAGCAACGTGACCCACTCAATTATTCAACCCATACAGGAGGCAACGATGAGCACGCAAACAGTCACTCAACCCACCACTAAAACCGTCAATGGCGTCAATGTAACCGCTTTGTTCGAAACGATCGATGCGGTCAAGAAGGATCAGGAGCTGGCTGCATTCCAGTTCCGCAGCAACAATCATTGGATAGATGGCGGGCACAACCGCTCCACCATTCAATCTTTCTATGGCTGCCGCAACGAGGACAGCACGCGCAGCGAGCCTTTTATGCTTGATGCCGACGAACCCCCTATCCTGCTTGGACAGGACAAGGGCGCGAATCCGGTTGAATTTATCTTGCACGCGCTGGCCGCATGCCTCACAACCACTATGGTCTATCATGCTGCGTCACGCGGAATAGAAATTGAGGCCGTTGACTCTGCACTAGAAGGCGATCTCGATTTACGGGGATTTCTCGGGCTTTCCGATGAGGTGCGCAAGGGTTATCACGATATCCGGGTCAAGATGCGTGTCAAATCGGGCGCCACCCCGGCGGTACTAAAAGAACTGGCCCAGTTCTCACCCGTGTTTGATGTGGTCTCCAGATCGGTTCCAGTCAAGCTGGAAATCGAGACTTATTGAGCGATGCGTATTTCCCACGGCAGCGGGTGCTTACATCCGTTGCCGTGAAGGCAGTCAATAATGTTTCACGTGAAACATTATTGACGTGACAGACAGCTTCTAAAAAGCGGTCAATCCCTTGGCGCTATAGAGCGTAACTTGCCCGGCCGCGCTCTGCAGGGCGCTCAAGCTTCGCTGGGTATGCAATAGATGGTTTGAAACAATGGCGGCATTGGTTAGATTGAGCGCCTTGGCACAGCGAGCCAGATCAAGCAGCTGCTTCCAAGCGCATTCGATTGATGACTCTGCGTGATTGGCTGACAACCAGATTTCAACTCCTTGTGCACCACCTGGCAGGCCGGCAGTGGTTAACAGCTGATTCCGCCGCACCTCTAACTGCGAGAGCTGATCTGCCACACGATCCTTATCCCCGGTCAATAAAGGCAATTCATTGATATCTCCGTCAGCGAGTATCGCCTGCTCCCGCTCGAGCAAAGCAAGAAATGTTTGCATGGCCTCCAGCTCAAGTTGCAAAATTTCGCACAGCGTGCCGCTATTCAAGATTTCATTCATGTGACGTCACTTGCCGGTGGGTGGGCGCTTGGTCTGGATAAGCTCCTTAACGGATTCCAGCAAGCGATCTGCAACAACCTCGGGATTTACCTTGAAGCGCCCCTCGCTAATAGCCTGCTTGATTTCAGCAACCTTGGCGGCATCCACGACCTGGTCATTGGGACCGGCCGCCTGTATTTGCGTGGCAAGCGGACTGATATGCACATGATCCTTGTCCTGAACGGCATCGGGTTTGGTAACACCCGCCTTATCCACTTTTCCTTGATCACCATCAGCGGCGACACCCGAGCGGCCCCGGATTGTTTGATCTATCTTCAAGGTACAATTCCTTATGGTATGAACTCATATAACTGTGAACGTATCGGCATTCCGCTTCAGAACTTTAGCCGATAGCGGCTGACCATCTCAGCATTCCACCAAATCATGCCACATGCATTTTATTACGAATATACGCTCGAACAAGCAACCATTTCAACCAGGATATGCAGGCTGTCTTTTACGCCGCTTTGGATGCGGCCCAGCGCACTTCGGATTTGAACGACCATACCGCATGAGACAAGTACTATATGCACCATTTACCGCGAACCAGAAACACCAACACATCGGTTGCCTTGCCAGGCAGGCAACCGGACATCGCCGCAATGGCTATAAGGTTGAAACAATGAATCTAAAACGGAGATTTACAACACAGCCCACCAAATAATCTCTTGCACTCAAACGGCATGCGCCTGAAACATGAGCCCGGCATGCTCCCGCATTTTATGGAAACGGATGGCTGGCCAGTTTTCTTCCGCGACACTGATTTCAGCCGCAAATGAAGCCAGGAAAGTGGGCGCGTCGACAGCATCATAAGCGATACGATGGGCATTTGCCTCGATGAATCGCTGCAGCTCGCGTGGATTATCCGCGGTCACCCAGCGAGCCAGCTGATACTTGGCTGGAGCAATACGCGCTTCGACACCATACTCGTATTTCAGGCGATGGGTCACGACCTCGAATTGCAAGATCCCGACCGCGCCCAGCAATAGAATGCTGCCGATATGTGGGCGAAATACCTGGATCGCACCTTCCTCCCCCAATTGAGTCAGCCCAAGCTTGAGCTGTTTGCTGCGCAATGGATCGGCAATTTCTACAGTCTGGAAAATTTCAGGCGCAAAGAAGGGTAGGCCGGTAAATTGCAAGGCCTCTCCTGCCGTCAGGGTATCGGCCAGCTGCAGTGTGCCGTGATTGGGAATACCGATAATGTCGCCTGCATAAGCGGTCTCAAGCAGCTCGCGACGCTGCGAAAGAAAAGAGACAACAGTATTGGTGCGAACCTCTTTCCCACTGCGCACGACTTTGAGATTGATTCCGCGCTTGAACTCACCCGAGCAGATACGCACGAATGCAATCCGGTCCCGATGCGCAGGGTTCATATTGGCCTGAATCTTGAAAACCACCCCGGAGAATTTGGCTTCAGTTGGCAGCACTTCTCTTTGCAGCGCACAACGCGCGCTGGGCGATGGCGCCAGTTCGACCAGCGTATCAAGCACTTCCTGCACCCCAAAATTATTGATAGCAGATCCAAAAAAAACCGGCGTTTGATGACCGGCCAGAAATGCATCCTGATCGAATTGCGGCGCGGCATCGAGAATGAGCTCGATTTCCTGCTGCGCCTGTGTCAGGCTCATCCCAAATCGTTGCAACACCGAAGGATGATTCAGATCCTTGATAATTTCAACCTCGTCCTGACCGGAACGATCCGCACCGGGACGAAAGACCCGCATATGCTTGTGCTGCAAGTCATAAACGCCATGAAACGATTTTCCCATCCCAATGGGCCAGGTAAAGGGTATCGTATCCATGCCGAGGGTACGCTCGATTTCATCGATCAGATCGAGCGGCTCGCGCACTTCGCGATCCATCTTGTTGACAAAGGTTATGATCGGTGTATTGCGGGCGCGGCATACTTGCAACAAACGCAAAGTTTGCGCCTCCACCCCGTTGGCGGCGTCAATAACCATCAGGGCGGCGTCAACGGCCGTGAGCACGCGGTAGGTATCTTCGGAAAAATCCTGGTGGCCTGGGGTATCCAGCAAATTGATCACACAGTCGCGGTATTCCATCTGCATGACAGAACTGGCCACCGAAATTCCCCGTTGCTTTTCGATTTCCATCCAATCCGAGGTGGCATGACGGCTGGCCTTGCGCGCCTTGACACTGCCGGCGATATGGATGGCGCCCGCAAACAACAGCAATTTCTCGGTCAGTGTGGTTTTACCCGCATCCGGATGGGAAATGATGGCAAACGTCCGGCGACGCTTTACCTCATGGTCTATCGTCATTAAAAATCCTGAAAATTTAAAAAGCTGAATTATAAAGATGGCAATGCGTCATGTGCGTGGAACCGAATTGACTGACACCCGGATAAACCTCACGGCAAATTGGCATGACATGCGGACAACGTGGATGGAAATGACAACCTGCCGGCGCGTTGGCCGGGGATGGCAACTCGCCTTCCAGGCGGATCACGGCACGCGAGTCCTTGGATTCGATCGCAGGAACGGCCGACAGCAATGCCTGCGTGTAGGGATGCTTGGGATCATCAAGGACCTCTGTCACATAGCCTCTTTCAATGATTCGCCCCAGATACATCACCGCCATTTCATCAGCCAGATAGTCCACGACCGATATATTATGGGTAATGAACAAATAGGCCAGCCCACGATCCTGCTGCAGAGTTTTGAGCAAATTCAAAATCTGCGCTTGTACCGAGACATCCAGCGCACTGGTCGGCTCATCGCAGATCAACAGCTGCGGATTGACCGCCAGCGCGCGCGCAATCGCGATACGCTGACGCTGCCCGCCGGAGAATTCATGGGGATAGCGCCACTTGGCCTCAACCGGTAACCCGACCTGCTGCAGCAAAGCATCGATATCTTGCCCTGTTCGATTCTTCCCTGCCTTGGAAGTTTCCATTAAATTATGGTTGAGTGCCTGCATTCCCTCCTCGATAATTTCAGCGATCCGCATACGCGGATTAAGCGATGAATAGGGATCCTGAAAAATAATCTGAAACTGCGCGCGTTTTTTCAACAGTTGTCTGCGGTGCAACCCACTCAGCTCCACGCCGTCCAGGCAAATACTGCCCGCTGTGGCTGGAATGAGTTGCAGAATGGCTTTGCCCACGGTTGTTTTACCGCACCCGGATTCGCCCACCAACGCCAGTGTTTTGCCATAGGCGATGTCCAGCGTCAGGCCATCGACAGCCTTGACCTGACCGGCCACACGCTTGAATAAACCCTTGTGAATGGGAAAATGCACCCGCAGATCATCTACTTTCAGTAACGGGGTCGCTTCTGCCGGTTGCAGCGGCTGGCCAACCTCCGCCGCGCTGTGTTGCGGGAAGGCGTTGATAGCTGGCTGCTGTGCCTCACCTGTGGCATAAAGGTGACATCGCACCCGATGTCCGGGGGCGACTGCCGTCCATGGCGGCGCAACCTGGCGGCATTTTGCCCACGCCCGGTCACAACGATCGGCGAAACGGCAACCGACAAAGATTTCCGACAACGGCGGGACATTTCCGGAAATGACGGACAGCCCCTGGTTGCGCTTGTGCCGGGTAGGCAAGGCGGCAAACAATTTCTGGGAATAGGGATGGGCAGGATGCTTAAAGAAATGTTCGCGGCTGGCGGTTTCAATGGCCTCCCCGGCATACATGACAGCGATGCGATGCGCCATTTCGGCAACCACACCCAAATCATGCGTGATCAGGAGAATCGCCATATCCATTTGGCGCTGCAAGTCGCGCATGAGATCCAGCACTTGGGCCTGAATGGTCACATCCAGCGCAGTCGTGGGCTCGTCGGCGATCAGTAGTTCAGGCTGCCCGGCCAGTGCCATGGCAATCATGACACGCTGCTTCATGCCGCCAGAAAACTGAAACGGGTATTCCGTCTTGCGCCGCGCAGGATCCGGAATACCCACCTGTGCCAGGAGCTCCAGAATCCGGGCCTGCGCGGCAGCATGACCGATGGTGAAATGCCGCGCCAATACTTCCTCTATTTGCTCTCCCACCGTCATCACTGGATTGAGACTGAGCATGGGTTCCTGGAAAATCATGCCGATACGGCCACCCCGCACCGCACGCATGGCCGCTTCCGGCAGCGTCAGCAACTCATCGCCATTCAAGCGGATACTGCCCTGGACAATATCCCCGCCATCCGGCAACAAGCGCATGATGGACAATGCCGTCATCGATTTCCCGCACCCCGATTCCCCCAGCAGAGCGAATGTCTCTCCCCGCTGGATTTCAAGCGTCAAGCCATCCACTGCCCGCACAGGTTGCGCACCGGTTCGCAGAATGGTTCTGAGATTGTCAATTGCAAGCAGTGGTTTCATGTGCGGACAGCGCCCTGGGTCGCCGATAGGGTATTCTCTGCCTGGCTATCCGGCGCAGGTTGCCCGTTGGATCCGTCCGAGTGTCCGACTCGCGTGCTGATACGCGGATTGAATGCGTTCTGCACTGCGTCTGAAAAAAGGTTTGCGCTCAGCACCAGCGCAAACATAAAAATAAACGCGGCGAACAGCGTCCACCAAACCATCGGCTCACGCGCCAACTCCAACCTGGAAGCATTGATCATGGTGCCAAAACTGATCATGGATGGATCAACCCCTACCCCCACATAAGAAAGCACGGCTTCTGCCAAAACCAGCCCACTGAAATCCATGACGGTGGCGATCAACACAATATGCATGACATTGGGCAGGATGTGGCGGCTGATAATCCGCCAGTGAGAGACACCAAACGCATGCGCGGCCTGAATATACTCCATTTCACGCAATTTCAGGGCTTCGCCCCGCAGCAGTCTGCATAAGCCAGTCCAACTGGTGATTCCCAGAATGATGCAAAGAAACAACAATCGCAAATCAGCGCGTGCCGCCACTGTATCGAACAATTCCGCATGCGTCTCGATATAAACCTGCATCATCAGCACCGCTGCGGCAATCAGCAGCACGCTCGGAATGGAACTGAGCGTGGTATAAATATATTGGATGGCATCATCGATCCAGCCACGGAAATACCCCGCCGCAATCCCCAGCAGCAAGGCAAATGGCAACATGATCAAGGTTGTCAAGGTGCCGATAACCAGGCCGGTGCGTATGCTCTTGAGCGATTGGTACAACACATCCTGGCCGACTCTATCGGTGCCAAGCACATGATAATGCGAGGCCAAGGCAAAAACCGCGCCGACCGTAAGCAGAATGAGTGCGAGTGTGGTCCATATGGCATGCCAGGGAATCTCGGTTCTGCCACGCCAGATGGCTGCCTGCATCGGCCAGAATGCAGTTTGGCAGCGCCTCGCCTGCATCATGCCAAAACCCATCATCAGCCCCCCCCATACCAGCAGTCCTCCGCCGAGGCCTGACATTGCTCGCCAAAAAATATCTGGCGCCAATTCGGTATCGGGATCACTCAAATGCGCGCCACCATAGATTAACCGGGCAAAATCCCTGATTTGCTCACCATCGGATGTCTCAAGGGTTTCTTTCGCATACAGATGTGCGGACAACGGCGCCGAGTAAGTTTTTTCCACATGCAGGCGCAACGGTCCAAGCAACACGTCGAGCAGACTCAATACTTCGGCGCTGTAAACCTTGTCCTCCACGCCATGCAGCGATTGTTCCAAGGCCGGACGAAAATGCACCGTATCCAGCAAACCAATGAATAAGAAACACAGCAGCACTGTCAACGCAGCCATGCCGCTGGCACTATGCGCAACCCTCCGCCAGGATACAAGCAGATAGGTATGGCGCCTGATATAGAAACCGAAGGCGATGCCCACTACTACCAACAGATAAACCAGCAGGTCGGTCCAGAGGATTACAGGGCTAAAAGGCATAACGAATAAAATCCTGGGCAATAATGAATGGTATTGTAGAGCAATATTTGCCGGCTTGAATCACTTCCAGCAGCAGTAAACGGCGGAAAAAGCCCTTTGATTTCTGCTTTATGGATAACCAAAGGTATGATAAAACGCAATTTCTCGCGGAAAAAGGTTACGCATCCGCACCCATATCAAGATTGAATGATAAGTGATTTTCCCTATCGATAAATACCAGGCACCTTTTCCGTGCCTGACATCGGGTGTTGCAAGCCCCCCCGTCAGGCAAACAATGATGATGCGGCAGCTTTTGGCGCTGCTCATCGGGCTATTAGTGCTGCTTCCGGTTTATGCTGGGACAGCCTCGGCAATGGTCAGCGCGGAGACAATACGCCGGCAACTGGCACAAGATACCGATGACACGGGCAACCAGTCAGCCCAGGTGAGATTGAAGCATTTTTATGCCCAGCGTGATTACCAGCCTGCCTGGATCATATCCAACCAGTACCAACCTATCTTGGATACGGCCTTATCCTTTATCGCACGCGCCGACGAGGAGGGCCTGGATATAAGCAATTATAGCAGCGCCCATTTACAGCAGCTGCACGCAAGCCCTGAAGGGGAAACCGGTCTGGCGCTGGAATTGGGTGTCACCCGGTCACTGTTGGCGCTGGCCCAAGATTTGTACAGCGGACAACTATCCGCAACCGCCGCCGATCCGGACTGGCATATTCCACAACAGAAATTTGACTCGGTAACATTCTTGCAGCAAGCACTCACGCAGAACAATCTGCAGCAGGCCTTCGCTGACCTGGCTCCGAGCATGCCCCAGTATAACGCTCTCAGGCGCCTGCTCATGAAACTGCGTCAGCTGGCTGCCGCAGGCACCCACTGGACGCAAATCCCGGAAATCGCGTCTGCCATCCGGCCCAATTCGACCCACCCGGCCATTCCATTGATTCGCCAACGCATCCTTGAAGCCCATGCAGCGTATACGAAAGCAGAATATGCTCTCACCACCGCTGAGAGCGAATGGTACGACCATGAGCTGGAGGCTGCCATCAAAACCTTTCAGCAGCAACATGGCCTGAATCCGGATGGTATTATCGGCAGACATACGAGACGCGCGCTCAACACGCCACTGGAAAAACAGATTCAAAAATTGCGCATCAATATGGAACGGCTGCGCTGGCTTCCCAGAAACTTCGGCGATCGCTATGTGCTGGTCAATATCGCCGGGTTCTACTTGACCGCAATCGAGCATCACACACCGGTTCTGGATATGCGCATTGTCGTCGGGCGTGATTATCGTTCCACGCCAAGCTTCAATAGCCGAGTCTCACATCTCGTACTCAATCCGTACTGGAATATTCCCAATAGCATCGCACGCCAGGATCTATGGCCCAAACAAAAAAAGAACCCGGATTATTTTGCTTCCCAAGGAATCAGAGTGTTTTCAAGCTACCGGTATGAATTTGAGCTTGATCCTGATGGGATTGATTGGCATGCAGTCGAGAGACGCTTTCCTTATGCCTTGCAGCAAGCACCGGGCAATCTGAATGCGCTTGGTAACATCAAATTCATGTTTCCGAATCCTTTCAGCATCTATTTGCATGACACGCCTTCCAAATCACTTTTTCAGAAGGATATCCGGACCTACAGTTCGGGCTGCATCCGCTTGGAGAAACCGTTCCAGTTGGCTGAATTTCTACTGGGACGCTCACTTGAAGATGCCAATATCACACAGCAGGTGGACAGCGGCAAGACGCGTACTGTTCACTTGCCAAAACGCGTACCGATCTACCTCGTATACATAACGGCCTGGAGCGACGAACAAGGCGATGTACGCTTTTCCTCCGATATATATGGCCGCGACAAACGAGCCTTGGCCCATGCGCGCTGGCCCGAACCCGCGCAACTTTCACAGTCGTATTAAATTATTTTCATGAGGGAGCAGAACGAATGTTCAATCAACCAATTGATATCAACATCACCAAAAAATTGACCGCCCATGGCACCACACGCCGCCATCTCTTGCGAGCGGGACTTGGTGCATGCGCGCTGCTGGCGATCCCTTCCGCCTACGCGAGTCAAGCCCGGGCAAATGAGAAACACCTGTCACTGCTCAATTTGCATACGGGAGAACGCATCAAAACTGTTTATTGGGAACAAGGAACATATATTCCGGAAGCACTCCAGGCGATACAAAAGGTGTTGCGCGATCATCGTTCCGGCGAACAGCATCCAATCGATCCCCAATTACTCGATGTCATGCAACTGCTGCATCATCGAATGAGAATTTCCAGGGAATTTCAAGTGATATCCGGCTATCGATCACCTGCAACGAATGCTGCCCTTGCAGCCAACAGTCATGGTGTCGCCAAAAAAAGCTTGCACATGCAGGGCAGAGCCATAGATATACGTCTGCCTGGGGTACCGCTCAACACCCTCAGAAAAGCGGCGATATCATTGAACGCCGGCGGCGTAGGTTATTATCCAGCCTCTAACTTCATTCATCTGGATACTGGCAATGTGCGCTACTGGTAGACATGCAGCACTCGGGCGGCAATGAAAAAACCAGAACTGATGAATAAGGCGAGCACAAGCATCTCGCAGTGATTTTATATGCCTCTCTACAACTTTCAGCAGTGGATATTAAGGGCTCGTTAATGAATAATTTGGGTATACGTTGTTACGTATTCGGGAAAGATGTAAGGCGCGAGGTATAACCGAATGGTCGTTCCATTCGCAAGCCTCGCAACGAAGCAGATGCCCGAATACGCAACAACCCTTCGGGCTGGGGTCGCTTTTGACGCAGACCAAGGCGCAAGACAGGCCGTTGTGTCATTCACAACAAGTGGTTTGCAACGCCGGTATGCGCCAAAAGCGACCCCAGCGTATGCTCAAGTTATTTATTAACGAGCCCTAAGCTCAGGACAAACTCTCGTCGGTTTTATGGCGCGCAAACGCACCCTGCTGAAACTGAAAAGGCTCCAGAGGCATATGATTCATGCGACGTTTTTGTGACTAGCTGACCAGAAAATTGCGCATCATCCCCATATCCTCATGCTCGAGGTTATGGCAGTGGTAAAGATATAGCCCGGTATAATCATTGAAGGGCTTGAGAATGGTCACTTCTTCGCCCGGCATGACTAGGACCGTGTCTTTCCTGCCACTGTTGATAAAACCTTTTTTCACGGTGTCATAGTCGCTGGTGTTCTGATCACGCATGATGCGGGAAAGTATCTGGAACTGCTCTCCATGCAGGTGAATGGGATGTGGCATGGTCATTCCCATACCCCCCCTTCCCCCACGTGCGCCGCCCGGGCCTCCTCGGCCACCGCGCATCCCATGGCCATCATGATAAATTCTGATTTTCTGGATGGTATTGACAGGGATGCGTTCGGCATCCACCACCTTCAGCATCTCAAACGACAAGCCATTGAGTTGGGGTGACATGCGCCTCATGCTGAGCGCGATCGGAATCTCCCTGGCAGGATCCGAAACATCCTTTTCAGTCAGACGATGAAAAGGCGTTAAATTTTCCGGCAATCCGGGTGACTCGCTGACTTTTTCGGCAATGTGAAATTTAACCACTGGAAATACCGCGCCCTGAGGCATGCCATGCCGCCTCATACCGCCGCCTCCACGCCTGCCACCGCCCATGCGTGGCACGGCGCCTTTAAATTCGAGACTATAGAGCATGAGGTCCGTGCCAGGCTCGCGC
Source organism: Nitrosomonas halophila (assembly GCF_900107165.1). Taxonomy (GTDB): domain Bacteria; phylum Pseudomonadota; class Gammaproteobacteria; order Burkholderiales; family Nitrosomonadaceae; genus Nitrosomonas; species Nitrosomonas halophila. The sequence goes on from NZ_FNOY01000002.1 coordinate 27,920, forward strand.
CCGCTGAAATCCACCCAACACTCCACTCTTTCTGCAGGCGCCAGCATAATATAAGGATAGGTCTCGGGCTTTTCCAGCAAAGTGCCATCGGTACCGATCACTGTAAGTGGCGTCCCATCCTTCCACCCCAGTTTGTAAATTCTGGAATTGGAGCCATTAAAAAAGCGCAGGCGATAGGCACGCGTTTTAACCGGAATCACCGGTTTGATTTGCCCGTTGACCACAATCGTATCGCCCAGAAAACCCACCATACGCTCATGCATACCACGCTGCAGATATTGCAACTGGTTATCTGCAGTAAAGTTTCTATCCTGGATCACAATCGGTAGATCATATTCCCCGCCAGGCAGCGCCAGCTTTTGCTCCTGCTCATCGGTAATCGTAAGCAATCCCGCCAGTCCCTGGTAGACTTGGGTGGCCGTCATTTCATGAGTATGCGAATGATACCAATTCGTGCCGGCCGGATTTCTGATTTCGTATTCATAAATATATTGCTGACCCTGCGCAATGGCATACATAGGGTGGCCATCCATCACCTGTGGCACGTGCAAACCATGCCAATGGGCGATAGTCGGCTCAGGTAATTGATTATGGAAGATGATGCGGACTTTCTGCCCCTGCACGAAATTCAGGGTGGGCCCTAGATAGCCCGGCATGGGAACAAGAGTCGAAGGCGGGCCTTTGCGCAAGGTCGCATGGTAGCGAAAAACCCGAGTAGCCGGACCGGGTTTAAGGGAAACAGTCTCCCGCCTGGCAACCAGCTCGATTTCCACATCCGGCTTAAAACCCTTGTCAGCAATTGGCTGGAATTTTCTTTCTGCAAAAACAACACTAGGCCAGCTGGCCGCGAGTGACGCCAATGCAGCACTTTGCAGGAATTGTCGCCTTTTCCAGTTACCAGGCGCCATATAGTTTCTCCTTCTTGAAAATAACAGCCAATCAGAGCGCCACCCGCTCTTGCCGCCATTGGCTATGGCTCGGATTGAACCATAGCATAACGTCGCGCCGCGTCTCTAAAGAGCGTTGATAGGTATTTTGAAATAGGCTACACCATTCTCCTCCGCCGGTGGCATTTTTCCTGCGCGTACATTCAACTGCACGGATGGCAGAATCAAAACCGGCATCTCCAAGGTCGCATCACGTGCTGTGCGCATGCCGACAAATTCATCTTCACTCACCCCATCATGGACATGAATATTGTGCGCATGCTGAGCCGCCACCGTGGTCTCCCACGCAACCGGGCGATCAGTAGGTGGGTAGTCGTGACACATGAACAACCTCGTCTCAGCTGGAAAGGCTAGCAGTTTTTGTATCGAACGATAAAGCTGCCGGGCATCGCCCCCGGGAAAATCGGCCCGTGCTGTTCCCACATCCGGCATGAACATGGTATCGCCAATAAAGATTGCATCCGCAAACTGATAAGCGAGATCAGCAGGGGTATGGCCGGGAACAAACAATACCTTCCCCTGCAAGCGCCCAACTTCAAAAGTATCACCATCGGCAAACAAATGATCGAATTGCGAACCGTCAGGATTGAAGCTGTCTTCCATATTGAACAGTTGCTTGAAAACACGCTGCACATTGGGAATATGGTCCCCGATCGCTGTTTTGCCACCCAATTTCGATTTGAGATAGTCTGCCGATGAAAGATGATCGGCATGGGCATGCGTTTCCAGTATCCAATCGACCGTTAGGCGCTCGGATTGCACAAACTCGATCAATTTATCCGCCGAGGTATTTTTGGTCCTGCCTGCTTTTGGGTCATAGTCGAGAACCGGATCAATGATGGCACAGTGCCCACCCGGCTCGTCAAACACAACGTAGCTGACAGTCCAAGTCGCCGAATCAAAGAAAGCCTGGATATTGGGTTGCATAACCTTCTCCTTAAGGTAGTTGATATTTCAGTTGATTATAATATATATATTGCTATAATGTTTCAACATATTCTATCTATACATATATTATACCGAGGTGTCATCATGATTGACTGGCAATCTTTCACGCCGATAAGCGCCCTGGCTGGCGGCGCAATCATTGGACTGGCCACTGCATTTTTATTGATTTTTGCAGGCCGCATTGCCGGCATCTCCGGCATTGTGGGCGGACTGTTCAGGCTACAAAAGGGTGATTTCGGATGGCGCGCTGCATTCGTGGCCGGCCTGCTGCTGGCGCCATGGCTATGGCGCTGGTTCGACGAGCTGCCTGCCATTCAGGTTGAAACCAGCCATGGACTGCTCGCACTGGCCGGGCTGATCGTGGGGCTTGGCACCCGGTATGGTTCTGGCTGTACCAGCGGGCATGGGGTGTGCGGCCTGTCACGCCTGTCACCGCGCTCAATCGTGGCCACCCTGCTATTCATGACAATGGGAATGATTACCGTTTATGTCATTCGGCATGGCCTGTACTGAGCCATTGGCTGGCAACTGAATCGCGCATCGAGAAAATCATTATGCCAGGAGGCTATCCGAGAATAGACTGATCTACTGCGGACGAGTCTGGCTGGCCGTGCCTGTTTATATCAGATTGCAATAATGTAGAGGACTATCACTCATGCTTATCCAATTAATCGCATTACTTTCAGGGCTCGTCTTCGGCATCGGACTGATTCTGTCTGGTATGGCAAATCCCGCGAAAGTGCTTGCATTTTTAGATGTCACCGAGCAATGGGATCCTTCCCTGGCTTTTGTGATGGCCGGTGCCGTAGGTGTCGGTTTTTTCGCCTTCCGGCTGGCAAAAAAACGCGGCCAGACATTATTGGCATCTCCCTTGCATTTGCCCACCTCCAATATTCTGGACCACCGTTTAATTCTGGGCAGTATCGCATTTGGCGTGGGCTGGGGCATAGCGGGTATATGTCCCGGACCGGGACTGGTGCTGGCTGCATCCGGTCATTCAGGTGCAATCATATTCGTCGTGGCCATGCTCTCAGGGATGGTGATTTTCGATCAACTGGAAAAACACCGCATGCGCCGTCACTGACCGGCAAAGATTTCCCATCAGAACACGACACAATGCACGCCGATTCCATCATTAATGCCTATAATCTTGAAACTTGAACTATGATTAACTCATCTGCACAACTGCCAGACCTGTCGGCAATGATAGAGGAAAGAGCGGCCGCCGTCAGAGCCTGTGCAATGCTGAGAATTCTGGCCAACGAAGATCGCTTATTGATTCTATGCAAGTTAATGCAGGGAAGAAAAAATGTCGGCGAACTGGAACAGCAACTGGGCATTCGACAACCCACACTCTCACAACAGCTGACCGTACTGCGCGAGGAGAAGCTCGTGTCGACAGAACGCCAAGGGAAATATATTTACTACAGTCTTGCCAGTCCGGAAGCGATTCAAATCATGCTGACTCTATTCAATCTATATTGCCAGGACAGCGGCCTGCAGGCAGCACGCAATTCGCACGACACGACGCCCTTTATCGACAACCTCTTCGAGCGTTCGCGCCGGACAAGCGGAGGTGCCGCATCACGATAATCCAATTGACATATCCCGGAAAAGCCTCGCATACCTGGTCATGCCGGCAATTATGCAAATTTATCCCAACAGGAGGAGCGCATCATGAGCACAACACCCCAAGCAAACTGGAACAAACTGGATGACAAAGTCGCTGTCACGGGACAAATCAGCACCGAAGATATCGCCAAGATCGCCACAGCCGGTTACAAGTCGATCATCTGCAACCGTCCCGACGGGGAAGGCGGGGAAAACCAGCCAGCCAGTTCCGAGTTGAAAAATTCAGCGCAAGCAGCTGGCCTGCAATTTGCCTATCTGCCGGTTGAAATTGGGAAAGTGACCGCTGAAAAGTGCGCCGAATTCCACCAGCTACTGGAAAAGCTGCCCGGCCCGGTATTGGCTTTTTGCGGCTCGGGCAAGCGCGCCAAGGCCCTATATGAGCAAAGCGAAGCAACCCAAGTCGCTGGCAAGCAAGAAGAGCGCGTCACCGATGCCTGCAACTGGGAAGAAGGTTCGCCCAAAACATACAGCGTTCCGCCTGCACAGGCTGGCGAAAAACAAACCCTGGCGGCCTGCAGCTGGGACAATGCATTCGACATCGTGGTGGTGGGCGGTGGGTCAGCAGGCATTGGCGTCACGGCGAGCCTGTTGCGTCGCCAGCCTTCTCTGCGAATCGCCATCCTCGAACCAAGCACCAAACACTACTACCAGCCTGCCTGGACGCTGGTGGGTGGTGGCGCATACGACATTGCAGAAACAGTCCGCGATACGGCCAATGTCATTCCACCGGGTGCGGAATGGATACAGGCCGAAGTCAACGGTTTTACACCGGACAACAATCTGGTTCATTTAGCAGATGGACGCTCGATCGGCTATCGTCAATTGATCGTGTGTCCGGGCATTCGGTTGGCATGGGAAAAAATCGAGGGTATCGAAGAAACGCTCGGCAAGAATGGCGTCACCTCGAACTACCGGTTCGATCTGGCGCCTTATACATGGTCTCTGACCGAACAACTCAAGAACGGCAAAGCGCTATTTACACAACCACCGATGCCGATCAAGTGCGCCGGCGCGCCACAGAAGGCAATGTACTTATCCTGCGACCATTGGTTGCGTCAAGGTGTTCTGGATAACATCGACGTCGAATTCAATACCGCCACACCTGCACTATTCGGGGTGGCGGATTTCGTGCCGCCCTTGATGGAATACGTCAAGCGCTATCACGCCAAGCTGGTTCTCAGTTCCAACCTGATCAAGGTCAATGGCCGCGATAGGATTGCAACGTTTGAGGTCAAGGACAGCTCGGGGCAAGTCAGCCGGGTAGACAAACCTTTTGACATGCTCCATGTCACGCCACCCCAAGCCGCCCCCGATTTCTTGCGCAACAGCCCCCTGGCCGATGCCAGTGGTTTCTGCGAAGTCAATCCGCAAACATTGCAGCATGCCCGTTATCCGAACATCTTCTCGCTGGGTGACGCAAGCTCCTCGCCCAACGCTAAAACTGCGGCTGCGGCCAGAAAACAAATTGTCATCGTCGCCGAAAACCTGCTCGCCGCCAAAACAGGGCACGAACTGAAAACTATATACGACGGCTATGGCGCCTGCCCCCTGACGGTTGAGCGAGGCAAGGTGGTCATGGCCGAGTTTGGTTATGGCGGTAAATTGCTGCCTTCCTTTCCACTCAACCCGACGGTTCCCAGGAGATTTTATTGGCAGCTCAAGGTCAAGTTTTTTCCTTGGCTGTACTGGAATGCCATGTTGAAGGGACGTGAATGGCTGACACGCTCCACAGGCGCCAATTGATCAACAGGCCGGATATTCGCTGATCCGGCCGCATGCACAAGGGGTCGATAGACCATGTACCTGCGCTAAGCGGCAGATAATGCTATCATAAACGCCCTTGTGCTGATTTTGGGTCGGCAGGACGTCAGTGCTGAAATGACCTCAACACACAATCTAAAAAAGCTAATAGTGCGCTCAGCAGAGTGGCAGGCCCTTGGTATGGGCGAGTGTTGCGCCATCATCGTCACCTGTGGCTGATACCCGCAAACGACTCACTTCGTCTGATCTGTCATCTTGCCGGCGGCTTTGCACTGACCTCCTAAACTTACATTATTCTGGCTACTTGTGTATTAGTATCATACACATCAGCACACCTTATCAACCTGGCAATTCTTGACAATGCAGCCGCTGGATAGAGAAAATTTGCGGTCAGGGCACGCCTCGTAAACCGCTCCAGCTTCCCGGGAACCCCCTGCGAGAGATGACAGTCTGTCAAGAATGATCGCCCGGTAAATCCTTGCAATTTTCAGGACATACCTCATGCATTTATATGATTATTCAAGCACTCATAACAACAATCCATTAAAGAATCTGACCGCTGTCAGAAACTATCGAGTCTATACCGAGCAGCATCTCGAAGCCATTCCACAAATAGCGCGGCTATCGCCCGCACAGCGGCGTGCCATGCAAGTCGTTGCCAAGGTACTGCCCTTCCGCGTCAATCAATATGTCATAGATGAATTGATCGACTGGAATAACATTCCGCATGATTCGATATTTCAGCTTACCTTCCCGCAACAAGACATGCTGGCACCGGAAGACTTTGATCGGATCGCCTCGATGCTCGATGCCCAGGCCGACCCTGCTTCCCTGCAAACAGCGATCAAAGCAATCCGCGAACAACTCAACCCACATCCAGCCGCGCAACAGTCACTCAATGTGCCACGCCTGGATGGCGAGCATCTCGATGGCATGCAACATAAATACCGTGAAACGGTATTGTTCTTCCCTAGCCAGGGCCAGACCTGTCATAGCTACTGCACTTTCTGCTTTCGCTGGGCCCAGTTCGTGGGCGACAAATCACTGCGTATCGCAACCAGCGAATCTACCCTGCTGCACCGATATTTGGAGCGGCACCGGGAAGTGACCGATCTCCTGATCACAGGCGGAGATCCCATGATCATGAAAACCCGCCATCTAACAAGCTATCTTGAACCCCTGGCCACACCGGCATTCGAGCATCTCCAGACCATACGCATCGGGACCAAAGCCTTGTCGTACTGGCCCCACCGTTTTGTGCTGGATGATGACGCGCACGCTTTGTTACAACTGCTCGAAAAATTGGTACAAGCCGGCAAACATGTCTCCATCATGGCGCACTGCAACCATTGGCGCGAATTGGACACACCCATCGCCCGCGAGGCAATTCGAAAGCTGCGTGAAACCGGCGTCGTCATACGCAGCCAATCACCACTGGTTGCACATATCAACGACGATGCCGAAATTTGGGCGCGAATGTGGAAAGACCAAGTCAAGCAGGGTATTGTGCCTTACTATATGTTCGTGGAACGCAATACCGGGGCAAAACGCTATTTCGAAGTCCCACTGGTCAAGGCCTGGGAAATTTACCGTACAGCAATCCAACAGGTTTCCGGCATGGGGCGCACCGCACGCGGACCATCAATGAGCGCCGGTCCAGGCAAGGTTGAAATCCAGGGCGTAGCGGATATCAACGGAGAACGTGTATTCGTGCTGCGCTTCATTCAAGGCCGCAATCCGGACTGGGTGCAGCGGCCATTTTTCGCCCGTTATGATGCACAGGCAACCTGGCTGGATGATTTGCGTCCCGCGTTCGGAGAACAGAAATTTTTCTTCGAAGAGGAATATGCAGCCATGTCGCGCGATGAGCATGGGTTGCTGATGAATTGATGCGGCTTATAGCAATCCAGTCAGGAATCCTCGGTTGACCGCTAGGCTATCCGAAAATAAACTGATCTACTGCGGACGAAGCTGTGATCGCTATTCTCGGACAGCCTCCTAGTACTCCGTTCCGTCAATTGGCTTACAAATGAAATCGATGGATTCGCCTGCCAGGCTAGGCACAAACCGCAGTCATAGCCGTAGCTATGGCGAGGATTTGCAACAACGCATGACAGGCGAAGACGCGATTTCATGTAAGCGGTTTGGCGGAACGGAGTACTAGGCGAGTTTATATGGCTAAATTACATCATGATGCATAAAACAATTCTTCATTTTCGTAGCCGCCCGATTGCTACGATGCTCACAAACCTGGGACAACCATGCAACCAAGCTCTGCCATGTGGCAAAAACCGCACAATTCGACCAGTCCAAGTGAAGATTCCGAGTCAATCACATTCCCTTTTTCTGGCTATCGCTAAATGAGTGCGCCGGTTCCAAGCGAGAAATACCGCATTGACAAATGGTTATTCGCCGCGCGCTTTTTCAAGACACGGTCACTGGCCGCCGAAGCGATCGAACGGGGGCGGGTGCATATCAATGGTGCACGGATCAAACCCTCCAAAACCCTCTCGGTGGGCGACAGACTGGATATCCGTATAGGACCTTATCATTATCAAGTGGAAGTGCTGGCATTATCGAATAAACGCGGACCCGCCACGACGGCGCAGAAGCTCTACCACGAAACCGATGAAAGCCGTCAGGCGCGCGCAGAACTCGCCGAGAAACTGAAAGCACAACCCCATTTCGAGGGCAAGGGCAGGCCAACCAAGCGTGTCCGGCGTGCGCTGGAGAAATTCACGAGTAGCGAATAATGACCCGGACAGGCATCAACCCTCCACCCTAGCAATTGCACGCCGCACTTCCCTGAGTGATCCGGGACACCCACCACATCAACTGATCGGGAAGCGATTTTTTCCTGCCATCCATGGATTTCTCGACTAGCAAGGTTGATGTGTTGCTCAAAAACAACAAATCAAGGCAGAAAAAGCAAGAAAAGCTTGTTTATTGTTGCGCGACTGATTCCTCTTGGGCACAATCCGACTAACCCTTCTGATCTGGAAGGTCTGAATCAAGCAAGACATTCAAGACGCATGCCCTCGGTAGATTTTGAATGTGCAATGTTCAACATTACGATCTTTATCGTTGATTGTGGTTGTTTTAATCTTTAAGGAGAGTTTCAAATGAAAAAAAGACTGATTTCTCTGGCTGTGGCCGGAGCCTTGGCAGCGCCATTGATGGCTTCCGCTCAAGGCACGCATGTCACCATCTTCGGTCGCTTGCAAGCTGAATACGCTACCATTGATATCGATGGATTCAGAAATCAAACAGCGATCACCGATGATGCTTTGCAATCCCGCTGGGGTCTGCAAATCGCTGAAGACTTGGGAATGGGTTTGCGTGCATTGGGACGGGTTGAATTTGCCATCAACCCAGGCTCGGGCAGACAACAAACCGCACGTGAACAATGGGTCGGTCTGGGTGGCGATCAATGGGGTGAATTGAAATTCGGCCGCGTACAATCGCCTTTCAAAGACTTTGCCGGTGGTCAAACCATCGATCCATTCGCCTACACCAGCTTGCACGCCACCGGTAGTGGCGGTCTGATGGTCTCCTCGCTGAATGGCTATGGCGCTGGCGATAACGGTTTTGTCAACAGCGCAGTACGCTACGACTCCCCGGTCGTAGAAGGTTTCTCCTTGTCTGCTTTGCTGATGCCTGGCAGCGCTGACAAACTGAGTCCTGCGGCCAACAACTTCGGTGTAGGTGGAGATCCTACCAACGCTGGCGGCAAAAATGGTGAATGGGATTTCCAGATTGCTGCCAAGTACAGTGCACAATTTGATGCACTGGGCGTAGACGTTTTTGGTGGCTATTCCAGAGACAACAGAAGTGAATGGCAGAAAGATGTCGGCGGAAGAAATGAAGAAATCTACCGTGGCGGTGCAAGCCTGAGCTATGATGAGTTCCGTTTACGTGGACAATATGAATATGTCAACAATGCCAACCCATTCGGCGGCGCGGCAACCTGTACCGATGCAGCTGCCTTTGGTCAAGCAGTCGGACCTATCAGTCTGGATGGTGGCCGTGGCCAATGTAACTCCGCAATGAATGCAAATGGCGATGGTTATCTCTGGATGCTGGGCGCAGACTACACCATTGGCAACACCATGCTGGTCGCACAGGGTGGTATGACCAAAGCGAAAAGCCAGGGCGCAAGAGGTATCTTCGGCGCTTCTGCCAAACGCAACGTAGAAAACATCACTGTCGGCGTCATTCACAACCTGAGCCGTCGTTCCAGCCTGTTTGGTGGTTACCAACGCGTCTGGGTAAACGATAGAAACATCGTTGTCGGCGATGCTGACCGTAATGTCTACTCTGTAGGCGTACGTCACGATTTCTAAGTAAATGCTTGGATAGCTGAATGACCAGAAAAGGGCGATAGAACTTATCTATCGCCCTTTTTGTTTTGTACACCGGTCATCATTGGATGCGCCATGACCCGGCAACAGTGGCCCTGCATAGGACGTGCAAGTGCGTATGCAAACAAGGGTTGGGGCCACGCTTGCTCTGAGGCCAAGCCATACAAGATCAAGATAAAGAAATAGGGCTGTACTCGAGAAAAAAGGGAATACAGGCGGACAATCGATGCAGCGGCAGCGCCTGGTTGACCCAGGAATAGCGAAGCTGGCCGATAAGCCGGGTTCTGTCATGGACAGTCATTCATCTAGGCGCATGGTTACCCATGCGCTCAAGCAACCTACCCGCAGACTCGGCGAGCAACGTCATCATCTGCCTATTTGGTCTTGCTCCGGATGGAGGTTACCGCGTTTCACCGTAACTTAATACGCTCGTCTCTGTGGCCCTGTTCCTCACCTCACGGCGGCCGGCCATTAACCGGCATCCCGCTCTATGGAGCCCGGACTTTCCTCTCCCTGGTTATCCAGGCAGCGACTGTCTAGCCAGCTTCACAATGTATTCTAACAGGACTTAAGGACTCGTTAATGAATAACTTGGGCATACGCTGGGCGGCTGGATGGCTGCAGCCCATTGAGCCTCGCCTGCGTTTGCGCAGCTTAAAGCCGATGATTGATTATTGCTGGACGAATGGTGCGCAAGTGCACCCTGCCACCCTGCCGTTCAGGCCAATTGAGAATGGGACTGCAGTAGATCGAGGGTGCCCTGCAACCCGGTAGCGACGGCCTGTCGCCGGATTGTCTCACGATCGCCTTTACACAAGCAGGTTGCGCTATTTAGCAGCCGATCCTTAACGATCCAGCCGAAGCAAACGGTCCCCACCGGTTTTGCTACCGACCCGCCATCGGGCCCGGCTATCCCCGTGACTGCCACAGCAACCTGCGCTGCGCTCATTTTAAGCGCCCCTTGCGCCATTTCCCTGGCGGTTTGTTCGGAAACCGCGCCAAAGGTCTTCAATGTCACCGACTGCACGGTTAGCATTTGCTGCTTGGCCAGATTACTATAGGTGATGAAGCCCCGGTCATACCAACCGGAACTGCCCGGCACAGCGGTCACTGCCTGCCCTATCCAACCGCCCGTGCAGGATTCCGCAGTCGCCAGCAGCAAACCATTTATCCGGAGGACATCGCCCAGCTGCTGGGCCAGGCACAGCAACGCTTGATCACTCGGCTCGGAATGGCCATCAGGCATTAGAAATAGCTCTCAAACAACACCATTGACTTCCAACCCGCCAGGCAGAGCAGCGTATAGAAGGCAGCGACCAAATCATCGAGCATGACACCCAACCCGCCTTTGAGCTTGCTGTCCAAATAGCCAATCGGCGTAGGTTTGACGATATCGAAAAAACGGAATAGCACAAAAGCCGCGAGTAGCCAGAGCCAGTGATCCGGGGTAAAAAACAATACCAGCATGAAGGCCACTATTTCATCCCACACCATGCCAGAATGATCGGGCGAGCCGAGCGCCCGGCCCGTCACGGCACAGGCCCAGATACCCAGAATAAAGAAGACATCAATAATCAGCAAAAGTGAAATGGGTTCGACCAGCGTTTCCAGGAACCAATAAAGCGGAAATGCCACCAGCGTGCCCATCGTGCCGGGCGCGAAGCGTATCAAGCCAATACCAGCCCCCATGGCAACGAAATGCGCCAGCCTGACATGGACAAACGCAATATCCGGCTTCAATGGGCGTCGATGTTGTGGCGAATAATTATCGGGCAAGGAAGTGATCATGGCCTTTTCTCTCAACGATTACAGGATTTCCAGTGGTAGTCAGAATAGTCAATCCGCTTCCTGTCATGATCTTGCCGATACGGGAAAGAGGAATGTCCAATTCATGCGCAAGCCGCACAATAGCCTCACGTTTGCTCTCAGGTGCAGTCATACACAATTCATAATCATCCCCGCCCGCCAACAAACAGTCAATAACCAGCTGCCGGTCAGTATGTCCCAGGGACAATCTGCTCTTCATGGCCGAAGAACAGGGAATCTTTTCCAAATCGATGACCGCCGCAACATCGGAGCGCGCCAGTATATGGCTCAGATCGGCCACCAGCCCATCTGAAATATCAATGGCGCTATGCGCCAGCATCAACAATCGCTGACCAAGCCGGACGCGAGGGAGCGGTGCATGCAACGCACGCAGGCAAGGCGAAGCCTCCTCTGCTGTCAGTACCAAGCGCCGCTGCAAATATGCCAGCCCCATGGCGGCATTTCCGAGCTCTCCCGAGATCCAGATATCGTCGCCTGACACTGCGCCACTGCGCTTGAGTGCCTTGCCAGCCGGAATTTCACCGATAATCTGTACCCCAATATTGAGCGGCCCACCCGTCGTATCGCCGCCTATCAGCTCGACCTGATATAAATCCGCCAATGCAAAGAAGCCGCTGGCGAAACCCTTGAGCCAGTCGTCATTTTGCGCCAGCGCTTCGGTCAATGTCAGGGATAATGTGACCCAGCGCGGCGCCGCGCCCATCGCAGCCATATCGGACAGGTTCACGGCAAGCGCCTTGTAAGCCAATTTGTCGGGTGCGACATCCGGGAAGAAATGCCGCCCCGCCACCAATGTATCGGTCGAAATGGCCCAATCCTTGCCTGGCGAACAAGCCACCAATGCGGCATCATCCCCCACGCCCAACAACGCATGCTTGGGCGCACGGGAAAAATAGTGACGGATGATATCAAACTCGGAATTCATCGCTGATACCAGCCCTTACCGGAGACGGACAATCCCTGTTCCAGCCAGGCGGATTAATTCTGTTTGAGAGGACGGGTACGGTGCAGCGCCAATTCTTCGGGCCGCAGCCGGCTGGCCAACTTGTCCAATACGCCATTGACATACTTATGCCCGTCTGTGCCACCATAGCTCTTGGCCAATTCGATTGCTTCATTGATGACCGCCCGGTAGGGTATTTCCGGATGGTGAACCAATTCATAGGTGCTGAGCGATAGAATCGAAAACTCTACGGGACTGAGCTCAGACAACTGACGGTCCAGGCAAGGCTGAATTTGTGCCTGCAATGCCGTGACATGTTCCAGCACGCCATATAATAAATCCGCAAAATAAGCGGCATCGACCCTGCTGAAAATTTTGGCCTCACGTAGCTGAGCATCGATATCACTGGCATTGCCGCCAGCCAACCGCCATTGGTAAATTCCCTGCAAGGCAAGCTCTCGTGACAAATGGCGGCGCTTTTTGAATTTTGGCGCCGGCTTCGCAGGTGCAACAGAATCAGTCAAGGTCATACATCAGTAGATTGGTCAATTTCATCAAGTTTCAAGGTGAGATTGGCCATTTCCAGCGCGGCTTGTGCGGCATCAATCCCTTTCTGTGTCATGCGGGCCAGCGCCTGGTCCTCGCTTTCGGTGGTAAGAATGCCATTAGCGATGGGAATATCACACTCCAGCGCGACCGAGGCCAAACCACGCGCGGATTCATTGGCCACAATCTCGAAGTGGTAGGTATCACCGCGAATGACTGCGCCCAGTGCGATCAAGGCATCGTACTGATCGGATATGGCCAGTTTCTGCAAGGCAATCGGGATCTCCAGTGCACCGGGTACTGTCACCAGGAGCATATCCGCTTCCAGCACACCCTGTTTGACCAACTCTGCGGTACAGGCGCCAAGCAACCCTTCGCCAACGTCGATATTAAAACGGCTCATAACAATGCCAATGCGGAGCCCATCACCCTTAAGACTTGTATCGAGCTCAAGAATATTGTCGTAGTAGGCCATGCGGAATGCTCCTTAAAGAATGAAATTGATTACTGATGGTTGGGGGGTTTCAGTCACATGAGCGGCGTTTAGGCTCCAGATAACCGGTCACTTCCAGACCGAAGCCTGTCATGCTGGGCATTCTACGGGGAGTAGCCAGCAAGCGCATTTTGCCAACACCCAAGTCTTTCAGAATTTGGGCGCCTATGCCATGATGGCGCAAATCAGCGGTAGGTTTATCTTGCTGGCGTGGCCGGGTCTGCGCAATGCGCTCTGCCAGGATATGCGCATCATTTTTTCGATGGAGCAACACTATCACCCCTTGCTCTGCGCACGCAATGGCAGACATCGCGTCGTGCACGCTCCAGGAATGGGTACAGTCATCGATTTCAAGTATATCGATCACGGACAGCGGCTCATGCACACGCACCAGCACTTCCTTGTCGGCGCTCGGCACACCCTTTACCAGCGCAAGATGCATCACGCCGATCATTCTATCATGGTAAGCAACCAGCCTGAATGCTCCCTGAGCAGTTTGTATCGGCCGTTCGGCTATCCGCTCCACCAGACTCTCGGTCAGACTGCGATAGTGAATCAGATCCGCGATCGTGCCAATTTTTAGCTGATGCTGCCTAGCAAATTTGATCAAATCCGGCAGCCGCGCCATTTCGCCATCCTCCTTGAGGATTTCACAGATCACAGCCGCCTCGGTCAATCCAGCCATGCGCGCCAAGTCACATCCCGCCTCGGTATGGCCTGCGCGCACCAGCACGCCGCCTTTCTGCGCCTTGAGCGGGAAGATATGACCGGGCTGAACCAGATCCTCAGGCCTGGCATCCGGCTTGACTGCTGCCTGAATCGTGCAGGCACGGTCGGCGGCAGAAATACCTGTCGTGACGCCACTGGCTGCTTCGATCGAAACCGTGAAATTGGTGCCCAATGGCGCATGATTGGCTACCACCATCATCGGCAGCTTGAGTTGCTGGCAACGCGTCTCGGTCAAGGTCAAACAGATCAGCCCTCTGCCATGCCTGGCCATGAAATTGATCGCTTCCGGCGTGACAAAATCCGCGGCCAGCACCAGATCACCCTCATTTTCGCGATCTTCCTCATCGACCAGGATGACCATTTTGCCGGCCTTGAAATCAGCCAGAATTTCTTCTATTGGACTAATGACCATATCTGCCGTCATGCCTGGTTCAGTAAGCGCGCCACATAGCGCGCCACGATATCGATTTCGAGATTCACTTTTTTGCCTTGTTCAAGATATTTGAAATTCGTGTTTTGCAATGTATGGGGAATAAGATTGACTTCAAAACTGAGGCCGGTGACTTGATTCACCGTCAGACTGACCCCATCGACCGTGACCGATCCCTTGGGGGCAATATATTTCAATAGTGCTTCGGGCGCCTGGATTGCAAGCAGACAACGATCGCCTGTCTGCCGGAATTGCACCACTTCCGCCACGCCATCGACATGACCGCTTACCAGATGGCCGTCCAATCGATCGGAGAACTGCAACGCTTTTTCGAGGTTAACTGGATTGTCAAAAAGACTCAGACCGCAAGTGCAGTTTAGAGTTTCGCCAGAAATGTCGGCCGCGAAAGAATTATTTTCCAGCGCGGCCACCGTCAAACACGCACCATTGACAGCGATACTGTCGCCGATGGCAACGTCCGATAAATCCATGCCGCCAGGATCGATGTGGACACGCAGGGTATCCCCGCCAGCATCCACGGATTTGATTCGACCAACAGCCTCAACGATTCCTGTAAACATCGATTATTTCCTGAATGTAATAAATAATTTACTTGCAGCCATGCATGCGCCGGACCAACCCGGCCAGGCGCATCCGCTGTTATAATAATGAATTTGGCTAGCCCGCCCAGATTGATTCTCAAGGACACGTTTATTATGACACGCCAGCTCCGCAATATCGCCATTATTGCCCACGTAGACCATGGCAAAACCACCATGGTCGACAAACTCCTGCATCAAGCCGGCACATTTGCCGCCCATCAGACAATAGCCGAACGCGTCATGGATTCCAACGACATTGAACGCGAACGCGGCATTACCATTTTCTCCAAAAATTGTGCAATCGACTATGAAGGTGTCCATATCAATATCGTGGACACCCCCGGACACGCCGATTTCGGCGGCGAAGTCGAACGCGTGCTGTCAATGGTCGATGGCGTCCTGCTGCTAGTAGATGCCGTGGAAGGTCCGATGCCACAAACCCGGTTCGTCACCCGCAAAGCCCTGGCGCTGGGTTTGTGCCCGATCGTAGTCGTCAACAAGGTCGATCGACCGGGCGCCCGGCCCGACTGGGTCGTGAATCATACCTTTGATCTATTCGATAAACTGAGCGCGACGGAAGCACAGCTCGATTTTCCTGTAGTTTACGCCTCCGCGTTGAACGGTTTCGCCACATTGGACTTGAATCAGCCCAGCAAAGATATGCGTCCACTGTTTGACATGATTCTCAAACATGTACCAGCGCCCACTGGCAACCCCGACGGACCGCTACAATTGCAAATCAACGCACTCGATTATTCGAGCTTTGTCGGGCGCATCGGAATTGGCCGCATTAACCGCGGCCGCATCCGGCCAGGGCAGGATGTCATGGTCATGACCGGCGATCAACCAATGAAGAAAGCGCGCGTCAATCAGGTCTCGGGATTCCAGGGCCTGGACCGCATCCAACTAAGTGAAGCGGCTGCCGGTGACATCGTCCTGATCAGCGGTATCGAAGAACTCAGCATTGGCACCACGCTGACAGATATCGAACGGCCCGAAGCGCTGCCGATGCCGGTTGTCGATGAACCCACGCTCTCAATGAACTTCCAGGTCAATACCTCGCCTTTCGCAGGCCGGGAAGGCAAATTCGTCACCAGCCGCCAATTGCGTGAGCGCCTGGAAAAGGAGCTGCTGACCAATGTCGCCCTGCGGCTGGAAGAAACCAGTGAAACCGATTCATTCCTGGTCTCGGGTCGGGGTGAACTGCATTTGACAATTCTGCTTGAAAACATGCGGCGCGAAGGCTACGAGCTTGCTGTCTCGCGCCCCCGCGTAGTGATCCGGGAAATCGATGGGGTCAAATGCGAACCGTTTGAAATCCTGAGCATCGACGTGGACGAAACCAACCAGGGCCCTGTCATGGAGGCCATCGGTACGCGGCGCGGCGATCTATTGGACATGATTCCAGATGGGCGCGGACGGGTACGCCTGGAATATCGCATTCCTGCACGGGGGTTGATTGGTTTTCAATCGGAATTCCTGACCATGACACGCGGCACTGGCATCATGAGTCATATATTTGATGAATATGCACCGATGCGCCCGGACATCGCATCGCGCAAGAATGGCGTGTTGATCTCGGCTGAAAATGGCGAAGCAGTCGCGTATGCGCTGTGGAAGCTGCAGGAACGCGGACGGATGTTCGTGAGCCCCGGCGATCCGCTGTACGAGGGCATGGTCATCGGCATACACAGCCGCGACAACGATCTGGTCGTCAATCCGATCAAGGGCAAGCAATTGACCAATATTCGCGCATCGGGTCACGATGAAGCAGTTGTGCTGACACCCCCCATCCAGCTCACACTGGAATCCGCGATAGAATTCATCACCGATGATGAACTGGTTGAAATCACGCCCAAAAGCATCCGGATCCGTAAACGCTTGCTGCTCGAACATGAACGCAAGCGTGCTTCGCGTTCGGCAGCGTGACAGGCCCCGCCTGAGTTGTCAACATGACCACCCCCACGCTATGGTATGTGGCAGACCCCATGTGCTCATGGTGCTGGGGGTTCGCGCCGGTAATAGAACGAATCAGAACGGAATACTCGCAGCTTCTGACCATTCGACTGCTGCTGGGAGGGCTCCGGCCCGGCACCAAGCTGCCACTGGCGCCAGCCAAAAGAGCAGAGATCCTGCATCATTGGCAATCCGTACAAGCTACGACCGGCCAGCCATTCAAGTTCGAAAATGCCTTGCCGAAAAATTTCATCTATGACACCGAGCCTGCCAGCCGGGCGCTGATCAGCGTAGCGCTGATCGAACCTTCGCAAGTCTTTCCATTTTTTTCGGCAGTGCAACGGGCGTTTTACCTTGAACAGGTAGATGTCACGCAGCCGGATAACTTAAAAAAACTGGCAGCCGAATTGCATCTGCCGGCAACCCGTTTCATCGAGACTTTCGAATCCGATCAGACAAAACAGCAAACCCTCGATCATTTCCGCCGCGCAGCAGCATGGGGCATCACCGGGTTTCCAGCGCTCGTGGCCGAGAAAGCGGCACAGCACCGGCTGATAACCATGGGCTATTGCCCATACGACACGCTCCAGCAGCGGCTGGATGGCTGGCTATATTCGTAACCGCTGCCATGTCTGCGAGAGCGGGAAATGGCCAGGCCCATATGCCGTCAATGACTCAACCGATTCCTAATCCATAAGACCTGACAGGCGCCTCTGAATGAAAATTTACTGGCTACTCACGGCACTCCATGCCACACCCGCTCTGGCGGCAGAGATGGTCACTTATGAAGCAGACATCGCGCCGATCCTACAAGCCCGCTGTGTCATCTGTCATTCGGCTGGACGGCTACGCCCACCGCTTGGATTAAAACTGGACAGCCTGGAAGGCATGTTCGAAGGCAGCCAGAATGGACCGATTGTCAGAGCCAATGATAGGAGACAGCCAGGCCGAAGCGGAAATCGCATTATTCGAACAGTGGATTGCAAATAGCCTGCAAACTGAATGAACCGGCTGGCTCAGTCCGTAGCGCTGCCACAGATTGAGTTGCTTGCAAACATAGCAGCCAATCATCACGCATGTCTTCTGGCAATCTCGCCTTAATGGCTATCCGAGCAGCATGCTTGCGCGCTGATCCATGGTCAAGGTTTGACTTCATGCCATTATTGATATATAGATATGCCGGTTAGTTATATCTATATTTTTCAAAAAGGATTACAAACCATGATGGAAACCTGGCAAGAATTATCTTTAAATACGCGACGCTTGCTGGTGACCCTGGGTATTATCAGCGTGATCGTACTGATAGGGATGCAATTTCATGTCAGCTCCCAGGGCGATATGTCCGACACCTATCCCAAAGGCTTTCGTGGCGGCACCTGCACGATCGAAACCGATTCACTGCTGATCGGCTTTTCCGCCTACCTGATTCCCAAGGATTACGAGATTCCACAGGATGCCATGAGCGCCCTGTCAGTGCCCGTTCTATGCGGCAAAGTGCCCGGACCCGGCATGCTTGACGTGACGATCGACCTGCTCTACCCAGAAGCCATACGCGACAAACCCCTGGCACTGCGCTTGGCTAAATTGGAAGCAGCAGGCAGTGAACGAGACATACTGTCACTGCCAGCCAGCCTGTATCGATCCGGCACCATCTCCCAAGCGCTGCAGCTGGACCAGCCTGGGCAATACAGCCTGTATATCCAGGGCCAGAATCTTGATAATCAGGACTTCAGCCTGGAGATGCCGATCAAAGTCGGGACCGAATGGTGGGAAGAGTTGCTGACCAACTGGCCGCTGGTCTTGATACTTGCAGGCGCCCTATTCTTCTATAACTTCAGAAGAGTCGTCGATTGACCCTATCAAATAGCGATCAGGCGTTTCAGGCGCAACCTCCTAGTACTCCGTTCCGTCAATTAGCTTACAAATGAAATCGATGGATTCGCCTGCCAGGCTAGGCGCAAACCGCAGTCATAGCCGTAGCTATGGCGAGGATTTGCAACAACGCATGACAGGCGAAGGCGCGATTTCATGTAAGCGGTTTGGCGGAACGGAGTACTAGCGCTGGCAATTCGCGCAATAAAAAGTCGAGCGCTGTCCTTGCCGTATCTTCATAATGGGCCTGCCGCACTGTCGGCAGGCCTGGTGCGTGCGGTCATAAACCCAATACTGCTGTTGAAAATATCCCGGACTGCCCCCGCAATCGACGAAATCCCGCAGACTGCTGCCGCCCGCCTCGATCGCACGCAGCAAAGTCACCTTGACCGCTTCGGCCAATCGCTCACAGCGCTTCACCCCCAAACGGCCAGCCGATGTCAGCGGGGAAATCCCTGCATGAAACAAGGCCTCGCTGGCGTAAATATTGCCTATGCCAACCACTATATGTTGATTCAGGAGCGCTTCCTTGATGCTGATGCGCCGGCCACGCGTCCTGGCATGCAAAACCTTGCCGTCAAACTGCTCGCTCAGGGGCTCGGGGCCCAACCCGGCCAGCAAAGGATGCTGGCAAACATCGTCGCCTGGCCACCACAAAATTGCGCCGAATCGACGCGGATCGCGAAAACGCAGTAGGCGACCGTTGGCCAGCAGCAGATCGAAATGATCGTGTTTGCCTGGTGCCACCGGTTCGGACAAAACACGCAAACTGCCGGACATGCCCAAATGAATGATCAACACGCCATGATCGCAGGCCATCAGCAAATATTTTGCCCGCCGGCTCACGGCATGTATGATTTGCTGCGGCAGAACCGATGCCAGATTGGCGGCTATCGGCCAGCGCAGCCCCGTATGCCGCACGGCCACTTGCGCGATGCGCTGGCCAGTCAAATGGGCCGCAACCCCGCGTCGGGTGATCTCGACTTCTGGCAATTCCGGCATAATCAAACACCCCGATTCCGCTGAGTCAGGGTGCTCCGCCTGCCATCCACCTTATTGGCCGACGTCGGATTCATGCCAGTTTTACCGTCTTCCAGCATCATCGGCGCTTGCGATACCAGCCGACCAAAATCCCGCTTGCCAGGAATGCCAGCGGCAACGCAACCAGGAAGACCCCCACCATCACGGTCAATGCCCATTCACTCAGCACCAGCCGGCTGTCGACCGTAGCGGATGGTTGAATCGCGATCAGAGCTTCATCTCCGGCCAGCCAATTGAGCATATTGATTCCGAAATCGAGATTGCCGCCATTACCGAGATGGCTATTCGCCAGAAAATGCCCGTTTCCCACCACGATCACGCGCTGTTCGCGATCATCCACAATCCGACTCAACGCCACGGCCACGCTGACCGGGCCCGCCACATCGCTGTCCGCATCGAATGAGACTTCATCGCTGATCTCGCCAGTTTCCACCCAACCTTGTGGGGCAGCTTCCACCAATACACTGCCGAACCACTCCCTATTGTGTTCCAGAATCAGCTGGCGCGCAAACGGGAACACGGTGAGATAATCAAAATTCTCGGTCACGGCATGCCGACCATAGAGTGTGCCCAAAGCGAATCCAGGCGGCGCACGCAACCGCTTCGCCTGGGGATCGACAATCACGCCGGGCGTGAAAACAATGCCCAGTCTCTCCGCCAATGGCAACAATCCATGCAATGCACCCACGTCGGCCAGCCATAGCAAATTTCCGCCTCGCGCCAGGTAATCCAGCAGTTGATCGATTTCCCCCTCCAGCAGATCAATTTGCGGTGACGCGATCAGCAACACGCTCGTATCGCGCGGAATATCCGCTTCATCAGCAAAATTGAATGCCTCGCTGTTGAAACCGATTGCCTCCAGCCTGCTGCCGAAGTCTCCCAGATCGCGCTGGGCAATGCCGTCCAGCTTGCGCTCACCATGGCCGGATAAAGCCAGCAGGCGTTTTTCATGGGTCCGCGCCAGCCGGAGCAAGGTATTGGTGAACGCCTGTTCATTGATGGCCGTCAGGCGCGCGCTGCGCTGATGGTAGCGCACTACCAGCTCACCATTGAGCTTGACACCTGCCTCGTGCGCAAGCTGTGGCTGCTCGGCCGGATCAATGAAATCCAGCGTGAGATCAGGCTTGATGCGTTGATAGACAGCAATAAAATTACGGATCATGCCGCGCACATCCCCCAGCTGCGGGTCTTGCGCCGTTGCATAAGCCGTCACCTGCACCGGTCCATCCAGCTTCTGGAGTAGATCGACACTGGCCTGACTCAGGCTGTTGCGGCCATTCTGGGTGATATCCCACTGCATACGGTATTCCAGCGCCCACACCCCCAACAACACCATCAAGATCCCCAGCAAAATACGCACCATCCCTCTCTGCGGTCGCCCCTGTTTAACCATGCAAGCGCTCCCTATCAAGCTGACGCATGGTCAATGCCAGAAAGGCCACCACAAAAAGCAGGCAAAAAGCCAGGCTAAAGGTATCGATCAAGCCCAGATTGAAATTCTCGAAATGCTGGAATATCGATAGATAACGAACCGAATGCGCCACCACATCCAGCGCCACAATATCCAGGAGCCACAAAAACAGCAAAACACCCATACTGCTCAGTGCGGCCAGCGCCGGGTGCGAAAACAAGCTGGAAAGATATAACCCCAGGGATGCAAAACAGGCAGCCAGCAGCGTGAGCCCGAGTACATTACTGCATAACAATCCGAAGTCCAGGGTACCGCCAACCAGCAGTGAGCTGGACAGCACCAAGATCAGCAGCAATGCCAGCAGAAAGAAAACCATCAGCGCAGCAAACTTGCCCAGCACGATCGCCGCGATGGATACCGGTGCGGAAATCAGCATCACCAATGTATGATTGCGCCGCTCTTCCGCCAGCATGCGCATGCTCAAAATCGGCGTGATCATCAAAAAAGCGATTGATGCCACGGAAAATACCGGCGCCACGATCACTTCGGTGATGCCGGGTGGATTGACAAGCTGGGTGAGCTGCGTTTGTATCGCCAGGAAGGTATGCAGGCGCTCCAGAAATACCCAGGCCAGCACCAGTTGCATCAAGGCCAGAAAAATCCACGCCAGGGATGAAGCAAATAATATTTTCAGTTCCTTGCAAACAATGGTGGTGATCATCTTGTCGCTTCCCGCATAGGTCTATCTCCCATAGTAAGCTGCCCGAACAGGGTTTCCAGGTTTTCGCTCTGCTGCTTCAGCGCACCCAGCCCGGCATCCAGAACCAACCTGCCGTGATGCATAATTTGCACATGGCTACAAACCGCTTCAACCTCCGATAAAGCGTGGGTAGAAAATATGATCGCATGCGACCGGCCAAGCTCACGGATCAGCGCACGGACATGCTGAATCTGATTGGGATCGAGTCCCGCCGTCGGTTCGTCCATAACAATCACTTCCGGCTGATGAATGATGGCCTGGGCAAGTGCGACACGCTGCTGAAAACCCTTGGACAACACGCCGATCAGGCGCTTGCCGACTGCGTTCAATTCACAGCGCTGCTTGACTTCGTCCAGGGCGGCCGGCAATGCCGCACTATCCATACCATGCAGTCTGGCGGCAAATCGCAGGTATTCGTCCACGGTCAGCTCGCGGTAGAGCGGCGGCATTTCGGGCAAATAACCGATATACCGCTTGGCTTCCAGCGGATACGCCACCAAATCCACGCCACAAATACGCACGCTGCCACTGCTGGGCGCAAGATTGCCCGTCAACATCCGCATCGTCGTGCTTTTGCCCGCACCATTCGGCCCCAGCAGGCCCAGAATATCTCCGCGATGCAGTTGCAGACTGTATTCGTGCACCGCGTTGTGGCGGCCGAAACGGCGGCTCAGATTATGGACTGCCATTGCTGGCATGGCACTAGTTTCAATCACGGCCATTCTCCATATTGAACTTGCATATCATATATAAATATTTCTGGCCTTCGGAACAGAAAATGAACAAGATGTCATCGGAGAACAACCTGTCTGCATATATTTTCCAGAAAAGTTGCCGATAATTTAATGGCAGGCCTCCAAATATGATTGATACACTGTTGTGTAAAGACAACACACGCGTTTGACAAAAATAAAAGGAACGACTCATAATCGAATCAAGCAGTGCATGAACAATCATTTTCAGGCCAGGATCAAGGGAAAGATCGTGTCAGCAGGCATGATCCATGAAAGAAGTGGGTGTGATGATTGAGACCAGGGTTTTTATACATAAGGACAATAGCATGAATAAGATAATATCAACCAAGAAATACCTAATCGGGGCGGTTGTTTTGCCAGGGCTGCTGAGTGCCGGCGCAGTAATGGCCGATATGCATGGCCTGGATGGCATTTCTGCCAGACAGGGGTTCAGCGTGGCCGAAAAAACGGAAGCCTATAGCGTAGACGATCGCGGCGTTGTTGTCAGAAATTCTACCGGCTTATGCTGGCGTACCGGTTACTGGACACCTGCCATGGCCATCTATGAATGTGATCCGGATCTGGTCAAACAGCCCGAGCAAGTTGTCGAGGCACCACCACCGCCGCCAGCCCCCGCACCACTGCCGGAGCCTGAAAAAGTATCCTTCTCGGCCGATGCCCTGTTTGATTTTGACAAGGCAGCACTGAAACCTGATGGCAAGCAAGCGTTGGAAGACTTCGTCGGCAAATTGGAAAATGTCAATTACGACCTGATCATAGCTGTCGGCTACACCGACCGGATTGGATCGGATGAGTACAACAAAAAACTTTCCGTCAGACGCGCCGAAGCCGTCAAGAGCTATCTCGTCTCGCTCGGCGTCAGCCCGGACCGCGTCTTTACCGACGGCAAAGGCAAAGCCAATCCAGTGACCGGCGATAGCTGTAAAGGCGTCCGTGCCACCAGAGACCTGATCGCCTGTCTGGCACCCGATCGCCGCGTGGAAATCGAAGTCGCAGGCACCAGAGAAGCCCACTGATTTTCCTTTGAAATCGACCAAAAAGCCCTGTCTTCGCACAGGGCTTTTTGGTGTCTGCCTAGGAGACTATCCGAGAACAGGCTGATCTACTGCGGACGAACCTGCCAGGCTGAATTTTTCGATCCTTTTCGTTGAATAGAACAACTATTCGCCTCAAATGATCGAAAAATCCCGCTCAGCCAGCTTCGCCCTCGCTACGATCGCTATTCTCGGACAGCCTCCCAGGAGGCTGTCCGGCAAGCGTCAGCAGTCACGCAAGGTGCGCTTGCACACCATGAAACTAACCATAAATTGTTTCAGACTGTGTGAATCTGTTGATAATCGGACAGGGACATATTTTGGCATCCCCATACACCATGCACCCCACAGTCATCGATACCTTGATCGAAGCTCGTTGGATCATCCCGGTCGAGCCATCCAGCAGCATCCTGACAGAACATGCCATTGCCGTTCACCAAGGCGTGATCCAAGCGATACTGCCCATCCCTGAAGCACGGTCGCGCTACCAACCCGCCCATCATGTCGCACTGAAACAGCACGCCCTCATTCCCGGATTGATCAATTTGCACACCCACGCCGCCATGACCCTGATGCGCGGCCTGGCCGATGACCTGCCGCTGATGACATGGCTCAAACAACATATCTGGCCGGCTGAAGCCCGATTCGTCGATGCACGCTTTGTGCGGGAGGGCACACAGCTCGCCTGCGCGGAAATGCTCAAGGGGGGCATCACTTGCTTCAACGACATGTATTTCTTTCCGGCGGCGGCAGCCGAAGTGGTCACGGCCTGTGGCCTGCGAGCCGGAATCGGGCTGGTCGTGATCGACTTTCTGAGCGCCTATGCCAGCGATGCCGATGATTATCTGGCCAAGGGGCTGGCGCTGCGCGACCAGTATCCCCGCCATCCGTTGCTGACCTTTTGCCTGGCCCCGCATGCACCCTATTCGGTCAGCGACAAAACCCTGAGCAAAGTCATGACGCTGGCGGAGCAGCTTGAACTGCCCGTCCATATTCATGTGCACGAAACACAGGCTGAAATTGAAGAAAGCCTCACAACCCATGGCATACGCCCATTGATGCGACTGCAACGGCTCGGGCTGCTGGGCCCGAATCTTATCGCCGCACATATGGTCCACCTGAACGAGGATGAAATCAGTCTATTCAACCAATATGGCGGACATGTCGCACATTGCCCGACCTCCAATCTCAAACTTGCGAGCGGCATAGCGCCCATCACCACTTTACTCCAGCAGGGGGTCAACGTTGGCCTGGGCACGGATGGTGCAGCCAGCAACAATCGGCTCGACATGTTCGAGGAAATGCGCCTGTGCGCCCTGCTTGCCAAAGGCTTCAGCGGTCAGGCCGACGCGCTGCCCGCCTGGCAGGCATTGCGCCTGGCGACCCTGAATGGCGCCAAGGCACTGGGGCTGGAACAGATAACCGGCAGCCTGGTTGCAGGCAAGGCAGCAGACATTGTTGCAGTCGAGTTCTCTGAGCTCGAGTTGTCCCCTTGTTACGACCCTGTTTCACATCTCGTATATACTGCCGGACGTGAACAGGTCACCCATGTGTGGATCAACGGGCAGCTATTGCTGGACAATAAAGAACTTGTTACTCTCAAGGAATCCGAGTTGCTTAGTCACGCAGCTTACTGGCAAAAACGTCTTACCAGTTAACTCTCAAGGCAAAAATTGTATGGAAAATGATGGCATCAATGCAGATCCGCTGGAACTGGAAAAATTCAGTCAACTGGCACACCGCTGGTGGGATCCCCAAAGTGAATTCAAGCCCTTGCATGAAATCAACCCGCTGCGGCTGAATTTTATCGACGAAATGGCCGGACTAAAAGGAAAAGCCGTGGTCGATGTCGGGTGTGGCGGCGGCATCCTGTCGGAATCGATGGCCGCACATGGCGCCCAGGTAACCGGCATCGATCTGAGCGACAAGGCACTCAAAGTCGCCAAACTGCACCTGCTGGAAAGCGGTCATCAGGTCGACTACCGGAAAATCACGGTCGAAGCGCTCGCAACCGAACAACCCCATCACTACGACATCGTCACCTGCATGGAAATGCTGGAACATGTGCCCGACCCGGCCAGTGTCATTCACTCCTGCTCGCGGCTGGCAAAACCCGGAGGGTGGGTCTTCTTCTCGACCCTGAACCGCAACCCAAAATCCTATTTATTTGCCATCATCGGCGCCGAATACGTGCTCAATCTACTGCCGCGCGGCACCCATGAATACGCCAAATTCATCAAACCCTCCGAACTGGCACTCATGGCGCGCAATGCAGGACTGATGGAAACCAAAATCATCGGCATGACCTACAACCCGTTAACCAAAGTCTATGCCCTGGAAGCCGACACCAGTGTCAACTACATCATGGCGTTCCAGGCTTGATGCACATCGGCTGGCAGCGCTGATATGATCGAAGCGATCCTGTTTGACTTCGATGGCACGGTTGCGGATACCGCCCCTGACCTGGGCCATGCGCTCAACCGGCAGCGGACCGCACGCAACCAGCCCCCCTTGCCCATCGAGCAAATCCGCACCGAAGCCTCGGGCGGTGCGCGCGCGCTCCTGCGTCTCGGCTTCAACCTCACCCCGGAGGATCCGGATTATTCAGCGATGCGCGAGGAATTCCTGATCTTCTACACCGAACAGCTATGCCAGGATACCTGCCTGTTTCCAGGCATTCCCGCGCTGCTCGCACAACTCGAACAGAAAGGCATTCCATGGGGGATTGTCACCAACAAGCCGGCCAGATTCACCCAGCCGCTGATGCGGCTGCTTGGCCTGCATCAGCGCGCTGCCTGCGTCATCAGCGGCGACGACACCCCCCACAGCAAGCCACATCCCGAACCGTTGCTGACCGCCTGTCGGCAAATCGCCGCCCAGCCCAGCCGCTGCATCTACCTGGGTGACGATGCGCGCGATGTGCAAGCCAGTCTCGCGGCCGGCATCAAACCCATCGTCGCCCTGTATGGTTACCTTGGCAGCCACAGCGCACCGCAATCCTGGGGTGCTGCCGAACTGATCGAACAGCCCGAAGACCTGCTGCGTTACATTTAATCTGCTAGAATGTCCGCAGTTGAACTTTTAGCATCAATCACCACTCTTACCTGCAATTAAGAATTCCATGGGGGGCGATCCGGCTTCGACGTGGGTTGCAAAGCAGAGCAGGGCATACCGAGGATCAGTAACCTCGTAAAACCACTGAAAAAAAATAGTCGCAAACGACGAAAACTACGCTTTAGCCGCTTAATCCGGCTAAACTCCACACCGGTGGGCCTCAACGCCGGGTCTGGCAGCAGACAGTGGAGTCACTAACGAGGATCGCGTTTTGCAGGGTTACTTTGCAGAGCGCTAAACGATAGGTAACTCGCTTGCCACCAGCCTGCCGGTTGGCGTGTGGTAAGTCAAACTAAACAATTCGGCTAAGTATGTAGAACTGTCTGTAGAGGACTTGCGGACGCGGGTTCAATTCCCGCCGCCTCCACCAATAACGAAACCCCAACCGAGAACGGTTGGGGTTTTTTGTTGCCTGAGCGGGCCGGCTCCCGCGCGTTGCCGGGGTTGCTGCGAAAAGCGGACCCTGTCAGTCCGACAGATGATGGGCGAGGATCGATTTCAGAAACGAATTGCCGGGCTGAGTGCTGGCGATCATGTCCCGGATCTGTTCGTTGATATGCTGGACGGGGATGCCTGTGCCCGCTGCCGCCTGCCTGACTGCCGAATACGCATCGAGCACATCGGCCCCGGTAATTTCGTAGCCATGGCCGAGGGAGATCCAGCGCAACGCGGCCAGGCCGGCGGCGAGCGCGAAGTCAGGTTGCTTCTCAGCGTAGTCGCGGGCAGCGCGGGTCAATGTGCGTGGATCGGTTGGGCTGCATGCCGCCAGCTCAACCGCCATGGCGAACAGACCCGCGTCCTTGGCGGCGGCGAACCACTTGCCCTCGGCACCGGGTGTACTGGACACCAGGTCACGCAGGATCTCTTCCGGCTGCTTGTCGGGATACTTCTTGGCGATGGCACGAAAGGTCGCCAGGTTCGTTGTGCCCCGATTCGCCTCCAAGGCATAGCGCCGGTAGGCCTCGTCGGCCAAGCCGGAGGACAACAGGATGGCCTCGCAGGCCTGTGCAATCTGCCACTCCGGGTCATTGAGGTTACGTGATTCCTCGGCGTAGCGGATCGCCTCCGCCCTCCTGCCCATCGCCGACAATGCTTTCACGCCCCAGCGCTGGTAATGCCACCACTTGAATGGCGCTTTGTCGATCAGCGCCAGCAGTTCCTGGTGGCGGCCTGCGGCGTACATCGATGCCAGGCAGGCACTGGTGCCCTTGAAATACCCGTGATCAGACGCCTTTGCGCTCCACACGCTTTCAAGGACAGGCATGAACTCATCGGCCCAGTGCGATGCCAGCTCTGGCGTCACGCACAACTCGCCCCAGTAGTCACCCAACAGTTCGATGTAGGGCACTTCGTCGTCCTGCAGCGCCTGCCACAAGCGCTCGAGCCAGCGCTGGCGCAAGGATGCGTCGACATCGGCCTTGGCGATGATGGGCACCAGTGTTTGGATGGCCTTGTTGACGGCCGAACCCAGGGCACCCGATGAGCTGTCCACCTGCTCCAGGGCTGGCGAGAGTTTTTCCAGCAGGGTGATGGCCCCCTCAGCCGCCAGCACAGGCTCCTTGCGGGCGACCTGTTTGATCTCGGTTAACGCTTCCTTGATGCGCTTGATCGGTAGATCGGAGCGCCAGCCGAAGGCATTACGGCGGAAACGGGAAGTGAATTGCCATTTGTGGGTAGTCATATTCCTGGCCGGTCTCCCTGATCAGACGTTAATTGGAGTAGTCTTGCTAACATCCTGCGCCAAGGCGATGAGCATTCATGTCGCTCCTCGGTGGACCTTCTCTGCCCAACGCTGGTCAGCTCAACCAAACTGCAGATCAGGTAGTTGCCGCTCTTGGATAGTGTAATCATGAGAAATAAAATGCGAGATCCTGAGTTCTTCTAGGAGGCGCAGCTGCTCAGGGAGATCATTCAGCTCATAGCTGGTGCTACGCCCACCCGCATCCGTTTTCCGTAGTACACCCCGCCCAAGTAGATCGTTGATGTCGCGCAGAGCAGTATCTGGCGAACACTTGGCGATGGCCGCCCACTTGCTGGTGATGAGCTTGCCTTCGAAGCCGTCAAGCAGCTTGTTCAGCAACCTCACCTGTCGCTCGTTCAGTGGCGTGGTCGCCCAGTACTGCCAGAATCGCGCCTTGGTCAGTACGGCATCGAGCGTGTGCTGCACCTGACCGACGGCACGATGGAGGGTATCGAGAAACCAAGCAAGCCACTCGGTGACGTCCATTGATCGCTTCTGGGTCCGCTCCAGGATGTCGTAGTAGGCCTTGCGTTCGCGCTGAATCTGCGCCGAGAGGCTGTAGAAACGTTGCGGGCTGCCATCGGCGCGCGCCAGCAGCAAATCGCCTATGGCCCGGGCGATACGGCCATTGCCATCGTCGAACGGGTGCAGGGTGACGAACCACAGGTGGCCAAGCCCGGCCTTGAGCAGCGGCGGGTCGTTCGATGCGCCGTTGACCCAGCCGAGGAAGCAGCGGGCTTCGGCCTCCAAGCGATCGGCAGGCGGCGCCTCGAAATGCACCCGCTGGCGGCCGATAGGGCCAGACACCACCTGCATCGGGCCGGTGGCATCGTCGCGCCAGCCGCCAACCTTGATCTTGGAGAGCCCAGAGTAACCAGCAGGAAACAGCGCGGCATGCCAACCGAACAGCCGCTCCCGCGACACCGGCGCAAGACAGTTGGCAGTGGCATCGAACACCATCTCAACCACGCCCTCGACGTGGCGATCGACCGGCGCCAGGGCGCCTATGTCCACACCCAGCCTACAGGCGATGGACGAGCGCACGGATTCGACGTTGAGCTGCTCACCCTCGATCTCGCTAGTCTTGACCACGTCCTCGGTCAGTGCCGCCAGGCTCGCCTGATCGCGCAGGGCCATGCCCACGTCGGCCAGGCGGCCCATCAAAAGCCCCTGGGTGCGACTGACCTCAGCCATGGGCCTAGGAGGCTGTCCGAGAATAGACCGATCTACTGCGGACGAACCTGCCTGAGCGGGATTTTCCGATCCTTTTCGTTGAATAGAACAGCTATTCGCCTCAAATGATCGAAAAATCCCGCTCAGCCAGCTTCGCCCTCGCTACGATCGCTATTCTCGGACAGCCTCCTAGCCAACGCCGCCAGATCGAAACGCCAGTTCGTCCAGTCGCTGGCCTGCCAGATATATTTGTAATCGCCGCTATTCATGCGGAGATTATGGCCCGCAATCTCCGCACGCGCAAGTTATTCGCCGCCCGGCTGTCTCCGCCACCCCGTAATGGGTGTGCTTTTGCTTACCCGCCCAACAACACCGCGCTCGTTTTGGATATTGCGAATTTTTGTTTGTTTCATTTATGCTTCCTCCCATGATGCTGTTCGAGCAAGCACAGGCGCTCAAGATGGGGTGCGACTAACTGGCCTGACGGACGCGGGTTCGATTCCCGTTTAGGGAATTGAACTGACATCGGAAAGCAGACGAGGTTGAGCAGCCATTCCGGCCATTAATCAAGGCGGAAAACCTGCTCGAATGTCCGCAGACTTGGTCTGTCAGCCCCCGCTTTTCGCACCAGTACGCAGGACTCCGTAACTTGCCAGAACGCCGGTATCGCGTACTTTCAATCGTCATTTGATGCGGGGTACCATCCCACCACCAATACCAGAGCGGTTTCAAAACTATCGACACTCCCTCAAATTTTGAGTTGCACACCGCATAGCAGATGCTATATTGTCGGGTAGTTTTGAATGCGAGAAAGACCGGAAGATAAACTGCCTTTGGAGGCTGAGCGATGAACAGACAACGTGTCCTTGACCTGCTGCGCCGCAGCAAACCCAAGTTGCAGGCCCGTTTCGGCGCAACCTGGCTGGCCTTGTTCGGTCCCATCGCCCGTGACACGGCGAGCAGCGGCAGCGATGCCGATGTGCTGGCGGCCTTCGATGCCACCCTTTGGAGCATCATCCAGGATGATGTGCCGGAACTGCTGCCGCTGCTCAAGGCGCTGAAAAACGAGGCGCAATCATGAGACCCGGCAGCGTCCAAATTGTCGGTCGCGTCCCCACCGTCGGGGTGATCAAGCGATTGAACGAAGAGGATCTTCTCTTTCTCAACCGGCTGAACGTCGAGCGGCTTAAGCTCATATCCCAGGTCCGCGCCACCACGCTGATAACCCGCTTCACCCAGGGTGACCGGGTCGGCCTCCAAGCCCCGGACGGCCAGATGCGGGAAGGCATGGTGCGCCGCCTGGTCCAATCAGCAGGAGATTCCCAATGGCCATGATCCGCCAACCCGAAAACTTCCCGGAAACAGTCAAGGCCGTCCGGCGGCAGCTGGCGCTCTCCCAGGAAGAACTGGCTCACGCCCTCGGCGTGAGCTTCGCCACCGTCAACCGCTGGGAAAACGGCAAGACAGTACCATCGAAACTGGCGCAGCGTCAGTTTTGGCAGTTTTGTGCACAAATGAAAGAACAGGGAAAACTGATTTGACGAACAAGAAGCAACTCTCCGAGCGCGATATCTGCACCAAGTTCATTACACCCGCCCTGGAGCAGGCGGGCTGGGATGTCATAACTCAAGTCAGAGAGGAGTTCCCTCTCACCAAGGGGCGCATCATCGTTCGCGGCAAGCTCCATGCCCGAGCCAAGCACAAGCGCGTCGATTACGTGCTGTTCTTCAAGCCGAACATCCCAATTGCCCTTATCGAAGCCAAGGACAACAACCACAGCATCGGCGATGGCATGCAGCAAGCACTGGGCTATGCCGAGATGCTGCAAGTCCCATTTGTATTCAGCTCCAACGGCGATGGTTTCCTGTTTCACAATAAGATCGCTCCGGACGGCATCATAGAGCGTGAGTTTGCCCTCCATGAATTTCCCGCTGCGGAAACGCTGTGGCAATGGTGGGTGCAGCATCGGGGACTAAACGACCAGCAGAATACGCTGGTTACTCAGGATTATTACAGCGACGGCAGCGACAAGACCCCGCGCTATTACCAGCTGCTAGCCATCAACAAAACCATCGAGGCAATCGCTCGCAGCCAAAACCGCATTCTGCTAGTCATGGCGACTGGCACCGGCAAGACCTTCACCGCCTTTCAGATCATCTGGCGGCTCTGGAAGTCAAAAGCGAAAAAACGCATCCTGTTTCTCGCCGACCGCAACATCCTGATCGATCAGACCATGACCAACGACTTTAAACCGTTCGGTTCGGCCATGACCAAAATACAGAATCGGCAGGCCAACAAATCCTACGAGATTTATCTTTCGCTCTATCAGGCAGTAACCGGCAGCGAGGAAGAAAAAAACATATACAAACAATTCAGCCCGGATTTTTTCGACCTTATCGTCATCGATGAATGTCACCGGGGCAGCGCCGCTGCCGACTCTGCCTGGCGAGAGATACTCGAATACTTTTCCTCAGCCACTCAGATCGGCCTAACCGCCACGCCCAAGGAAACCAAAGCAGTCTCCAACATCGATTATTTCGGCGATCCCCTCTACACCTACTCCCTCCGGCAAGGAATCGACGACGGCTTTCTGGCCCCCTACAAGGTGGTGCGCATCGACCTCGACAAAGACGTGACCGGTTGGCGGCCAGACAAAGGAATGGTCGACAAGTACGGCAACGAGATTGCAGACCGCATCTACAACCAGAAGGATTTCGACAAGACCCTGATACTTGAGCCGCGCACCCAACTGGTGGCAAAGAAGATCAGCGAGTTTCTCAGACAAACCAACCGCTTCGACAAAACCATTGTCTTCTGTGAAAACATCGACCATGCCGAGCGGATGCGGCAAGCGCTGGTCAATGAAAACGCCGATCTGGTGGCGCAGAATAGCAAATACGTCATGCGCATCACGGGTGACAACGAGGAAGGCAAGGCCGAACTCGACAACTTCATCTTCCCCGAGAGCAAATACCCAGTCATCGCCACCACCTCCAAACTGATGACCACCGGCGTCGATGCCCAGACCTGCAAGCTGATCGTACTCGACCAGCACATCCAGTCCATGACCGAATTCAAGCAAATCATCGGGCGTGGCACCCGCATCAATGAAGATTACGGCAAATATTACTTCACCATCATTGATTTCAAGAAAGCTACCGAGCAGTTCGCCAATCCCGATTTCGACGGTGATCCGGTGCAGATCTATACGCCCAAAGGGGGAGATTCACCGGTGCCACCGGATGCTTCAGGCGAGAGTGAAGACGGAAATGGCATCATCTATTCGGAACACAACGAAGACCGGGAGTGGATAGGCATCCATGAGCGCGATCCGGAAGAGGAAAACAGCAGTGTGCGCCGCTATGTGGTGGCCAATGTCGAAGTCAGGGTCGCCGCCGAGCGGGTCCAGTACTTTGATGCAAGCGGAAAACTGATCACCGAATCCCTCAAGGATTACACCCGCAAGGCCCTGGCCAAGGAATACGCCTCACTCGACGATTTCCTGCAGCGTTGGCACCACGCCGAGAAAAAGCAGGCCATCATCGACGAACTAGCGGAACAGGGGGTATTCTTCGAGGCCCTCGCCGAGGAGATCGGGCGACAATCCGGCAAGACATTTGATCCCTTCGACCTGGTCTGTCATGTCGCCTGGGATATGCCACCCCTCACCCGCAAGGAACGGGCCGAACAGGTCAAAAAGCGCAACTACTTCACCCAGTATGGCGAACAGGCCCGCCGGGTGCTGGAAGCCCTACTCGACAAGTACGCCGATGAAGGCATGGTCCACATCGAAGAAACGCAAATTCTCACCATTGCCCCTTTTACCAAATTCGGCACGCCGCTGGAAATTATCCGCACATTTGGAGGACTGGATCAGTACCAGCAAGCGGTGCATGAACTGGAGAATGCGCTTTACCTTTCCGATCGTCATTCCCGCGTACAAAGGGCCCCTCCTCGCGAAGGCGGGGACGGGAATCCAGGTGCGTGAAATGAAACAGCCCTGCGTCTACATCCTCGCAAGCCAAAGAAACGGCACCCTTTATACCGGGGTAACCAGCGACCTCATCAAACGGATATGGGAACACAAAAACGATCAGACGAAAGACTTTACAAACAAATATGCAGTGCATCGCCTGGTCTACTTCGAACACCATGAAGACATGATTTCTGCAATCAC
This sequence comes from Nitrosomonas halophila, assembly GCF_900107165.1. GTDB lineage: Bacteria > Pseudomonadota > Gammaproteobacteria > Burkholderiales > Nitrosomonadaceae > Nitrosomonas > Nitrosomonas halophila. The sequence goes on from NZ_FNOY01000002.1 coordinate 62,173, forward strand.
CCGCGAAAAGCAGATCAAGAAATGGAACCGGGCCTGGAAACTGCGCCTGATCGAAGAACAAAACCCAGGTTGGAACGATTTGTACGAAAAATTACTTTGAAATTTCTGGATTCCCGCCTGCGCGGGAATGACGAAGGAGAAAATCGAAAATATGTCCCTCACCACCCTCATCAAAACCATTCAGGACATCATGCGCAAGGATGTCGGCGTCGATGGCGACGCCCAGCGCATCAGCCAGATGGTCTGGCTGATTTTCCTGAAAATCTTCGACGACAAGGAACAGGAGTGGCAGCTCACCGTGCCCGGCTACCAATCGCCGCTGCCCAGCCGTTTCCGCTGGTCCAGCTGGGCCAAAAACCCCGAGGGGATGACCGGTGAGGAACTGATCGACTTCGTCAACAACGACCTCTTCCCGGCGCTCAAGAAACTGGCCACCGCCGCCGGTGTTTCACCCCATGGCAAAGTGGTCGGCTCGGTGTTCGAGGATGCCTACAACTACATGAAATCCGGCACCCTGCTGCGCCAGGTGATCAACACCATCGAAGAGGATGTGGACTTCAACAAGTCCGGCGACCGTCACCTGTTCAACGACATCTACGAGAAAATCCTCGCCGACCTGCAATCGGCCGGTAACGCGGGCGAATACTACACCCCCCGCGCCGTCACCCAGTTCATGGTCGACATGCTCGACCCGCAGCTCGGGCAAACCCTTCTCGACCCGGCCTGCGGCACCGGTGGCTTTCTCATCTGCGCCATCGAACACCTGAACAAGCAGGTCAAAACCGCCGACGACCGCAAGCGCCTGCAGGAATCTATTTACGGCGTGGAGAAGAAACCGCTGCCGCACATGCTGGCCATGACCAACATGATGCTGCACGGCATCGATATGCCCACCAACGTCCGCCACGACAATACCCTGGCGAAGCAACTTCAAAGCTACACACCAAAAGATAGGGTGGACCTGATCATCACCAACCCGCCCTTCGGCGGCATGGAAGAGGACGGGATCGAATCAAACTTCCTCAAGAAATACCAGACCCGCGAGACCGCCGATCTCTTCATGGCGCTGATCATGCATCTGCTCAAACACGACACCGGCAAGGCGGCCGTGGTGCTGCCCGACGGCTTTCTCTTTGGTGAAGGCGTCAAAACAACGCTCAAGCGCGAACTGCTGGAGGAGTTCAACCTGCACACCATCGTGCGCCTGCCCAAGGGCGTGTTCAGCCCCTACACCAGCATCGCCACCAACATCCTCTTTTTCGAAAAGGGCGGGCCGACCAAGGAGGTCTGGTTCTTCGAACACCCCTATCCAGACGGGTACAAGTCCTACTCCCGCTCCAAGCCCCTGACTATCGCCGAGTTCGACCTCGAAAAGAGTTGGTGGGGCGGCGCCGAACGTACCGGCCGCAAGATCACCGAGCAGGCCTGGAAGGTCCTGGCCAGTTCCTTGGCTGAGCGCAACTACAACCTGGACTGCAAGAACCCCCACGAGGTGGCGGTCAACCACCGCGATCCGGAGGAACTGATGGCCGAATACCAGCAGATCGTCCACCAGCTCGAAGCGGCGCAGGCCGCCTTGAAGGCCGAGTTGATGGCCTGCCTGGGCGGCAAGGCATGAGCGACCTGCATTTGACAACGGTTGAATACCGCGACTGGCTGAAGGAGATTAAACAGCGGTTGCGGCAGGCGCAGGTAAAGGCGGCGGTGCAGGTGAATAGCGCCTTGCTGACCTTCTATTGGGAGCTGGGCGCGGACATCGTGGAGCGCCAGCAAACAGCCCGATGGGGCAGCGGGTTCCTGAAGCAGTTGAGCGTCGATCTGATGGCGGAATTTCCGGACATGAAGGGGTTTTCACTACGGAATCTTGAACAGATTCGTCGCTGGTATCTGTTTTATGCCGAGGGGATTACAAATTGCGCAACAGGCTGTGGCACAATTGCGAAGCAGCCTGCTACGCAATTAGCCGACAATTTAATTCAATCACACCTCGTGACCAAATTGGTATCGATCCCGTGGTGGCACAATGTGGTGATTGTCTCCAAATGCAAGGATGTCACCGAAGCGCTCTACTACGTGAATCAAACCATTGAGCACAATTGGAGCCGGAACGTATTGATTCATCAGATGGAGAGTAGCCTGTACGAGCGCGAGGGAAAGGCGGTCACCAATTTTGCAGCAACACTTCCGGCTCCGCAGTCGGACTTGGCGCAGCAGTTGATTAAAGATCCGTACAATTTTGATTTTCTGACGCTGACAAAAGCGTACAACGAACGGGAACTGGAAAAGGCGCTGACCGACCATATCACCAAATTCCTGCTGGAGCTGGGGGCCGGTTTCGCCTATGTGGGGCGACAGAAAGGTTTACAGGTGGGCGAGCGGGATTTCTTCCTCGACCTACTCTTCTATCACACCAAGCTACATTGCTATGTCGTCATAGAACTCAAAACCGGCGAGTTTGAGCCGGAGTATGCCGGGAAACTGAATTTTTATCTAAAGGCCGTGGACGAGCAGTTGCGCGGCGACCGGGATGAGCCAACCATCGGTATTCTGCTCTGCAAAACACGGGATCGCGTCGTGGTGGAGTATGCGCTGAGCGATATTCACAAACCCATGGGCGTTTCAGAATACCAGCTGACCCGCGCCCTGCCGGATAATCTGAAACCGAGTCTGCCGTCGATAGAAGAGCTTGAAGCGGAGTTCGGCAACCCGGAGGGCAGCGATGAATAACAATTTCTCACGCGAAGACGCGAAGACGCGAAGGGTTGAAAATAGTCGTCATACCCGCGCACAAAGGGTCCCTCCCCGCGAAGGCGGGGACGGGTATCCAGGTTCGCCGAAAGTAAATATCCAACAAGCTGTTGGACAATGGGCCGGACAGTTCTCTTCGCAATTTGTACAAGGAGTGCCTGCACTATTCCCAGGCTTTCAGCGCGGGGGCCAATCATGACCGACTCCACCCGCAATCTGCTGGAACAGCACTTCGATACCGCCTTTGCCGCGCCCGATGGCATTGCCCGGTTGCGAGAATTGATATTGACCCTCGCCATGCAGGGCAAGCTGGTGGAGCAGGACTCGAATGATCCGCATGCCTCGGAACTGTTGAAGGAGATCGAGGCCGAAAAACAGCGGCTGGTGAAGGCAGGCAAAATCAAAAAGCCTAAGCCCCTGCCGCCGATCAATCCGGAGGAAGTGCCCTACGAACTGCCGCCGGGGTGGGAGTGGGTGAGGTTGGGTGAGGTAGCAGAAATAGTTCGTGGCGTAACCTACTCAAAAAGCCAAGCCAGTGATGTGGGCAGTCCTGGGACCATAGAGTTACTTCGGGCAAACAATATTAATGGAACGATTAATTTTTTAGAGACGCTTTATGTCCCTGTTGAGTTGGTAAGCGATTATCAACGGCTACAACAAGGTGATATCTTGATTGCCATGTCGAGCGGTTCTCCTCATCTTGTAGGAAAAGCAGCTCCATTCTTCGCTGATCGGGAATGCACTTTTGGAGCATTTTGTGGGGTAATACGGGCAAGCTGCGAAAGAACTTTTACTTTTCTGCATCATTATTGCCAAACTCCTCTCTATCGCAAACAAACTCAGAAAGAAGGCAAAGGTATCGGAATTCAAAATTTGAATAAAGGTGCACTACAGAACTTATACTTGGCGCTCCCTCCCATCCCCGAACAACAACGCATCGTCGCCCGCATCGACCAATTGATGGCCCGTTGCGATGCGCTGGAAAAACTGCGCAAGCAGCGGGAGGAAAAACGGCTGGCCGTTCACGCCGCCGCCATCAAACAACTGCTCGACCCCGCCCTTCGCGCCTTCGTGCCTTCGTGTGAGCCATTTGACTTCCTCGCCCAGCACTTCGGCGAACTCTACACCGTCAAGGAAAACGTCGCCGAACTGCGCAAGGCCATCCTCCAACTCGCCGTCATGGGCCGCCTCGTCCCCCAGGATCCCAACGACCCGCCCGCCAGCGAACTGCTGAAAGAAATCGAAGCCGAAAAACAGCGGCTCTCCTCTTCGTCATCCCCGCGCAGGCGGGGATCCAGTAAGCCCCTGCCGCCCATCAAGCCGGAGGAAGTGCCCTACGAACTGCCGCAGGGGTGGGAGTGGGTGAGGCTGGGGAACACAATCTTAAATATGGATGCTGGCTGGAGTCCTAAATGTGAAAGTGAACCAGCGAGAGACAATGAATGGGGTGTCCTCAAAACGACCGCTGTTCAAACCTTACAGTTTTGGCCTTACGAAAATAAGGCTCTTCCTGAAAAATTAGCCCCACGGCCTGATACCCAGGTTGAAGAAAACGACATTCTGATTACCCGCGCAGGCCCAAAGAATCGTGTAGGAATCTGTTGCGTCGCAAAACCTGTCCACCCGAAAATAATGCTTTCCGACAAAATCATACGGTTCAAGATTTATGGAGATCTGATTTCCCCAGATTATTGTGCTCTTGCCTTAAACACCGGATATGGAGCTGAACAAATCGAGAGAATGAAGTCTGGTATGGCAGATAGCCAAATGAACATATCCCAAGACAAAGTGAAGCAAGTAATTGTTGCAATCCCTCCACTGCCCGAACAACACCGCATCGTCGCCCGCATCGACCAGTTGATGGCCCTGTGCAACACGCTCGACAAAAAGATTGACGCCGCCACCGATAAACAAACCGAATTCCTCAACGCCGCGATGGCTCAGGTATAGGAGATGCCATGCGCCTGACATCACTCTACATCGGCCAGTACAAGAACCTTCGGGACTTTTCCCTGAGCTTCGATGGCAGCAGTTTTATCGATGTCTTTGTCGGCAAGAACGGCACCGGCAAATCCAATCTATTCGAGGCGCTCATCGAGATCTTCCGCCATATCGTCGAGTTCGACCGTTACAAAGCCCCCTGCGATTTCAATTACCGCATCGGCTTCGAGATCGATGGCAAGGCCACCGAGATCGGCTGGAACTCCGGAAAGCTGACCATCGGCGGCAAAGAGCGAAAAACAATCGGTAAGACGCCGCTACCGAATAATGTGCTGATCTACTACTCCGGCCACAACGACACAGTGGCAAAGCTGGTCGAGCAGTATGAAGAGGCCTTCCGCAAACGCATCAAACGCGCCGATTTTAACGAGGCCCGGTATTTCATCGGCGTCGGCCCGGAATACAAGGAGCTACTGCTGGCCGTGCTGCTGATGCAACCCGACACCTGCAAGGCCCGGCAATTCATCTGCCAGAAGCTCGGCATTGAAACCGTGGCCTCAGAAGCGAAGGTGGTGCTGGAACGTCCCGCCTATGCTGCCGATTCCCGTTTTGACATTGAATTCAACGACGAAACCGACCGCTACTGGAAACCGGAGGGGATCACCAAAACCTTTCTCGACCGGCTCCATGGCTGCATCAACACCACCACCACCGGCAGCCCGGTACGCTCCGAGGGCTATTTCTCTGCCGACGACCGTTACATCCTCTATTTCGATATCGCCAAAATCCGGCAGGAATTCGCCGACTTCAGCCCCCAGGAACTGTTCCGCCAGTTCGATAACCTGAAGACACTGGGGATGCTGGCCGAGATCACCATCCCCCTGCAACTGACCGGCGGCATGGACGCCACCATCGCACATTTCAGTGACGGCCAGTTCCAATCGGTATACATCTACTCCATCGTTGAGCTGTTCAAGGACCGCAACTGCATCACCCTGCTCGATGAGCCCGACTCCTTCCTTCACCCAGAATGGCAATTCGCCTTCCTCAAACAGGTCTTCGAAATCACCGACACCACCCCCAAAAACAACCATGTACTGATGAGCAGCCATAGCGCTGCAACACTATGCAGCCTTGATGACCAGCCGATTAGTCTGTTCAAGATTGAAAACTCTGCTGTTTCCTGTTTCAAACGATCCAAGAAGGAAGTTATCCATGAGCTCTCGGACAGTTTCATCCAATATTCGGAAGACGAAAGCAAACTCCTCATCGACAATGTCATTCGGTCGTCGCTGAGGCCCATTTTGTTTGTTGAAGGGCCTTCCGATGTCAGCATATTGAATACCGCCTACCGAAAACTTTATCCAGACGAAGATATTTCAATTCTGATTCAGGATGCATTTGACCGGGGATTTATCAGGACACTGCTTGCGCGCCATGAAGTGTTCGCTACCTATCCCGATAAGCAATTTTTTGCCCTGTTTGATTTTGATGATGCCTATAACGACTGGCGTGATTTGGGAGGCGAGTTCCAAATAACCGACATCAGCCTAGGGCTGTGTCGAAAACTTGGAGGAAAGAATGCACATACCTTCCTGCTCCCGGTTCCGGATAACGATTTGAGGAAGCAGGTTTGGGACGAAAGCAATCCAACTGAGAAAATCAGACCCAAACCGCACTTTTGCGTCGAGCATATTTTTTGGGGAAATGACGGGTTGGGCAGCTGGTTTCGAACCGATGACAAGAGCGGTCTTATCAAATTCAAAGGTGACAAGCACAAAGTAAGGTTTGCCAAGGAAGTAGTGCCAACCCTGACCCCGGACTGCTTCGAAGTCTTCCGTCCCATGTTCGATTTCATCAAATCAAAATGCCCGGCTGATGTGGAAGGAGAGGTGGCAGCACCATGATCAAGCCTCCCACCTACCAGCCGCCCTACACCATCACTCCGACGATTGTGAATCTGATCGCCGAGATCAGCGAAACCATCGGCCGTTACTCCGCGCTGGCCGAACAGAACCTGACACCGCGCCTGCGCCGGGAGAACCGCATCCGCACCATCCAGGCCTCGCTGGCCATCGAGAACAATACGCTCACCCTTGAACAGGTAACCGCCGTGATTGAGGGCAAACGGGTATTGGGGCACCCCCGCGAAATTCAGGAAGTGCGTAACGCCTTTGCGACCTACGAAGCCATGAAGGATTGGGACGCCAGTGCTGAGGAGGATCTGTTGGCGGCTCACGAATTGCTGATGCGCGGGTTGGTGGATGAAACGGGCCATTATCGATCCGGCGGGGTCGGCATTTTTCAGGGAGAACAATTGGTGCATATGGCCCCACCCGCTGATCGAGTACCCAAACTGATGGCGGAGCTGCTTGATTGGCTTGCAACTACCCACGAACATCCCTTGGTGGCCAGTTGCGTCTTTCACTACGAGTTCGAATTCATTCACCCCTTCGCCGACGGCAACGGGCGGATGGGGCGGTTGTGGCAAACCCTGATTCTACGGAACTGGAAACCGCTGCTGGCTTACCTGCCAGTGGAGACTGTGATTCGAGATCGGCAGAAGGATTATTACCGGGTACTCGCGGCAGCCGACCAGCAGGCAGATGCCACGCCGTTTATCGAATTCATGCTGAATGCATTGCGCGATGCCATACACGAGGCTGTATTGACCGACCAAGTAGGTGATCAAGCAAGCGACCAAGTAGCGGCATTGATCCGTGCGATTGGAAACGGCGAGCTCGGCAGCAACAATTTGATGCAGGCTTTGGGTTTGTCACACCGCCCCACGTTCCGGAATAACTATCTCAACCCGGCACTGCGAGACGAATGGATCGAGCGCACGCAACCTGATTCCCCGCGCAGCCCGACTCAGCGCTATCGGTTGACCGGCAAAGGCCAGCGTTGGCTGCTAAATCATGTTGACAAGTAGCAGAGGACGAGGATTTCTATTTTGAGGAGGAACTGGGGATATGACATACCACCCAGGCAAGCATCACCGCCGATCAATCCGTCTGCCTGGTTACGATTATTCACGGAATGGGGCCTATTTCATCACCCTCTGCACGCATAACAGGCATTGTCTGTTTGGCAAAATCGCCGATGGCGCAATGCAGATGAATGATGAGGGGAATATCGTGCGCCAATGTTGGGATGCAATCCCCATCCATTTTCCACGCATAGAGATGGACGAATTGGTTGTTATGCCAAATCACATCCATGGCATTGTGGTGATCGATGGTAGGGGCACGGCATGCCGTGCCCCTACGGTGGAACAATTCGGGCAGCCGGTATCTGGATCGATTCCAACAGTCATGCGATCATTCAAATCGGCCGTGACAAAACATATCAACGAAATGCACGGCACGCCCGGTGCCCGGTGCCCGGTTATGGCAGCGCAATTATTGGGAACACATCATCCGCAACGAAGATGAATTGAACCGCATACGGCAATACATCATCGACAACCCCGCACGGTGGGAGATGGATCGGGAAAATCCCAATGCCGCACAACTGGACGTGGCAATCAAGAAGAATTTTGATGAGTGGGAGGCATGAGCGGGGAACCTAAGGGGCCCGATGAATTGGGATATGTCAGTCGTGGCCGATCTCGGCACAGGCCTCGAGATGCCGCCCACCTCTATGGTAAACCTTACCCGTTTGTTCAAACTGGAGATGTGAAACCGGCAGGACTTTATCTGACAAAATACACCCAAACTTACAGCGAAGCGGGGCTGCGCAGGACAATCTGAGTCAGGCCATTACATATCCATGTTTTATATCTGGATTATAGAAGCCAATCCAATTTGAAGCTGATATGGCAAAACTGAAAAAGTGATGAAAACCACTAAAAAAATAGCGCCCTCTCCGGAAGGCCAAAAGCAATTGGAAACGCTCCGACAGGCCGTTGCCAAGGCGCTGGACAAAAAGCGACGTCTGGGCCAGTACGCCGTGATCTGGCAGGACGGCAAGCCAGTAATGACCGGCGCGGACGCTCCACGCACTCACTGAAGACATGGCTGAAGGGAGCAGGATAAAACAAACCTCCGAAACCACCTTTGAAACCGTCATCAAAGCGGCGCTGCTGAATGACGGTTACCACGAACTGACCTCGATTGCGTTCGACACTGAGCGGGGCATTTTTCCCGATAATCTGCATCTGGCCGACAACTCCGCCTTCCAAGCCATCAAGAGCGATTAGCAGAATTTATGAAAAAATCAAGCAAGAAAAAACCGACCTGGATCGACCTCAAGCGCCAGCTTGCCGAGTTCGACCATCCTGCGCTGCTTGCCCTGATTCAGGATCTGTACACCGCCAGCAAGAACAATCAGGCTTTTCTCCATGCACGCTTCGCCCTGGGTAAAGACGTACTCGAACCGTACAAGACCACCATCGACCGCTGGGTTTGTCCGGATGTGATGCATAATCAGGATATTTCTATCGCCAAGGCCAAGAAAGCCCTTTGAACTGCAGCGGCTGCGCAAGGAGAATGCCCACCTCAAAGCCCTATTAGGGCTCGTTAATGAATAACTTGGGCATACGTTGTTACGTATTCGAGAAAGATGCAAGGCGCGAGGCGAAGCCGACTGGCGAGAGGATGCCAAGGCCTTCATACAATCCTGCCTGGAACTCGGCATTCCAGCGGCGGCCGCCATCCCCTGGATATGTCCTTTTCCAGCTTGCCCGCATGTGGGACAAACGCCAGCGAGGCTACCGGGCCATGGGATACAAGATCAAATCAATAGCAGCGTTATTTTAGGAGCACCCTAAAGCCAAAACATGGCTCATTTGCTTGTAAAAATCATGATTATTGATGGAAAACTGGCATCTATTGCGTCTGGCTCCATAGATTCAGAGCGGATTCCTATACGGGAAGGCGAGGGCGGTGCTTCGCCACCGTCAGGATGCAAACCAAGGTTTTCATCGTTTCAGTTTGCAAGTGACTCGAAAGCTGGGTTGACAGGAAACGATCACAAATGGGGTAATTTACAGGTTATTGGGGTAACGGCGTATCACAATACCCTATTATGGATTATGATTACCCTATTTACAGACTCGCGCCGCACCGATGCACTCACTCTCTCCCGACTATCTCGCCAAACTGCGCTTTGACGCCCAGCAGCTGACGACCCTGCGCGCGCTCGGGGAATACCGGGGCAAGCAGCGGCTTTACGTCGCCCAATCGCCCGAGGTGCTGAGCGATCTGCGGCAGGTTGCCGTAATCGATTCGACCGAGTCATCCAACCGTCTCGAAGGCGTTGTCGTTCCCACAAGCCGACTGAAATCGCTGGTGCTCAAGAACGACGCGCCCAAGAGCCGTTCCGAGCAGGAAGTTGCCGGCTATCGCGACGCTCTGGCTTTGATTCACGAAAACGGCGAACAGATGCCTTTCTCCGAGGGCACGGTGCGCCAGCTGCACAGCATCCTGTACCGCTATCTGCCGCAACCGGGGGGTCACTGGAAGGCCACCAACAACGACATCGTCGAACGGCATCCGGACGGGCGCTTGCGCATCCGCTTCCGACCCGTCGCCGCGCATCTCACACCGATGGCGATAGCAGACCTGGTTGCACGCTACCGCGCCGCGCTGGATCAGCATCTGGCCGATCCACTGGTGCTCGTACCGCTGGCAATCCTCGACTTCCTGTGTATCCATCCCTTCCCAGACGGCAACGGACGCATGGCGCGACTGCTCACCCTGCAACTGCTCTATCACTTCGACTATGCCGTAGGCCGCTTCATCAGCCTGGAACGCATCTTCGAGGAATCGAAAGAGAGCTACTACGAAACGCTGGCAGCCAGCTCCAAGAGCTGGCACGAGGCCGCTCACGACAGTACCCCCTGGCTCGACTACTTTTGGGGCGCCTTGCTGCGCGCCTACAAGGAATTTGAGGAACGGGTAGGCACCCTCACACGCGGACGCGGGGCAAAGGGCAACCGGGTGCGAGCCGAAATCCTCAAGCGCAGCCTGCCGTTCTCGATCTCGGAAATTGAACAAGCCTGCCCCGGTATCAGCCGCGACATGGTGCGGCTGGTGCTGCGGGCGATGAAGACCGAAGGGCTGATCGCGCCGACGGGCAAGGGGCGCGGGGCCAAGTGGATCGGCCTCGACCAAAGACCACCAACACCAGAATAGAATAGAAAAACACTCGGAAACACGAATGCCTACATTGAATTGGATCGGCAAACAAACCGTCGTCAAACACCACAAAGAAGTGCCATTCCGCCTGCTGGAGCCAGTGTCCAATCTGTCCTGCGGCCCGGAGGATACAGGCAATCTGATCGATTGGAGCCTTACCCCCGGCCGTTATGTCAGCGTGGCGCCAAAAGAAGAAGAGGGCGAGGATTTCGATTTTGAGGAACTGGGAATATGACATACCACCCAGGCAAGCATCACCGCCGATCAATCCGTCTGCCTGGTTACGATTATTCACAGAATGGGGCCTATTTCGTCACCCTCTGCACGCATAACAGGCATTGTCTGTGTGGCAAAATCGCCGATGGCGCAATGCAGATGAATGATGTGGGGAATATCGTGCGCCAATGTTGGGATGCAATCCCCATCCATTTTCCACGCATAGAGATCGACGAATTGGTTGTTATGCCAAATCACATCCATGGCATTGTGGTGATCGATGGTAGGGGCACGGCATGCCGTGCCCCTACGGTGGAACGATTCGGGCAGCCGATATCCGGATCGATTCCAACAGTCATGCGATCATTCAAATCGGCCATGACAAAACGTATCAACGAAATGCACGGCACGCCCGGTGCCCGGTTATGGCAGCGCAATTATTGGGAACACATCATCCGCAACGAAGATGAACTGAACCGCATACGGCAATACATCATCGACAACCCCGCGCGGTGGGAGATGGATCGGGAAAATCCCAATGCCGCACAACTGGACGTGGCAATCAAGAAGAATTTTGACGAACGGGAGGCATGAGCGGGGCTGCGCAGGACCATCTGGGTCATGCCAAGCGCCTGTCTTTGAAGTTACCAATACCGGGCATCATCGAGCAGAAGTATAGTGCGGATACCCTCCCCACCTATGAGGATCTAATCGAAAACAACCGGCGGCGTGCAAAGGAACGGCTTGAAAAGCGAACTTGCAACACCGGCACCCGCATCTTCGCAGAAACGCCGGCAAGTACCGATCAAGCAAACCCTGTAAAATAGCGCTCATGGCATATCCTGCGCGCGAGAAACACTGCCGACAAATGCATGTGAATTGCATGGCATGCACCACGAAGAAATATAAAATAGTACATATTCATAAATGAAACTCCTTCACACCTCCGATTGGCATCTCGGCCGCGCGCTCTATGGCAGAAAGCGGTATGAAGAATTCGAGGCATTTCTGGCCTGGCTGGTGGAGACGATTCAGCAGCATGCAATCGATGTCCTGCTGGTGGCAGGCGATGTTTTTGACACCAGCGCCCCGAGCCATCGCGCCCAGGCGCTCTATTACCGCTTCCTGTGCCGGATGGCTGCTTCATCCTGCCGGCATGTGGTGGTCATCGCCGGCAATCATGATTCGCCCTCGTTTCTCAATGCGCCCAGGGAATTGCTCAAGGCGCTCGATGTTCACGTGGTGGGCCATGCGTCGGAGGATCCAGAGGACGAAGTCTGCGTGCTCGCCGATGCGAACGGTGCGCCGGAACTGATCGTCTGCGCCGTGCCCTATTTGCGCGACCGGGACATCCGCGTGGCGGAAGCCGGCGAGACGATCGAGGACAAGGAACGCAAGCTGATCGATGGCATCCGCGCCCACTATGCCGCCGTCGCTGCCGTGGCCATGAAAAAACGGGCCGAGATTAATGCCGCCATCCCGATCGTGGCCATGGGCCACCTGTTCACGGCTGGCGGACAAACCGTCGATGGCGATGGGGTGCGCGAGCTCTATATCGGCTCGTTGGCCCATGTTTCCGCTGGCATCTTTCCTGACGCTTTCGATTACTTGGCGCTCGGCCATCTGCATGTGCCGCAAAAAGTAGGGGGCTCCGAAACCATGCGTTACAGCGGCTCGCCGCTGCCGATGGGGTTTGACGAAGCCACTCAGCAGAAAAGCGTCGTGATCGTGGATTTTCAGGCACCCTCCGGTGCGCAAGCGGTGAGCGGCACGCACTCTCTGCCCGAATGCGCGCCGTCTGCGCACCGGCACCCAGCAATCAGCCTGATCGATGTCCCGGTATTCCAGAAACTCGAGCGCATCCAGGGAGACTGGCCCGATATTTCAAGCCGCATTCTCGAACTGTCGGCCGCCGATTCCCGGACGTGGCTCGAAATTATTTACCAAGGCCTGGAGGTCATGGGCGATCTGCGCGTGCGCCTGGATGCCGCCATCGACGGCACCGGCATGGAAATTCTGCGGGTGAAAAACAACCGCATCATCGAGCGCGTGCTGGGGCAGATGCATGACCAGCAAACGCTCGATGATCTGAGCACGAACGAGGTATTCGAACGCTGCCTGGCTGCCCATCAGGTGCCCCCAGCGCAGTGGCCGGCATTGCTGCATGCCCATCAGGAGATACTTGCCTCGCTCGGCGAAGACGATAGGCAGGCGGAATAGCAAGGCGCCCGATGAGAATACTGCAAATACGCTTCAGGAACCTGAATTCGCTGGCCGGCGAATGGACGATCGACCTGACACACCCGGCTTATGCCGCCGATGGTATTTTCGCCATCACCGGGCCAACCGGGGCTGGGAAAACAACCCTCCTCGATGCCATCTGCCTCGCCCTCTACGGCCGCACGCCCCGCCTCAACAAGATCAACAAAGGCACGAACGAGATCATGTCCCGCCAGACTGGCGAATGCTTTGCCGAGGTGACGTTTGAAACGCAGACCGGGCGTTTCCGCTCACATTGGAGCCAGCGCCGGGCCAGGAAAAAGCCGAACGGGGAACTGCAGGTACCGAGGCACGAGCTGGCCAATGCCGATTCGGGTGAGATTTTCGAGACCAAGCTCAGAGGCGTGGCCGAACAGATCGAGGCCGCCATCGGCATGGATTTTGAGCGTTTCACCCGTTCCATGCTGCTGGCCCAGGGCGGCTTCGCCGCCTTCCTGCAAGCGGCGCCCGACGAGCGCGCGCCGATCCTGGAACAGATCACCGGCACCGAGATCTACAGCCAAATCTCCATGCGCGTTCACGAGCGCCGCGCCGAGGAACACAAACAGCTCGACAGATTGCGGGCCGAGCTGGCGGGCATGCAGCCGCTGGCTCCGGAAATGGCACAGCAACTGGCAGCCAGCCTGGAGCAGAAGGGTCAGCAGGAGGCGGCACTCACACAGCAGCTTCACCAAAAAACCCAGGCCGTCGCATGGATCGAAGGCATGGACCGCCTGCAAGCCGAGTTGAAGGTGCTTGGCCAGGCCAGGACCGCATGGCAGGCCAGGGTTGAAGCCTTTGCGTCCCAACAGGAACGGCTGCGGCTGGCCAACCAGGCACTCGAACTTTCCGCCGAGCATGCGGCATTGACTGCCACCCGCAAGGCACAAAACGCAGACCAGGCCTTGCTCGGTGAATGCCAGCAAGCCCTGGCCGGCCACACCACGGCCGCCGGGCTGGCGGAAGCGGCCATGAAAACCGCTGCTGAACAACTCTCGGCCAGAAAAGCGGCCCAGCAAGCGGCGCTGCCCGTCATCCGCAAGGTGCGCGAGCTGGATCTGAAAATCACCGAGAAAAATGCCCCCATCAAAGCAGCGCGTGAGTCCATCACGGCGCTTGTGTCCGTTCTTGAAACCCTTCGGGCAAAGCAGGCCGGCGATGCACAGGCGCTGCACGATCAGCGCAAGGCCTGCGAAGCGCTGCAGAGCCTGCTCACGGCATCCCAGGCGGATGAAAAGCTGGTGGAGCATCTCGCCGGGTTGCGCAGCCGGTTCGATGCGTTGAAAGCGCTTTCCGGGCAGCTGGCGAGCAAACAGCAGGAGGCAACCCAGGCGCAAGCCCAGCGCAAGGAAGCCATAACTATCTGGCAGGCACAGACGCGCGGCCTCGACACGGCACAACGCGCGTTGCAGGAAAGCCAGGCGGCACTGGCTGGAAAGCAATCCGCGCTTCTGAAAATCCTGGACGGACAGGCGGTCGCCGCATGGCGGAAGCACCAGTCGGCACTGACAGCGCAACAAGACCTGATCGGCAAAACGCTTGCGGCTGCCGAATCCGTGGAGAAATCGAAGCAGGCCAGCAGCCAGCTTGACAACCGGCAAGCCGCGCTCAAACAGGAGGCCGCAGCCCTGAAGCAGATGCTCGCGCACCAAAGCGAAAAGCAGGCCGCGCTTGAAAAGGAAGTGGGGCTGCTTGAAACCCAGCTGACACTGCTCCAACGCATCGAGGCGCTCGAACAAGCCCGCAGCCAGCTGCGAGATGGCGAGCCCTGCCCGCTGTGTGGCGCCCGGGAGCACCCGTTTGCCGAAGGCAATGTGCCCCTCCCGGATGAGACCCAGCAACGTCTCGCCGCGGCAAGAAGCGAACTCAAGGCGGGAACGGAGGAGATCTCCGGCTCAAGGATCAGGCTGGCGCAGGTGGACAAGGATCTCGAGCAAACGGCCTGCGCCCAGCAGGAACACGCCGTAAAAATGCGTGAAGCCAGCCAAGTGATACATGACCACTGCACCGCATTGGATAGCGGCCCGAAACTGGCAGCCAGCGATCCCGGACTGGCAGAGAAGCTCAAGCAGCTTCAGGCAGAGAATGGCCGTCAGCTTGCCCAGGCGACCGGCATATTGGAAGCAGCCGATGCCATCGAAACGGAATTGGCCAAACTGCGCGCTGCCGTCGAGAAAGCCAGGAAGGCTGTGGTGAAACAAGAGCGTGAAGCTCTGGCGGCCGCGCACAAGCAAGAGTTTGCCGAGCAATTACAGCAGCGGCTCGCAAAGGAAGCAGCAGCATACCAGACCCAGCAGCAAGCATCGCTGGATGGACTGCAGCAAGAGATCAACCGCTACGGGATGACTGCACTCTCTGCCGAAACCATCGATGCGGTCTTGGCGCAACTAGCCCTGCGGCGTGAGCAGTGGCTCAGCAGAAACAAGCAAAAAGCCGAGCTCGAACAAAAAATCATCACCCTCAAAATACAGCTGGACCACCGGGCTGAGCAGATCCTCAAGACCGGCCAGGAAATCAACAAACAACAGGCGCTGCTGGCTGAACTGCTGCGTGATCAGGAGACCCTTCAGCATGAACGGCAGGCGCTGCTTGGGGACAACAAAACCAGTGAGGAAGAGCAGCGTCTGGCCGATGCGGTTGAATCCGCCGACAGGGGACTGGATAGCGCTCGCCAGAAATTATCCGCAGCCCAGCAGGCGCTCAGCCAACTGAAGGCCAAAATCGAGGAACTGGAGACAGCGCTTCGCAACCGGGGAATACAACTGGAATCAGCCGCCGAGGCTTTCCAGGCGCAGCTGAAATTGGCCGGATTTAGCGGCGAGGACCATTACCGTTCCGCCTGTCTGCCCGAAAGCGAACGCAGGCAGCTGGCCCAGCAGGCCCAGAAGCTGTCGGATGAAAACACCGAAATCAGCTCGAAGGAACAAGAAAAAACCCAGATCCTGAAGGCCGAGCAGCAAAGGCAGCTCACCGCAGAGCCCCTGGATCACCTCAAACAGGCCGTGACAACGCTGACTGCCGCCCAACGGGCGTTGCAGCAGGAAATCGGCGCTATCCGGCAGCAGCTCAAGGACAATGACACCCTGCAGCAACAGCAGCAGGCGCGCCTGCAAGCCATCGAGGCCCAGCAACGCGAATGCACGCGCTGGACGCTGCTGCACGAGCTGATCGGCTCCGCCGACGGCAAGAAATACCGCAATTTTGCCCAGGGGCTGACCTTTGAAATGATGGTCGGCCACGCCAACCGCCAGTTGCAGAAAATGACCGATCGCTATTTATTGATCCGCGACGACACCCAACCGCTGGAGCTGAATGTGATCGACAACTACCAGGCAGGCGAAATCCGGACCACCAAGAATCTGTCCGGTGGCGAAAGCTTTATCGTCAGCCTGGCGCTGGCGCTGGGGCTGTCCCACATGGCCAGCAAAAATATCCGGGTGGATTCGCTGTTCCTCGATGAAGGCTTCGGCACCCTGGATGATGACGCCCTGGACACCGCGCTGGAAACGCTAGCCGGACTGCAGCAGGATGGCAAACTGATCGGGGTTATCTCGCATGTACCGGCACTCAAGGAGCGGATCGGCACCCGGATTCAGGTCATCCCGCAAGCGGGCGGCAGAAGCTGGATAGCGGGGCCCGGTTGCGGGCAAGCTATCCGAGAAGAAGACGGGCCACAGGCAGACAGCAGGCGCAAGCAAGCCGACAGTGCGGCTGCATCATAACCACGGGAGCAAGGCCGCACTACCGGCGCCTTGTCCCGGTGGCATGGTTCCTATGAATATTTCCGCCCCAAGTATGCCAGAAAGGGCGCCGGCGACAGATCCTGACCGGTCAACTGCCGGATCAGCTCCTGCGGGAACAGACTTGAACCATGCCGATAGATGTTTTCTTTCAGCCACGCATGCAGGGTGCTGAAATCCCCACGCGAGATCGCCTCCGGTATGTCCGGATGCGCCTTGAGCGCGGCATCGAAGCACTGCGCGCTGAAGAGGTTGCCGATCGTATAGCCCTGGAACATGCCACCCACGCTGCCATAAAACCAATGCACATCCTGCAGGCAGCCTTGAGCGTCGGACGCCGGCCGCACACCGAGATCGGATTCGTAGCGGTCGTTCCAGGCAGCGGGCAGATCCTTGGCCTTGAGCGAACCTTCCAGCAGCTGCGCTTCCAGATCGAAGCGGATCATGACATGCAGATTGTAGGTCACTTCATCGGCCTCGGTCCGGATCAATGAAGGCTGCACGCGATTGATGCCGCGATGGAATTCATCCAGCGAGACATCCTGCAGCGCATCGGCAAAATGGGCCTGCAGGTGAGGATAAAAATATGTCCAGAATTCACGCGAGCGGCCCACCAGATTCTCCCACAACCGGCTCTGGCTCTCGTGAATGCCGGCGGAAACGCCGTAACCCAGAATGGTTCCCTCCAGACCCGGGGCAATGCCCAGCTCGTAAAAGGCATGGCCGGACTCGTGAATGGTGCTGAAAAGCCCATCACAAAGATTGGTCTCGTCAACCCGGGTCGTAATGCGGACATCCCCGGCGCCCAGCTTGGTCATGAACGGGTGATAGGTCAGATCCTGGCGCCCGCGATTGAAATCATAGCCGAGATGCCTGGCCAGCCAGTTCAGAAATTCCATTTGCCGCGGCTTGGAATAGACCCGCGACAGAAAATCGGTCCGCGGCTGTTCACGAGACGACAATTCCTTCACCAAGGGCACCAACTCCCGCCGCAGCGCGGCAAACAGCGTCCTGAGGCCCGCAGTCGTCATGCCGGGGTCGGCATCTTCGATATGCGGGTCCATCGGGTGAACCCAGGCAGTCTCGCCCGAATTGAAATAATCCGAGACCGCCCGTGAATACATGACCGTTTTTTCCAGAAAGGGGGCCACGGCGTTGAAATCATTCGCCTTGCGCGCATGCACCCAGACATCATAAGTTTCCGTCATATGATGAAGAAATTCGGCCTTGAAAGCAGGCGGTATTTTCGAGGCGCGGGCAAACTGCCGCTGTGCCAGGCGCAGGAATGCCCGATCCTCGGCCGCCAAGGTTGCAGCGGGCAATCCCGATGCGGTCTCCAGCAACTCGCCGACAGCCGGTTCGATCAGTTTCTCATGGGCGATCTTCTCGACCGCGGCAATCATACGGCCGCGCGACCCTGTCCCATCCTGGGGCATATGGGTGGACATATCCCAATGAAGCACGGACACTGTCCGCCGCAAATCATCAAGTTCGGCAAAACGGGCCTTCAAAGACTGGAGAGCGGGGTGCATAAAAGCATGGTCCTTTTGAAATATGGGAATAGAGGGAAAGGAAAAAGTATAAGAAAGCCAGGAGTGTGTCAAACCGAGGCGGCAAATACCCAGATCCGAGCACCTTCCCGCCCCAGGCTGTTGCCAACCCAACTAAAATAGCTAACCGAAGATTGCTCAAACACTCATCGGCCATTGTCGCCGGGACTCTTTCGGCAGTAGCAGGGTTACAATCAGCGATTGTCTACCCCCCGATCAGCAACAACGGCCGATCGGTTTTGATGATGGTGTTCAGCCTATGCGCATCCGGCGTGCGCTGATAGGCGCCATCGCAAGCCGCCTGCGATCACCCCTGATAAATTTGGAGAAGCTTTTATGAAACGACGCACTCTGTTACGAACACTCGCCGTAGCCGGCATGATGCCGCTGCTACCCGGATGCCTGCGGGCACAAGTTGTGGGAGAAGCAGCCAGCCCGATCACCCCCCTGGACAAACCACGCGAGGCATGGCGTGCACTGCTGTCGCCCAGGGCCTATGAAATACTGTTCGAAGCAGCCACCGAACGCCCGGAATCCAGCAACCTGGTTTATGAAGAACGGGAAGGCACCTTCATCTGCGCCGCCTGCTATCTGCCCTTGTTTGAAAGCCGGAACAAATACGAAAGCTGGACAGGCTGGCCGAGTTTTACCCAGCCGATTGCCGGACATGTCGCGACCCGGATCGACTTCAAAATGATCAAGCCACGCACGGAATACCATTGCGTGCGCTGCGGCGGACATCAAGGCCATGTCTTCAACGATGGCCCACCGCCACGCGGGGAACGCTGGTGCAACAACGGCATCGCACTCAAATTTGTGCCCAAGGAAGAATCATTACCCGCGCTCAGAGGCTGAAACATCCCTGCTGGCGCACGACTTGCAGCCTGCATGTTCCATAACAAAAACCGGCGCCGTTCGATCCGTCTGAAGGGATACGATTATTCTCAAGCGGGTGCGTATTTCGTGGCCCTGTGCATCCAGAACCGGGAATGTCTATTCGGGGATATCGTGGACGGAAAAATGCAATTGAACGAGTTGGGGCAGATTGTTGCGGATGAATGGCGGAAAACGGCAATCATTCGCGATGAAATCGAATTGGACAAATGGGTGGTAATGCCGAACCATTATCATGGGATTTTGGTTATTGCCAATTCGTCATTGAGCATCCCCAGAGACGACAAAGGAGCCTGGCAGCTCCCTTGTCTTCCTGGTGACAGGTTGTCATTACTTGGCTCGGCTGCGGTATTCCCGTGTGCGGGTATCGATTTCGATCTTGTCGCCGATTTCACAGAACAGTGGGACCTGCAGTTCGAAGCCGCTGATGATTTTGGCGGGCTTCATAACCTTGCCGGAGGTGTCGCCTTTGACGGCGGGCTCGGTATAGGTGATTTCGCGCACCACCGAGTTGGGCAGTTCCACTGAGATGGGTTTGTCGTTGTAAAACACCACTTCGCAGGGCATGCCATCTTCCAAGAAGTCGAGCGCATCCCCCATGGTGTCGGTTTCGACTTCATACTGGTTGTATTCGTCATCCATGAATACATACATGGGATTGGCATAGTAGGAATAGCTGACTTCCTTCTTGTCCAGCAAGACCACGTCGAACTTGTCATCCGCCTTGTATACCGCTTCGCTGGGCGAGTCGGTCAGCAGATTCTTGAATTTCATTTTCACGACGGAGGCATTGCGGCCCGATTTGCTGAATTCGGTTTTCAGCACCACCATGGGGTCCTTGCCGAGCATGAATACGTTACCTACACGAAGTTCCTGAGCTGTTTTCATCTGATATCTTGGGGTAAAAAATGACATGCATTATAGCTTGACCCCCGTCAAAAATCCAATTTTCGGCGGTCTGCCTGCACGGATTGCAAACAAATAACATCTTAGTTATCAATCATATGCCGTTTGGCCCAGGGTACCTGCACCCTGCATGGTTGAATCATTTGACTGATCGGGCGCCTGCTGGTTCATACAAAAATCGACCAGGTTGGAGGCAAGATCGGCAGCCTGCGCAAGCTGTGTGGCCCAGGCCTGGGCATGGGCCTGCAGGCGTGCGCGCCGCCACCAGAAACCGTCCCAATCCAGCAGCCGCCCGCCGCCATTCCAGCAGCCATGAAAACGGCGCACTGCGGCCGCATCATCATTTGACAGCCCCTGGCAATAGCGCGCCAGAAAGGCTTCCAGCTTGACCTGATGCGCGTTGTCCGCTTGCGGATAAATCTGCCAGACCAGCGGCCGGGCGGCCCACTGCGCGCGCACGAACGAATCCTCGCCGCGCACGAAGTTGCAATCGCACAACCACAACAGGTGGTCATAATCGGCCTGCGTCAGAAAGGGGATGACTTGCAGGGTCAGGTTGCCGCGCATCACGCGATCGCCTGCCTTGAGCGCAGTTTTGCCAGCCCAGCCCGCCGCCTGCGCAAGCGCCTTGCCCATTGGCAACAGGCAGCGCACCGGCATGCTGGCCGCCGCCCACGCCGCCAGCAAGGCGCTGATGGGCGCATGGTCATAACAAAACAGCGAAACCGTGGTTTGGCCGGTTTCCGGTTCGGGCAGGCCGAGCTGACGCCAGCCGGTCGCTGGCTGACGCTGGCGCGCAGCGCGCTGCGCCAGCAGGCCGGCCTCGCGCAACAGTCCGCCGGTCGCCGCGCTGAAGCCGGGAAAAAAGAAATATTTGGTCAATGGCAAGCGTGGATGGGGTGAAGCCAGGCCATGGCAGCCCTCCACCCATGATTCCGCCGACAGATATTCCAGATTGATCCAGACGCGCTTGGTTGTCTTGTCCTCGGAGCATTGGTCTGGCTGACAAGGCCGGGGAATCGCCATGGCCTCGACATAGCGCTGCGGCAACTCGCAGCCGAATGCCTCGATCACCACCTCGGCCGGTTCCACATCGGGCCAGGGTTCGACCCATTTCCTCAGCTCCACGCCCTGGCAATGTTGCACCGCCAGACGGGTATCGACTGCCGGACAAAGGGGTTGCAAGCTGGCCAAATCATCCACCCACAGGCGCACACTGATGCCATGTTCCGCCGCCAGCTGGCGCGACAGCCGCCAGCACACACCAATATCGCCGTAATTGTCGATGACATGGCAGAAAATATCCCAGCGCATCATGAAGTTTTTGGTCTATCCGTTTGATTGCCAGCCCGATTCGACGGAAGATATCCGGTCTGCCGATTGCGGCGGCAAGACCCGGATCCGGCGGCAATCAATCGTGGTGGAGAAAACAAATGCTTGTCACTTGAAGAAATTGAAAAGATTACTGCACAAACCTGTGGCCGGAAACAAAAATGATGAAACCAGGCCTAACAAACGAAACTGTTTAAAAATGCAGGATGCGCTTGCGCGCCCTATACAATCACATGAGACCTAAGCAACGGTGATCGGTTCGATCATCATTCACTGAATGCAAACTGGAAATTGGACATGGAACAGGACTATTGGTTAACACGCTGGCAGCAAGGAGACATCGGCTTTCATCAAGACGACATCAACCCATATCTGCGCCAATACTGGCATGAGCTGAATCTGCCGCAAGGCGGCGAAGTCTTTGTCCCCTTGTGCGGCAAAAGCCGCGACATGCTGTGGCTGCGCAATCAGCGGCAGAAAGTGCTCGGCGTGGAATTGAGCGATCTCGCGGTACAGGCGTTCTTCAGCGAACAGGCGCTCGTCCCGGAGCGGATGCGCGATGACAGCTTTGTGCATTACCGGGTGGATGATATCGATATTCGCTGTGGCAATTTTTTCGATCTCGGCAGGGAAGATCTTGCCAGCGTGCAAGCGGTTTACGACCGCGCCTCGCTGGTGGCGCTCCCGCCTGCGATGCGCCAGCGCTATGCCAGCTATCTGCTGCAGATTCTGCCGCCTGGCACCCAGATCCTGCTGATTGCATTCGATTATCCCCAGGCGGAAATGGCCGGGCCACCGTTTGCGGTCACGCCTGGCGAAGTCGCGGCACTCTACCAGCCACATGCTGAAATACGGTTATTGGCGGAACTGGATGTGCTCGCGCACAACCCGCGCTTTCGTGAACGCGGGTTGAGTCAAATGCGCGAAAGCATCTTCCTGCTGACTCTGCGCTGAAAATACCACCGTTCAAAAGTCATTATCCGGTTTGGGTTTCGACAAATTCGAGTGCATTGCCATCCGGATCGCGGCAAAACAGCGCGCGGCGGCCGGATTGGCTGAGGCTGCAGGGGGTCCCATGCGCGCAAAGCCGTGCTTCCAGGATCTCTATCGAATTTACCGCCAGCGCGACATGCCGGTCCCGCCCACCCTGTGCGGGCCGCCCCTCGCATGGATCGGGATTCGGCAATTGTAGCAAATGAATCTGCTGATGGCCGGCCAGCTGCAGCCAAGCGCCGGGATAGCCAAGGCCGGGCCGGGCATCATCCACTTCCAGCCCCAGTACCCCGTTATAAAATGCCAGCGACCGCTCCAGATCGGCAACCAGCAAGCTGGCATGCAGGATTTTTCCTATTTCAAGTTGCATCGGAACGCCCATAAAATGTTAGCAGCAAACAAAATACCTTTATCATTTGGCAGTGCCTGGTACCATAAAAATGGACGAGAAACTATCCTGAGCTTCATGCATCCAGTTGAGAATCAGTATGAGACAGATTAAGAAAAATGTGCACCATTAAAAATACCCTGGAAGGCCTGACCCGCCAAGAGCTTCTTGAATGGGCCGGCAGCAAAATCTACCATCGCGGCGAAGATTACGTGAAGCATGTTTCGCAGTTATCGCGCACCGAAAATGGCGCACTGGCTGCCTGGGTCTCGGGCAGCGATCGGTATGCGACCTCGGTCAGCCGTCAGGATGGCGGCGAGCTTCATTTTGACTGCAGCTGTCCCTATGATGGCTGGGGCCCCTGCAAACATGTGATAGCAGTTCTGCTGGCGGCTATCGCGCGGCAGCAGCAAAACAAGGCAATTCCCTTGCTCGATCCACAAGATGACTTATTCATCTTGTTGTTTGACGACAGCGAAGAATGGGCAGGGGCGGACAATAATAATCCCGATACGTACCTCATTTCCGAAAAAGATACCCAGAACAGAATGGCTGACATTGCATCCTTCCTATCCGGAAAAAGCCGCGAGGCGTTACTGGCGCTGGTCATTGATCTAGCAAACAAGCATCCAGGCGTTGCCCGTCAAATCCGCGATGCTGCGCAGCTGGAGACAGGGCATATTGATAAAGTCATCCGGGCATTACGGAAAGATATTTTAAAGCTGACCGCCGAAGAAGCATGGTTCGATTCCTGGAGAGGAAGGGGGGATCTCCCCGACTATTCCCCCATCGAACAGCAGTTCCAGATGCTGCTTGACAGCGGATATCCCGATGCAGTGCTGACGCTGGGCGAAGTACTCTGGGAAGAAGGGAAAGAGCAGGTCGAGCAATCCCAGGACGAAGGCGAAACAGCCATGGCCATTGCCGCTTGCTTGGATGTTGTCCTGCAAGCGTTGCCCCTGACCTCGCTGACGCCATCGGAGCAATTACTGTGGTTGATCAGGCATGGGCTCGAAGATGAATTCGACTTGCTGACAAACACGGATGAAATTCTGAACGATAGCCGCTACACGGAAGTGCACTGGCATGAAGTTGCCACCGCACTTGAAAAGCAATTAGCGCAAACGCAGCCACGGCCGGAAGATTTTCAGACAACTTATCATCGCAAACAATTCGTCAGTTTGCTATGTGATGCCTACGCCAGAAGCGGGCAGCAACAACAGCTTATCCCGCTTCTGGAGCAGGAAGCAGATCGCACTAAGGATTACCAGGCCCTGGTCGAGACATTGCTTGAAACCGGAGAGCAAGACCGGGCCCGGCAATGGTGCATACATGGGTTCAACAAAACCATCCGCGATGCGCCTGGCATTGCCAGGGGCCTACAACAGCAACTGAGGCAGCTGGCCGAGGAAACAGGGCAATTCGATCTGGCAGCAGCCTATTGGGCCGAGAGTTTCTTTGCTCAGCCCTCGAAAGAGAATTACGTCAAACTTCGCAAGGCCGCTACCAAGGCCAATTCATGGCCCGCAGTACGGGATGGAATTCTCGGCTTTCTACAGACCGGCCAGCGCCCCATCATCGGCGATCAAATCCAGATCACCTGGCCGCTTCCGGAACCCGAAGCGGCAGCTCCCAAATCCGGCAATCTGAGATCCGGAAGCTTCCCGGACCATAATACATTGATCGAAATCACCCTACTTGAAGAGCGTCATGACGATGCCATCGCGCATTACCAGCCATTGATCAAGACCCAGTATCGAAGCTGGGGAATTGATCAGGTACTGGCTCAAGCCGTCAAAGCAAGCCACCCCGCCATTTCGCTGCAGATCTGGCAATCGATCGTTGACCGCTTGATCGGCCAGACCAAACCCAAGGCATATCAAGAAGCAGCCACCTACTTGCGGCAGATGCGCGCGGTTTACCAAGAAACCCATCAACCGGAGAACTGGAAAGGATTGATTACACGCCTGCGCACAGAACATAAAGCCAAGCGGCGTCTGATGGAAGTATTGGATATGCTGGAAAAAAGCTAAATGCGGGAACCACGAATGCACACAAATGAACACCAATGCTGGCTGAGAGGCTTATGGAGCTGGCTGATGAGGGTCAAAATTTGAAGGTGCGCGAGCGCACCGCGCTCTGCCAGCACTGGATGGCTTCGCGGTCCCGCTTGGGCAGAGCGCTTCAGATATCGGCCGCTGTTTTCCCCAACCGGAACCAGAGTGCATACAACGCCGGGACGAACAGCAGGGTAATGACGGTGCCCACCAGCACGCCACCGATGAGCACGTAGGCGAGCGGCCCCCAGAAGCTGTCCAGGGTCAGCGGGATGAAAGCGAAGGCGGCGGCCAGGGCGGTCAGCACTACGGGCCTCGCCCGCCGGACAGCTGCTTCAACGACTGCCGGCCAGGCTTCCATGCCTGCCGCGAAGTTGTCCTGCACCTGCTGGGTCAGGATCATGGTGTTGCGCATCAGGATTCCCGCCAGGCCAATCAAACCCAGCAGAGCAACAAAGCCGAATGGCTGATCGAACAGCAACAACGCCGCCACCGCACCGATCAGCCCCAGGGGAGCAGTCGCCACCACAATGAAAGTGCCCGAGAAGGCACGCATCTGCAGCATGATGAAGATCAGCATCAGGGCAACCATCAACGGCTGCAGTTTCTGGATCGAGGCATCGGCCTTGCCGGATTCCTCCACGGAACCGGCGATGTCGATGCGGTAATCCTCGGGCAATTGGCTGCGCACCGTGTCCAGCTGCCGCCAGATCGCCATGGTCACATCCGGCGCCTGTGCGCCCTGCACATCGGCCAGCACGGCCAGCGAGCGCTCGCGGTTGTAGCGCTTGATCACGGGCTCTTCATAATGCACTGCCAACTGGCCCAGTTGCGCCAGGGCAACCTTGCGCCCGTCCTGGGTCCTGATTTCCAGATCATAAGGCAAGGGCATGACATCGCGCTGGCCACGGGCGCGCACTTCCACGGTACGGATATCCTGGCGCAGCGCGGTCACCGGCACCCCATCGAGCTGGAATTGCAATTGCTGGGCGACGTCGCGCGGCGTGAGTCCCATCAGCCGCAGCTGTTCGGGATCCATCACCAGCTGCCATACCGGGGCGCGCTCGTCCCATTCAAGATGGGGATCGAGCGTGTTCGGGTGCGCCGCGATCACCCGGCGCACCTGGTGCGCGATCTCGCGCAGTGTAGCCGGATCGGGGCCGATGATGCGAAAGCTCACCGGCCAGATCACAGGCGGTCCGAACAGCAGCTGAGTCACGCGCACCCGGGCCTCGGGAAATTCGCCCGCGTCGATATGTCGCTGCAGTTGCGCCATGATTTGGTCGCGGGCATCGGCATCCTCCCCGATTGCAATGATCTTGGCAAAAGCCGGATTGGGCAGTTCCGGATTGGCGGAGATGAAGAAGCGCGGGGCACCGGCACCGATAAAGCTCGACAGCGTCTTGACTTCAGGCATGGCGGCCAGAATGGCTTCAATTTTTCTGGCGGTGGCATCGGTCGCGCCAATCGCGCTGCCTTGCGGCAGATAGATATCGACCAGCACCTCAGGCCGGTCGGAACCCGGGAAGAACTGCTTTTGCACCAGCAAGGCCATGCCGGCAATGCTCAGCCCCAGCAGCACCACAGTGGTTGCCACCACCGTCTTGCGGTGCCGCACACAGGCCGTGATGAGCGCGCGCAGCCACCGGTACGGCCGGGTGGCATATAACGATTCATTGGCGTGCGCGTGGACCTTGAAGTCGGGCAGCAATTTCACCCCGAGATACGGCGTGAACGTCACGGCCACCAGCCAGGAAAGGATCAGCGCGAAAGCCAGCACCCAGAAGATGTTGCCCGCATATTCGCCGACACCCGACTGCGCGAAACCGATCGGCACAAAGCCGGCAACGGTCACCAGTGTGCCAAACAGCATCGGCGCGGCGGTGATATTCCAGGCATAACCGGCCGCCCGCACCCGGTCCCAGCCTTCTTCCATCTTGACGATCATCATCTCGATGGCGATGATCGCATCGTCCACCAGCAGGCCGAGCGCGATGATCAGGGCGCCGAGCGTGATGCGATCGAGATTGATGCCGGCCATTTTCATCAACAGGAAAGTCAGCCCGAGCGTGATCGGAATGGCAATGCCCACCACCAGCCCGGCCTTCAGGCCGATGGCGAGAATGCTCACCCCCATCACCACCGCCACCGCGACCAGAAACTTCACCTGAAACAGGTTGACCGCCGCCATAATCGCATCCATTTGGTTGGTCAATGGCAGCAGGTTCATGCCCAGCGGCAGGCGGTTTTGCTCGCGCGCGATGAACGCTGCCAGACGGTCGCCGAAGTCGAGGCCGTTTTCCCCTTTGCGCATCACGACCCCCAGCAGCACCGCATCCTGGCCATGGGCGCGCACCAGATAGCTGGGCGGATCCTCCACACCATGGCGGATAGTCGCCAGATCGGACAGCTGCAGCAAGCGCTCGCCGGCACGGATCGGCACCGCTGCCAGCCGCTCCGGATCGGACAGATCGGCATCGACCCGCAAATATGCGCGCGGGCCGGCCAGATCGAGAAAGCCAGCCGGCATCAGCTGATTGTTAGCCTCGATGGCATCGAAAATCACCTGCGGCGAAATGCCAAGATTCGCCAAGCGTGCCAGATCGAACTCGACAAACACGCGCTCGCTGCGCTCGCCCAGAATGAGTGCTTTCTGAATGCCTTCGACCCGTTGCAGGCGGTCGCGAATCGCCTCGGCCTCACGCGTCAGCGCCCGCAGCGGCAACCCCGGCGCGGTCAGCGCTATCAGAGAAAAATAGACATCCGAGAAATCATCGTTGATGATCGGCCCGATCACCCCTTGGGGCAAGCTGGGCGCTTCATCCTGCATGCGCTTGCGTACCTGGTAGAGCAATTCGGGAATCAGCGCGCTGGGCGTGTAGTCATGAAACTCGACCTGCAGGTCGGCCCGCCCGGGACGGATGGTGGTTTCGATGCGATAGAGATTTTCGACTTCCTGGATACGCTTTTCCAGGCGGTCGACCACCTGCAGCTGCAGCTGCTCGGTGGTCGCTCCCGGCCAGATGGCGGAAACCACCATCACCCGCACCGTAAAAGCCGGATCCTCGGCGCGGCCGAGCGATAGGAAGGCATAAATGCCGGCCAGCACCGACAGCAGGATAAAAAACAGCGTGACCGCGCGCTCGCGCACCGCCAGGGCGGAAAGATTGGGAAAATTCATTGTCAGCGCGCCCTGACCGGCATGCCGGGCGTCAGCAAATGCGTGCCAAGCGCGATAATTCTTGTACCGGCTGGCAAATCGGCCCGGATCCGCGCCTGCTCGGCGGTGAGCGCCACCACTTCAACCGGCACCGGCTGGGCGCGGCCTTCGAGCACTCGCCAAATACGCGCACCATCGCTGCGCTCATCCAGCGCGCCCAGGGGCACGGCCAGCACACCGGTTTCGCTTGCCTCATCCTGCAGGGCAACCTGGACAACTTTTCCCAACGGAAAACCGGCCTCCATGCCCATCACACGGTAACGGGCACGCCAGCTGCGGCTGACCGGATCGGCAGCACCGGCAACTTCGCGCAATGCAAGCCGGACGGCGTCACCGTTGGCCAGATGTACATGGCCCGTAGCGGGCGGTTGGCTGCCATCAGGCAGAAAAACCTCGATTTCGCGCTCACCTGCTTGCGCCAGCATGGCCACTGCTTCGCCAGGGCTGATGACCTGGCCGGGTTCACCACTGACCTCGATCAGCACGCCAGCCTGCGCAGCCCGCAGCTCGGCATAAGCACGCGCATTGCGGGCCTGGGCAAGGTGGGCCTGTGCGGCAGCGCGGCGGCTGGCGGCATCACGCGCCGCGAGCTCAAAACGCTCCAGTGCCTGCAGGCTGATGAAATCCCGTGCGACCAGCTGGCGATGACGCTTGAGTTCACTGGCCGCTGTCGCCAGCGCGGCATCGGTAGCGGCCAGCTCGGCCGCAGCGGCCCGCGCCGCTTGATCGAGATCGCGCGGATCGAGACTGAACAGCAATTGTCCGGCCGTCACGTGCTGCCCGGCATCGACATGGCGGGCCAGAATGCGGCCACCAACCTGGAAGGCGAGCGGAATCTCATGACGCGCCCGTACCGTACCGGAATAAACGCGGAGCGGCTGGCCATCCGGCTGGAGGGCAACGGTCTTCACCCAGGGTGGCTGTTTCTGTGTCAGCGGATCGACATCGCTTTGGGCGCACCCGCCGAGCATCAGCATGGCCAGCAACAACAGTATGGTTAAATTCAACATGGGAGTGAGCCCTGGAAAGGGGCATGATATTATTGAACGCAATCGTACAATAATTCACGGGCACAAACAATGTCGACAAACGAACGGGCAGGGCGGCCAGTCGATCACAGCAAGGACCAGGCCATTTTTGCAGCCGCACGCATGCTGTTGTTCAGACATGGGCCCGGGGGCATATCGGTGGAAGCGGTCGCCCGGCTGGCCGAAGTATCCAAGGTAACCGTCTATCGCCGCTACGCCAACCGCGAAGCGCTGATCGATGCAGTCATCAGCCAGCAAGCCGATCATATGGCAGCCAGCCTTTCCATTGCGCCGGACAGCCAGAGCAATGCGCAGGCGGCGCTCACGGCCTTCGGCACCCGCCTGCTGACCTTTCTCCTGAGCGAGGAACATCTCGACTTCATGCGCGCCCTGCGCGGCGCGACCGAATTCCCGGCCGACGCAATGCGAAAAATCTATCGCAGCGGTCCCCAGACCACCCTGGACAAACTGACAGACTGGATGCGGCGCGCCCACCAGTCAGGACTGGCAAATTTCAGCCAGCCGGAAAGAAGCGCGGAACTCCTGCTCGGCATGCTGATGGGCCTCGACCTCGTCCGCGCCCTCTATGGTGAACCCAGCCAGCGCGACAGCCAGAATATCGCGCAGCATGTCGATTGGGTGGTGGCTGCATTCTTGCAGCTGCATTGAGGCATGATCAGCGCCGGGAATATCTGAGTCCGTGATAATTGATCGCTGGCTTTATGGTGCGCAAGCGGCGCGGCAACCCAGAGATACCATGACGACGGAATTCTTACCGATTACACGCGCAAATCGACTACGATCGATAAATTTCAACCACTCTTTTCAGGATTAAAAGTATTCAGGATTCCTGTGACATAGTCAGTGAATGAAATTAGCCCCATCGCCGTCTGATTCCACACCTATCGCCTGATACAGGGCAACACTATCGAGAAGGCGTTGGGCTTGCGCAGCAATCAAGTTGATTTTGTTCTGTTGCATCTGTTGCGTAGCAACAAGCAGTTGCACATAGCTGGCAGCGCCAAGCATGTATTGTCTGCGCATCGATTCCATGGATTCCTGCGCAGTGGTATCGGCGGTTGCCAGCGCTACCAATTGTTGGGCGTCATACTGCAACGCGCGCAGAATATCGGCTACATTGCGCAGGGATTCGAGCACAACGTTTTGGTAATTAGCTGCAGCCGCATCGAATGCAGCCAAGGCTGCACGCTTTTCTGCCGACAAGCCAGGGTTGAAGAGAGGTTGAGTCAGTTGCCCAAGGAAATTCCAGATTAACGTGCCAGGGCCGAATAGAGCGGCTGTGGTCAATGCCTGTGAGCCGAGGTTAGCACTCAAGTTGATTTGTGGATAGAATTTAGCAATCGCCACGCCATATTCGGCATTGGCCGCTTGCAATAATGCTTCCGCCGCCTGTATATCGGGACGCTGGCGAACTAGCCCGGAAGGAACGACCCGCGGTAATTCGCTCGGCAAAGTAAAATCCGCCAATGTGAATTGGGGCATTTCCTTCGCCCCGGGTACCCGGCCAGCCAGCACCGCGAGCAAGTGCCGACTCTGCTCAAATTGCAGGCGCAGCGGTAGCAAAGTGGCGCGAGTTTGTTCAACTTGGGTTCGTAACGCCAGCACTTCGTCTGGTGAAGCTGCCCCCAACGCCTTCCGCTTTTGCTCGAGCTTGAGCTGCTCCATTTCAACTTGCAATATCGTCTCCATCGCCTCGACTTGAGCAGCCAACTTGGCCTGGGTAACGGCAGTGGTGATGAGATTGGCCACTAGCGCCAGTTGTGCGCCATGCAGCTGATAGCGTTGATAATCGATACGGGCTGCCAGGGCCGTCAGTGCATGCCGGTTCGCACCGGCTAAATCGAGCTGGTAATGCACACCGATGCCAGCGTTAAACAGGCTGAATTCCCGTGCATCCTCGGGTAGACCCAATGAACCAGGATTAAAACGCTGGCGCTGCCCACTCAAGCTTGCATCGATTTGAGGATAGCGCGCCAATCCCGCCCGTGCCGCATAAACCTCTTGCGCCTGCCGCAAAGTAGCTTGCGCAGAAAGCAGGGTTGGATTGGCTACCATAGCCTGTTCGATAAGTGTGTCTAGTTTGAGTGAACCGAAGCCACGCCACCACTGCGCGCGCACGCTCATGCCTTCGCTGAAACGCTGGGCCTCTCCAAGGAAAATCGGTGCGGAAGCGGTTTGCATCGGAAAACTGGTCGCCGTGTAATGTGCAGTATCGGGTGTGGCAGGACGTTTGAAATCGGGCCCGACAGCACAGCCAGCCAGTAATCCAACAAGAAGCAGTGTCATGAATACACGAACGGATAGGCTGTCGCTACGCCTGCGATCGATGATGCAACTACTTGTCATACTCAGAGAATACGCACATGCTGAGCTTATATTCTGACTGTTGTTTCCTACAATAGCTTGAGCGGCTGGCGTGCCGTAAGGTTTCTCAGCGAAATGCTGGTTCTTCATCGAAAGCTCCTTGATTATCCACTCAATCGAATTCCCGGCCTTCGCCAATTTCTTCGTGAGTTATTCCGTCACGAATATGGTAGATACGCTTAAAAGTGGGGATAATTTTCTCGTCATGGGTGACGACAACAATGGCGGTCTCGAACTGACGCGCCATATCATTCAGAATCCGCACGACTGCCAAGGCACGTTCGCTGTCGAGCGGCGCTGTTGGCTCGTCAGCCAGAATCACTGGTGGACGATTGATCAGACCGCGGGCAATGGCCACGCGTTGCTGTTCCCCGCCCGAGAGTTCTGATGGCATTGCCTGGGCCCGGTGTTGAATATCGAGCGCCTGCAGCAATGCCATTGCTTTTGTACGCGCCACATCATTGGGTACGCCGGCCAGCATCGGCAGCAGGGCAACGTTATCGGTAACGTCGAGAAACGGAATCAAGTAAGGCGCCTGGAACACGAACCCGATCTTGTCACGGCGCAGCGCGCGCAGATCCGTGATTTTCCAGCCGTTGTCATAGATTACCTCATTGCCCAGAATCATGCGTCCGGCAGTGGGCTCAATCACTGCACCCAGGCACTTGAGCAGGGTGCTCTTGCCCGAACCCGAAGGTCCGATCAATCCCACCACTTCGCCCGGTGCGACCCGCATGTCGACTTGCTTGAGTGCATCGACCGCTGTTTCACCCTTGCCGTAGCGCTTGTGCAAACCTTCGATACGGATGCCGCCACCTTCCATCTCAACCTCCTATGGCTTCGGCGGGATCGACCTTGAGCGCGGCGTGGATAGCAATAATGCTGGCAAGCACACAGATGATCATGAGTACAATAAAACCGCTGAACGCATCTCGCAGTTCGAGCAGCACATATTTTGGAAAGATTAATGCCCAGAAAGTAGCGGAGATCTTGCCCACCACGAAGCCGATGACACCCAATCCCAGCGCCTCTTGCATGATCATGCCGGCGATGGTGCGATTTTTGGTGCCGATAAGCTTGAGCACTGCAATCTCGCGGATTTTCCCCAAGGTCAGGGTATAGATAATGAACGCAATGATTGCTGCGCTGACAACTGCGAGAATCACCAGAAACATCCCGATCTGCTGAGCAGAAGTGGCGATCAGCTTACCGATAAGAATATCTTCCATTTGCGACCTGGTATAGGCAGTCAAGCGTTTCCAGCGTTGGATCACTTCGACGACTTCATCTGCGGCATAACCAGGCTTGAGTCTTACCAATACGGCATTGACATAGGGATTGCTGCTTTGCGAAGTGATTACCGTATCCAGTAAGTCGGGTATGGCTGGGCGGTTAAAGGCTGGATTTTCAGCGATGCGGCGGCGATTCTGCAGAATAGCATCGTTATCCTTGAGAAACTGTGCCTCCTGTGCATCCTTGAGGGGAATGAATACCATCGGATCACCACTGGAGGATACCATCCGCCGGGTTAATCCCACCACGGTATAGTCATTGCGTCGAATCTGGATGCGATCATCCAACTTGAAACCTGTAGCCATATCAGCTACCGCTTCGTAGTGGCTACGGGTGATCTGGCGTCCGGCCACAAGATAGGGTGGCCACCCGGGTATGCCCGCGCCACCAGGCGCAATACCGACTACCATTGCTCGAACATCGTTCTCGCCTTGACGAATTTGCATGGTCAAATAAGTGACATTGGCAGCCTGCGCGACACCCGGCAGGGCAAGAATGCCGCGATAGCTATCATCGTAAAGGCTGGAAGACTCCGCATAGGGTCCAAGTGTATTCTTTTGCACTACCCACAGATCGGCGCCGCTGTTGTCCAGCAACACTTTGCCATCGTCCACCATGCCTCGATAAACGCCAGCCATGGTCAAGGTCACACCAATCAGCAGCCCAAGACCTATACCGGTGAAAATGAATTTGCCCCAGGCGTGCAGAATATCGCGTCCGGCGAGACTGATCATTGTGCCAATCCAGGAATATGTTCGACCAAGCGGAAGCGGCTATATGCATGCAATGCCTGCTCACTGTATACCACCACCTGGTCACCTGCCTTCAGCCCGACAAGAACTTGCACCTGGCCAGAGAGGTCGGCAGCCCCTAGCCTGACAGGGGTAAAGCGCAGCGCCCCAGCTTCGATTCGCCAAACCCCTATCCTGCCATCATGATGATGGACAGCGGCATTGGGAATCACTGGAGCAAGAGGAAGAGCGGGCAAATCAATCGTAACTTCGGCCAATTCGCCCACCGGCGGCAATAACAAAGGCTGAGAATCAAAAACCACTTTGGCAAGCATCTCCTCTGTCACCGCATCGGCCCGTGG
Organism: Nitrosomonas halophila; assembly: GCF_900107165.1. Taxonomy (GTDB): domain Bacteria; phylum Pseudomonadota; class Gammaproteobacteria; order Burkholderiales; family Nitrosomonadaceae; genus Nitrosomonas; species Nitrosomonas halophila. The sequence goes on from NZ_FNOY01000002.1 coordinate 96,356, forward strand.
TTCTACCCGGAAAACATGTCCGGTCAACGATTGGCCGCTCCGAGAGCGTAAGGCGATGTGCGCCGGCAGGCCAGCCGTGAGGCCTGAAGCACTGATCTGATCGAAGCGTGTATGGATCCATAAGCTCTTTGGATCGATTATTTCCAGTACAGCCCGCCCTGCTGCCACCGTCGTGCCGGGATCGGCGTCACGCACTGCCACCAAGCCCTCGGCCGGTGCAACGAAACGTAGATTTTCCCGTTGCACAACCGTTGCCGCAAGGTCAGCCTGGGCCCGGCTGAGATCTTCCTGTGCAGCCGACAACGCCGCATTGGCAATCTGTAATTCCTGCCGTTTGGTGGAAGCAATTTCCTCACTGGTCGAGCGAGCCGCCAGCAATTGCTCATAGCGATGCGCCTGGGTCTGTGCGTAGGCCTGCCGGGCCCTGGCCTCGCGCAATATCGCCTGCGCATGCTTAAGCGTTGCTTCCCGCGAGCGAATACGCGCTTCAAAATCAACTGGATCCATCTCACCGAGCACTTGCCCGGCCGTCACCCGGTCGCCGACATGCACCGCCAGGCTTTGGATACGGCCAGTAGTAATAGGGCCGATTTTATAGGTGTAGCGCGCCTCGATGGTGCCGATGCCAAAAAGAACCGGATGTATCGATCGTGCCTTGACTGTTTCAACAGTCACCGATACCGGCGCCAATGGGCCAGAACTTAGAGCGACATATACGAATAGGGCAAACAATGGAATGATTACCACAAGTACTGCCAAGGTACGCCGTTGCAATGGCTGCCGCTTCATGGCCGGTAACCGATACCACATTGGTAAATCGAGAAAACCCTGGGCGCAATATGGCGCATTTGGTGTACATCACCCGCCAACAGTGACTGCATGACCAAACCCTGGATGCTTCCGATAAACAAGGTGACTGCCGCTTCAGTATCCAGGGTGGCAGACAATTCACCACAAGCCTTGCCCTGCTCAATGAGTACATGCAAGCGCTCACCATAACGTTGAATCAGCGTTTGCACCATCCGTTTGGCAGGAGTCGGCTCTGCACGTTGCAATTCACTTAACATCATCCTGGGTACGCCTGGATGTGCGACGACAAACTCGACATGACTCATAAACATGGCCTCCATTGCCGCCAATGGCGAATCAATTCCAGCCGCAGCCTGATCGATACGTGTCAGCAGGCGTTCTGCCACCCATGCCATAACCGCCTGCCAAATGGCATCCTTGGTCGGGAAATGACGAAACAAGGCACCCTGGGTCAATTTCATATGCTTGGCGATAGCCGAGGTTGTAATTTCACTCGGATTTTGCGAAGCGGCAAGTTCGACCACGGCTTCGACGGTTACGGCCCGGCGCTCGTCGGCGGAAAGATGCTTAGTGTGAATGTCCAAAACAATACCCCCTAAAGATAGTAATTAGTTACTATCTTATCATGTAAAATAACAACTGCAAGCAGATTTTCTTCTTGGTATTTGATGGCGATACAGACCGCTGACCTGATCACGCCCATCGCCCAACCTTCATACAACCGTCATTAACACGTCATCTTGCCTGTTTAACCTTCGAGCCTGATCCAGTTGCGACGAACAGGCATTGCCGTTCAATTCGCATGTCTGGGCCAAGCGTGCGCCGCCGGTACAGGCTGGCCACACTGCTTTGTGATCCTGAATTAAGGATATCCAACGAAACCAACAGGAGCATATATATGACTGCTTTGAATCGACGCAAATTCCTGGCAATGCTATCCGCCGCGACAGCGGGCACCGCAGTAGCGCCATTGGGCAATCTTTACGCAAGAAGTTTTCCGCAGGGCATTTTCGGTCAGCCAACACCGGGGGTGTGCATCGCCAATGGCGTAAGCCAGGGCTTCGGGCCGATCGTTCCAAAATTGCCGCTCAATGCTGCCGATTTGACCGATACGGTGGTAGGCAATTTGAGTCAGGCGCACTTGCTGGAATTACCAGAAAATTTTTCCTATACGGCGCTTTCGATCACCGGTCAAATAATGGGTGATGGCTCGATCGTACCGGGTGACCATGACGGCATGGCCTGTTTTATGGGCCAGAATGGCGATTATGTGCTGGTGCGCAACCATGAGCTCAGCAGAGGCCAAAACAAATACGGCAACCGAACCGGCTGTCAGCCCCCCAATGGAAAAGTCTACGATCCGTTCAATTTGCCGGAAGGTCAGGGCGGCGGCGGCACCAGCACGCTGATCATCGATCGCCAGGGCCAATTGGTCATGGACTACATTTCGCTCGGCGGCACCATCAGGAACTGCGCTGGCGGTCCGACACCATGGGGCTCCTGGATCAGCTGCGAGGAAGATGTGTCAACTTTGTCAGCTGCTGCCAATACCAAAATGCATGGCTACAATTTCGAAGTTCCCGCCCTGCTCGGGCAGGCGGTCGATCCAATACCACTGATCGATATGGGCCGTTTCAACCATGAAGCAGTCGCCTGCGATCCCAGAACCGGCTATATCTACCAAACAGAAGACCGTGGCGACAGCCTGTTTTACCGCTTTGTGCCACATGTCAGACAGCCCCGCCATTTCGGCGATTTGCAGCAGGGCGGTGAACTCTATGCCATGGTAATCGATGCCCAGACCAATGCGGTTTGCGACGGATCGGTTCTGCCAGTACTGAACGCTCATGACAGTGTCGATACCCGCCGCAACGTGCAATCCTTCCTCGGCCAGCCCCTGCCTGTCAAATGGGTCAAGCTGGAGGATGTCAATCCAGCGGCCGATACCCTGCGCTTCGAGGGCCAGGCCAAAGGTGCGGCGGTATTCGCGCGCGGCGAAGGGATGTGGTACAGCAACAGCGACGGACTGGTTTATTTTGTCGCCACCAGCGGCGGAGACATCGGTCGCGGCCAAGTATGGGCCTACAATCCGAAGCAGGAAACCGTCACATTGCTGGTTGAATCAACAGATCAAGGGGTACTGGACAGGCCGGACAACATTACCGTCGGCCCAGATGGCGCACTCTACCTGTGTGAAGACGGTTCTGGCGAGCAATTCGTGGTTGGCGTCGACCAACAGGGCAATCTGTTCCCCTTCGCCAGAAACAACTACAACACCAGCGAGTTTGCAGGCGCTTGCTTCTCGCCCGATGGCCGCTTCATGTTTGTCAATGTCATGTCGTTCGGCGCAACCTTCGCCATCTTCCGCAATGATCATCGCCCCATCAAGCTCAATGCCCAAGCCTGATCACGCCGGGTATCCTCACATCAAACCCTAGGCTGTTTCCAATTTCAGCACGGCACATGAAGTCCATCCCGCTGAAAATTGTCTGGTAGCCTCCGCAACAACCCCCGGTGCAATGCCGGGGGTTGGTTGTCAATCAATCGGCCTTGAATGCACCCACCCGGTTGTGCCCATCCCGCATCACCTTTTCACACCATCCAACACCCGTCCGCCGCGACAGCGCAAACGAATGACGCCAGACGCGCCCAATTGTCACACTTATTCCTTCACGGCTCCTAAGCTCGGCGTGCTTGCGTTTGACAACCCATTCAATCTTCAGTACTTTCCTATGGTGTAAGGCTTGGATGGCACTCGGTTGCCACCGGCTTGGTGAGTACAGCGCTTTCAAGATTTGTATTTGCGGCGGGCGCTGCGCGCCTTTGCCTGCTGTCTGAACTGACTTCCTATCATATTACCCATGCACGCAGCCTTGTTACATGTTGATGCTTTGGTCAAGGGTTATCGCCTGGGCCGGCAGTCGATTGAAGTTTTGCGCGGCTTGAGCTTGCATGTGGCGCAAGGCGAAATGGTCGCGATCATGGGGCCGAGCGGGTCGGGCAAGACCACCTTGCTCAATTGCCTGTGCGGAATCGATGCCCCGCAAAGTGGGACGGTGACGGTCGCTGGCGATAGGATTGATTATCGTGACGAGCGCGCACGCACCCTTTTGCGCAGAAAACGGATCGGCCAGGTATTCCAGTTTTTCAATCTTATCCCAACATTGACCGTGGCCGAAAATGTCGGCTTGCCACTCTTGATCGACCGTGATAGGCGCCATAGGGACGGCAAAAGAGTGCGTGAAATGCTCGCCCTGGTGGGGATGAGCGAGCGCCGGGATCACCTGCCGTTTCAACTTTCCGGGGGAGAAATGCAGCTGGTCTCGATCGCACGCGCCCTGGTGCATGGGCCGGATCTGCTGCTCGCCGACGAACCGACCGGCAACGTCAACCCGCAGGTGGGCCGCTCGATCATGCGTATTCTGCGTGACACTGCGCGCCGCCAGGGCAGCGGGGTGTTGATGGTGACGCACAGCCCCGAGCATGCAGCCTGGGCAGACCGGGTATGTTTTCTGAAGGATGGGATCATTGCGTCTGAACTGCTGCACAAGGGGCAGGCAGATGCTCCGGCACCGATTCACGCGCGCCTGCTGGCTTTGGGGATATGAGGACAAACGCACTGCACCACAGGGGAAAGCGATGAACGGGCGCCTGGCTGTTTATCTGGCCTTGCGCAGCCTGCGCCGCCACCCCACGGTCGCTGCCGCGACAGTGCTCGGCATTGCCCTGGCGATGCTGGTCATCGCGACCATCCTGATCGTGGATGCGAACAGCAGCGAATCCCCCCTGCCAAGGATGCAGACGCTGGATCTTGGCCCGCTTGCGCTGGACCCGGCAACCGGCGAAGAACACCAGCCGCAGGTCTGGATAGAGCGTGCCAGCGAGGCACCGCGAGCGGCGCGAAGCCTTGTGCCAACCCAGCAGGGCGCTGTGCGCGAGGGGCTGTCAGTGGCGGCGCCGCCCCCGCCACGTGGGGAGGCGGACTATCAGGCCATGCGCCTGGCGGTGCGCTTGTCGGCTGTGCTGGCCTTTGCGGTCGGCGCAGTGATCGTTTTCTACACCATGCGCTTCTCGGTGGCCTCCCGCGCGCGCGAACTGAGCCTGCTGCGCTGCCTGGGAGAGGCGCGGCACAACGTGGCCGGGTCACTCATAATGGAAGTGCTGATAATGGGCGTCCTCGGCACCGCGCTCGGGCTGGCGCTGGCTTTGCCGGCCGCGCTCGGTTTGCTGGGCGCAGGCATATCCACCACCGGGCGCACGCCTTCGGCCGAGCTCGTGATTCCCTGGCTGGAGCTGTTTGCCATTGGCAATCTGGGGGTGCTGATTGCTTTGCTGGGCGTGATCGGTCCGGTGCGCTGGCTCTGGCGTTTGCCGGTGGTCGATATCCTGCAGCCGCGTTTTCTGACGAAAACGGCGCTGAGGCAGCGCCAGCCGGCAGGGTTCGCGTGGTTGCTGCCCGCCGTGCTGGGCGCAAGCTGGCTGGCCGTGCGCCCTTTCGTACAATCCTGGCTGTCAGTGGTGCAGTTCTTCCTGGTCGAAGCCGTGGTCGTGGTCGGGGTGGCAATGCTTGCACTGTGGTGGGTGCGGCCTTTGTTGCGCGGTGCGATCCGCCTGGTTGAGGCCGGTCTGCGCATCGTGTCGCCACTGGATGCACAGCTGGCGGGTAAACGCATGGCCTTGACCAGTCACAAGCTGGTATTCACGGTCGCTGCGGTGACCCTTGTGTTTGCGCTGCTCACCGCCTTGCATGACATCACCCGCGCCCTGAAACATGAGATCCACACCTGGGCTGAAGCAGCGTTGTATCCGAATGTTTTCTTGAAGCGGGTGCCCAGCGCAGTACCCGACCCGCAAACCTTTGCGCGTGCCTTGGCCCGGCACGGGCTGCTGCCGCTGCGCCTGTCGCACAAGGCGGGGGGAGAATTGCCGGTACGTTTGGTCGCGGCAATGGATATCAATCCCCTGCGCCACGCCCAGGGCAAACCGCTCTTGTTGCCCGGCGGGGTAATCTTGTCGCGGACCCTGGCCGCGCGTTTCGATGTGACTGCGGGGGATCGGCTGGTGGTGGACACCGGCGCGGCCCAACACCGTTTCAAGGTCATCGAGGTAACCGATGAGGTCGGCTACTACGCCTATGACGGGCAGTATGTGGACATTAAGTCCTATGCCCTGTTCTCGGATGGCAATCCGCTGTTTGCGGACAACCTGGAGCACACGCTGGGCGACTATCTGGTGGTACGCAAACGCGATGGCAGCTGGGTGTCCGAGGACGCATTGCAAGCCCTGTATCCCTATGTACTGGATCGGCGCGGTGCGTTCCAGGCCTATTGGCAGATACGCGAAATTGGCCGCGATTTTCTGATTTTCGACTTCGTGCTGGCGATGACGGTACTGCTGGCAACCATCGGCGTGACCAACACCATGCTGATTCAGGTCCACGCCCGTGAGCGTGAATTCGCCGTGCTGCGCACGCTCGGCATCTCGCGTGCGCAGATCGTACGCCTGTTGCTGGTCGAAGGGGCCGTGATCGGCACGGTCGGTGCCTTGCTAGCCCTGGTTCTGGGGCATACGGTCGGTGCGGTCAGCGTGGCTTTTCTGGATCGGTTTACACTGTTTGAGTACACGCTGGTTCTCTCTCCCAGCGCGTCACTGGCGATCAGCGGCCTGGCCCTGCTGGCCTGCACGCTGGCCGCATTGTACCCGGCCCTGGTTGCCAACCGGGTGTCATCTGCCGAATCTTTGCATTACGAATAGGAGCTGTCGGCAATTCTGGCAAGTACGCTATACTGAAGTGATACCGAATGCATTCAGATTGTTTGCCGCGATAGCCACTGTTTTGCCCTTCCCGAACTGTAACTGTGGATGGATTGGGGTAAATACTCAGGCTGACGGTCATCGCCGCTGACACGGCATAAAACGCACCGCAATAATGTCGCATAATAATGCACCAGGTTCGGATAGAATTTGTCTGGGACCATATGGATGCTATATGCCCCGGACCCGGCCCAATCCAGGATCAGTCCGTACCGAAACATCCCTGAGCAAGCCTTTCACGTCGGAAACGCTTGTTTTCCCCATTTTCAACAGACTAGGAGGATCATGCTCTCGCTGGATTTTCTCGCTTTACCCCTGATGGCCGCTGCCACCCTGGTTTTTGTAGCGGTATTGGGTGGCATTATTTCATCCCGAATCGGTTTCCCGTTTCTGCTGGTCTTTTTGCTGGTAGGTACCCTGGCAGGTGCCGACGGTCCCGGTGGTATCGTTTTTGATGATTTCAGCCTGAGCTTCTGGGTGGGCAACATCGCCCTGGCGGTGATTCTGCTCGATGGCGGCTTGCGCACCGAATTTTCCACTTTCCGCACCGGTCTCAGACCGTCACTGCTGCTCGCAACGTTGGGGGTAATTTTATCTGCCGGGTTTACAGCCGTGGCGGGTATCTGGCTACTGAATCTGGACTGGCCGCTGGCCTTGCTGATGGGGGCCATTGTCGGCTCGACCGATGCCGCCGTGGTATTTTCATTGCTGAAGTCCTCCGGATTGCGGCTCAATGAGCGGGTCGCGGCCACGCTCGAAATCGAGTCCGGCATGAACGACCCGATGGCGGTATTTCTGACGCTCACCTTCATCAGCCTGACCCTGGTCATGCACGACGGCAGCGAAACGATGGACTGGCTGGATACACTCGGCAATTTCGCCACTCAGTTCGTGGTTGGCGGGCTGCTGGGCGCCGGGGCGGGCTACGCCATCGCGGCGCTGATGAACAGTCTGCGCAGTCTGCTCGACAGCGGTTCCGGAATCCTGGCACTCTTGCTGATGTCGGCGGGAATCGGTGTGTTCGGCCTGACCACCTGGCTGGAGGGCTCCGGATTTCTGGCAGCTTATATTTTCGGGGTGATTGTCGGCAACCAGGGCCGGAAAGCGGTTCGGCAGGCACTCTCGGCCATGGATGGTTTCGCCTGGCTGGCACAGGCCTGCATGTTTCTGATTCTCGGCCTGTTGGTCACACCCAATGAAATTGTGGCCGACCTGGTGCCTGCACTCGGCATCGCCTTGTTCCTGATGCTGGTCGCGCGCCCACTGTCTGTCTGGCTGTGCTTGCTGCCCTTTCACTTTACGGCCAAGGAATTCGCCTTTATCGCCTGGGTCGGTCTGCGAGGCGCGGTGCCGATTGTGCTGGCCATCTTCCCGTTAATGGCAGGCGTCACGGGAGCGGAAGCGCTCTTCAATGCCGCGTTTGTCGTGGTTGTCACCTCACTGTTGCTGCAGGGCTCGACGCTGGCCTGGCTCGCGCGTCGCATGGATCTGATCCTGCCGGAGAAGGCCGATAGCCAGAACTGGCGGCGAGTGTTCGGCGATTTTGTGCTCGATGGGCGCATCACGATGGAGCAAGTGTGCGGTTTCTACGATTTGCCACTGCCGGAGGAACCGGACCAGACGCTCGGCCATTGGCTGACGTCCGAATTGCGCCGCCCCCCGATCGTCGGCGACAAGGTAAGCCTTGGCCATGCGGAAATCGTGGTCCGCGAAATCAAGGGCACAGATATCAGCCTGGTAGGTCTCAAATTGCCTCAGCATTGAGTCTGAAACCTGCGATTGATCGTTAACAAAAGGGGCTCCAGGCATGAATCAGCAAGCAGCTGCAAATCATGCCCTGGATCCATATGATGAACTACACGATAAAGTTGATAGCACACTGTTGTGCAAAGCATGCCACGACTGCAACAGGATCGGTATTGCAGGGCATCTTGTTCAGCTTGGCATGCTGTATGCATACATCATATGTCCTGGCCGATGATGGCCACAATGTAGCGCTGTACTATGATCCGGACAGCAGACAAATCGTCACCGAGCCCGGCCACAACAGGATAAGGCTGAATACCTCACCGTCTCTGGAAAGCCTCGAAAGAAAAAAGCAGGAGCTGCTGACAATCGAAAATCGACTGGACGCCAAGCTCAAGGCCCTGGATGAAAAATTACAGCGACTCGAGCAATTGGAATCCACTGCGGTTACCGCACCGCCGGTAGATATGCCGGCCGCCCAGACGCAAAAAGCCGAACCCCCGATTAGCTCCACAACTGCCCAATCTGCCAGCAAGCGCCCTGTCTCCGCCAGCTACAGCGACCGGGGGCTGATGTTCAGTACCGAGGATGGCAATTTTGCGCTTCGCGTCCAGAACCGGCTGCAGTTTCGCTATGTCAACCCGTTCGATACCGATCCCCGCTCGCTGCAGGATTTGCAGCGAGACCAGGCGGCTTTCATGGTCCGCCGCGCACGTTTCCGATTAAATGGACACGCTTTCAGACCGTGGCTCGGATACACCATGCAGTACGACTGGAGCCAACCGGTGCTGCGTGATTTTTATCTGGATATCGCCCGGTTTCCCTGGGCCCAACTGCGCATCGGCCGCGGCAAGGTCATATGGAATGATGAACGGGTGACTTCCTCTGGCCGGCAGCAATTTGCCAACCGCTCGATCGTCAACGACATCTTCACCGTCGACCGGCAACAAGGCCTGCAACTTCTTGGGCGGGTCTTTCCTGGCCGATGGTACGATTTCAACTATGCTGCGGGCGTGTTCACTGGCCTGGGTGTCGGAGAACGCAGCAATGATGACAACAACCTGATGTATGCAGGCAGGTTGCAATGGAATTTTCTTGGAGAAGCGCTGGATTTTTCGCAGTCGGATCTTGAATTTCATGAGAAACCGGCGGCCAGTCTGGCCTTTGCCGCCGCCACCAATCGCAGCAAGTGTACTGCCTTCGAAACCGACAAGACAAGCTGCCGTGCCTTGCCGGGATTTGGCATCGGTCAGGCTGGCCAGTTCCGGATCAACCAGGCCATGCAGGAATTCCGCCTCAAATGGCGGGGATTTTCACTGCAAAACGAACTGCATTGGAAACAGGTGATCGATACGCTCAAAGCCAGCGATGATCCCATAAAATCAACTCACCTTCTGGGTGCTTATGTCCAGGCGGGCTACTTCCCACATTATTCGATCCCAGCCGTGCCCAAGCAGCTCGAGCTGGCATTGCGCTATGCGTTTGTCGATCCGGATATCGAACGGCCCAAAGACCAGCAACGGGAAATATCCGCCGCGATCAACTGGTTCTTCAGCGGCCATGCCAACAAGCTGACCCTGGATTTCAGCCATTTGTCAGTCGAAGACCCGCTCCTTCTGATCGAACAATCCGAACAAAGAGTCAGGCTGCAATGGGATATCTCGTTCTGAATCAGGTGCCGCAAAAAGTGCGCTGCACGCATTCCTCCGGTTTGGGCGGCAACCGGTACTCGCGCCATTGCGGCTGCTCGTCATAAGGCCGGCTGAGCACTTCGAGCAGCACCTCGAATCTTGAAAAGTCCTGCTGCTCGATCGCGGCCTGCAACGCCTGCTCGACACGGTGATTGCGCGGAATATAAGCCGGATTGACTTGCCGCATCGCGTCGGCGCGCTGCGCGGGATCGATCGCTTCCTGGGCCAGGCGGGCTTGCCATTGTGCCAGCCAGTCAGTGAAATCGGGCGTATCGGGCAACAGCCCCTGCGCAGCGGGTTTTTCCACCTTGTCGCACAAAGCCCGGAAGGTGTTCGTGTAATCGGCCTGGTGGCGGTGCATGAGCGCCAGCAGTGCGCTGATCAGCGCCTGGTCCTGATCCTGGGCAGTGAACAGTCCCAGCTTGCGGCGCATGCCGTCGAGCCAGTGCCATGCATAGCGGTCTGGGTAACGGCCGATGAGTGCCTGGGCAAGCGCAAGCGCCTGGTCTTGCTGATCGTGCAGCAACGGCAGCAGGCACTCGGCCAGGCGGGCCAGATTCCATTGTGCAATGCGGGGCTGATTGCCGAATGCATAACGGCCATAGGTGTCGATCGAGCTGAAAACCTTGTCCGGATCGTAGCTGTCGATGAATGCGCATGGGCCGTAATCGATGGTCTCGCCCGAGATCGTCATATTGTCGGTATTCATGACACCATGGATAAAGCCGATCTGCATCCAGCGAGCGACCAGCATCGCTTGCGCTTCCAGCACTCTTTCCAGTAAGGCGCTATAGGGATTCGATGCGGCTTTGATTTCGGGATAGTGACGCTCAATCGCATAGTCGGCCAATAGTTTCAGCCCCTCGGTATCGTCGCGCAGCGCAAAATACTGGAAGGTTCCTATTCGAATATGGCTTGCAGCGACGCGCGTCAGAATCGCGCCTGGCAGCACCGTCTCACGGTAGACCGGCTCACCGCTGGCGACAATGGCCAAGCTGCGCGTGGTGGGGATGCCAAGCGCATGCATCGCATCGCTGATGAGGTATTCGCGCATGACCGGCCCGAGCGCGGCGCGGCCGTCGCCGCGGCGCGAGAAAGGCGTTTGCCCAGATCCTTTCAAGTGCAGATCCCAGCGTTTATGATCGGCCCCGATCACCTCACCCAGCAAGATCGCCCGCCCGTCACCCAGTTGTGGCACCAAATGGCCGAACTGGTGACCGGCATAAGCCATCGCGATCGGCTCCGCACCCGGCGGGATGCGGTTGCCGGAAAAGATTGCCGCCGCAGTCGCATCATCGACCCGGGCCAGATCGATACCGAGTGCCTCGGCCAACGATCGATTGAGCTTGATCAGGCGTGGATGCTGTACCGGGGTAGGATGCAGGCGTGCGTAGAAGCGATCAGGCAGACGCGCATAGGAATTATCGAATCGGAACAAAGCGGGCGCAGGTGGCAGCGCAACAGAACAAGTTTCGGTATGGTTTTTCATCTGGCTAGGGAATTGTTTTGAATCCATTTCAAGGAATGCGGCGTGTCCGGCAATATATTCCAACCCGCTGATGTTGCATGATCTTTTCCTATTGCGTAGGATAGATCGCGGATACCAGAATGTCGACGGTATTCGATTTGCTCACCAGCATTTTTGCTCTGCAATCTTAACAGGAGAGTCAAGATGGACATCAAACTACGCCTGCTGGTTTCATTGATCACAGCACTCTTTGTCACGGCCAGCCTGGCTGGCCCGTTCGGTAACAAGAAAGTCGAATGGTCTCAAGTCCCGGAAAAAGTGCAGCAAACCATCACGCAGCATGCGCAAGGCGGCACCATTGAAAAGATCGAGCGTGAAACCAAAAAGAAAAAAATCATTGTTTACGAAGCCAAGGTAAGAATGCCCGACGGTAGAAAAATCGAGATCGAAGTTGAAGAAGACGGCACCTTGATCGAAATCGAGGATGATTGAGCGCTCCAGCCCATCCAATCTAAACGACACTTGCCCACTGGCTGGCAGCCAGTGGGTTCAGCCAGACCGGTTGTTCATCAGACGATACCGAGCATCAACCCTGATCCGATCACAAACATAGCACCCGCCACCACCTGCCGCACAGTGTGCAGCGTAATCTTGTGCAGTATCCGCTTGCCAGCAAACGCCCCGATGAAGGCACAGAGCGAGCCGACGATCACGGGTGCGGCCAGTTCACGGGAAACGGCAAAATGACTGGCCATGAAGGCCATGCTGTAGACAATCAAGCGAAAGATATCGACGATGACCGCTGACACAATACCCAAGAAAAAGGGTAGCGTCCCCTTTTTCCTCTTCGCCCTTCGGTTGCGTGAACAAAGCAGGGTCCCTTTCCTCGGCGGGGGTTGTGTTGTCCCTCCACCTCAAGCGGTCTTATGGACCCCTCCGACTTCCATCCAGGGCCGGGCTGCTTTCGTTTCC
>NZ_FNOY01000081.1 GCF_900107165.1 Nitrosomonas halophila
CGAGATGTTCGCCTGTACCATCCCTGCTAGCAACAGCCCTCCCGCTAGCATTATACCTTTCAGCCAATGCCTGGCATGCATGTCTCTCTCCTTTTTATTGAATGTTTATACCCGCTAGAGCACGGATAAATTATGAACCACCTCAACCCATCGCTTTGATGGCGCTGGAAAGGCGGCTTTTATGCCTCGATGCTTTATTTTTATGAATGATGCCTTTATCTGCTATCGAGTCGATAGTACTAACCGACTTTCTGAAGGTCGCTTCTGCCAGGCCTTTATCGCCCGTGGCAATCGCTTTTCTAATACCTTTAATTGCAGTACGCAGCCTGGAGCGCAAACCGAAATTCCGCTCACGCCGCTTGACGGTCTGCCTGACGCGCTTTTTAGCTTGTGCAGTATTTGCCATAGATCTTTAATTCTCCAATAATTTTCTCGTTGCTACAGTTGCTACACTTTTTCACTTTATTTCTGAATCGCGTGATTCTACGTTTATTTCACGTTTAATGCAAAAATTGCCTCGCACAAAAAAATACACTGATTTTCCTGCGATCCATAACCATCCATCCTGCGCGTCTCGAGCACTCTGCCAGCGACAGCCAATAGCACATTTGGGCATGTTAATGGCTCAAGGCAAGATCCCACCCTCTCCTTTTCTACAAACCAATGCAGAAAACTGCAGCGACTATTGATCAAAACCCTTATCACCCTACCCTGTAGCCCAAAACGCCCGCAAGAAACAAGTCCGCCCAATAATTTTCCGATTCGTTCAGCTTGCGTTCAGGTGGCTCCGGCTATAGTAGATTCCAGGCAACAACACTTGAGGCAAACCAACCAGACAAAAGGAGAAATGCCATGAAAACCAGAGCCTTTTCGTCAGTGGCAATATTGTCAGTTTTATTATTGGCAATTACGCTGGCAATGCCGGCAGCCGCCCAGGCAAGAAATTCCCAGCATATTTATGGCAACCAGCAGAACAATTACTACTTCGGTTCCGCTGGCCGTGGCTATCCAAGATATGTCGCACCCCGCGACCATCGCAGCCATAAGAAATTTTACAAAAATCGTCGTCATGCACGGCATGGCCATTACAATCCCTACCGCTATGCGCCACCCTATGGCGGCTATTACTACGGCCCCCGGGATAATTTTTCACTGGGCATTCGTTCAGGCAATGCACGAATTATGATAGGCTATTGAATCGTGGGGCTGGCATGTCGTCTGACTGCATGACCAGCCTCAATATGTCCATATGTCATCGTCAACGACTGCAGCCAGCCCAATCGATCCAGCATGCGCCGCCTTCTGAACCCTCTGTTGATTATGAGCGCGATTCTGATACTACTGCCAGGCACTGGAATCGCTTCTGCCCAGCCTTATACCGTACAATTCCTGCCTGCGAGCAATGCTCGCCAAACTGAAATTTCTCAGCAAAAAGCCGTGGCTATTGCGCAAAAACATGTCAATGGCCGTGTGCTGTCGGTCAGCCGCTCGGCCAGCAGTTACCGGGTCAAAATACTCAACCGCAAGGGCAATATCCAGGTTGTAACCGTAAACGCCAGCGATGGCGCCATTCTATCGACTCGCTAACAACGGCCCTCCCACTGATTGCCGAATGACTGCCATGCGGATATTAGTAATCGAAGACGAAGCTCATCTGCAGCAACAGATATGCCAGCAACTCGAATCAGCCGGCTTCATGGTCGATCGGAGCGCAAACGGCAAGGAAGGCCTGCATATTGCCAGTGAATACCCGCTCGATGCTGCGATCGTGGATCTGGGACTGCCTGGTTTATCCGGACTGGAAATCATTGCTACGCTACGCCGCCAGGGCAGCCTGCTGCCCATACTCATTCTGACTGCTCAATCCAGCTGGGAAGACAAGGTAAAGGGCCTGGAAATTGGCGCTGACGACTATCTGGCCAAACCTTTTCAGATGGAAGAGCTGCTTGCCAGAATCAAGGCCCTGCTCCGGCGCGCCGCCGGCACGCCGGATGCCATCATCGCACGCGGCCCGATATCCCTGAATACGGAGACTCAAACCGTAAGCGTTCAGAATCAAACGATCAATCTCACTACATTTGAATACCGGTTGCTAGAGCTTTTAATGCGCAATCAGGGCAAAATATTTTCCAGACAAGTCATGACTGATTACCTCTACCCGCATGGCGAAGAGCATGACAGCAATGTGCTCGAGGTCATAATCGGTCGCTTGCGGCGCAAGCTCGATCCGTCCGGCACACACAACCCGATTGAGACGGTGCGTGGACGCGGCTATCGTTGTACGATTGAACCCAAGATGCAGCATGATTGACACCCAACGACCACCGATCGCGCAGGCGCCATACAGCGATGCCAGGCAAGCCGCATGATGTCACTCAATCAACGCATCCTGGCCAGTGCCTCGATCGTACTCTTGCTGTTTGTGGGAGGAACCGCCTTTACCCTGGATCACGCTTTTCACGATAATGCACTGGCCGCCCTGCAAGACCGGATGCTAGGTAAGCTGTACTTATTAATGGGCAGTACCGAGGTCGATTCAGCAGGCAATTTATCCATGCCCGCAGAACTCCCGGGTCTGCCTGAACTCAATCAGCCAAACTCCGGCACCTATGCCTACATTACCAATGGCGCGCAAACGATTGCCTGGCAATCCGCATCGATCCTGCACTTAATCCCGCCCCTCGCAACCCGGCCAGCCATCGATCATAAAAACTTTGAGCGACTGGTGCTCAATCAGACCCCTTATTTTATCTTTAGCTTTGAAACCGAGTGGGAAACCCAGACCATCAATCACCCATTCACATTTCATGTAGTGATGGACAGCACATTGTTTGATAGCCAGATCGATCGTTATCAGAAGAATCTATGGAGCTGGCTGGCCATCATTGCCATCCTGTTATTGACTACCCAGGCCTTTGCGTTGCACTGGGGCTTACGGCCAATGCGCAAGGTTTCCAGAGAATTGAATAATATAGAAATGGGTGTACAGGACAGTCTCCACGGCATTTATCCAATTGAGCTGAGAAGGCTGACTGACAATATCAATTCTTTGCTCAATCATGAACGGAAACACCAACAACGCTATCGCAATGCATTAGCTGATTTGGCTCACAGTCTAAAAACACCGCTGGCGATTCTGCAAGGCGCACTCCGAACTGAAGCAGATGCAAAAAAGTTGCAGCTGCTGCTGGCCGAACAAGTCCAGCGCATGGACCATATTGTTCAATATCAACTACGGCGGGCCGCCGCCGTGGGACAATCGCCCGGTTCGCGGTTGATCCCGCTGCGCCCGGTTGTTGAAAAAATCATCAAAGCGGTCTCGCGCGCGCATTACAGCAAACAACCGCAGACAACCATCAAAATAGATCCGGCATTACAGGTACGCATCGATGCAGGCGATCTGATGGAATTGCTTGGCAACCTGATCGACAACGCCTTCAAATGGTGCCAAAACGCTGTTTGCATATCGGCCTACAACGCAAACAACCAGACCATCATCAGCATCGAGGACGACGGCCCGGGCATCCCGCAGGATGAAATTGCCAGAATTCTGGAGCGAGGTGAGCGAGCGGATCCATCCGTTCCCGGACATGGCATTGGCTTGGCCATTGTCCAGGACATTCTGCAAGCCAATGGTGGCCAACTGTCCATCAGGCCAATGCAGCCAACCGGAAGCAGCGTGACAGTCCATTTCGCAGCAGCCGCTACCCCTTGAATGTTTCCAGGTCGATTCCCGATTTGCCCGGCGCCAGAATATTGTTGGGGTCCAGCGCGCGCTTGATTGCGTGCTCGACGCGACGTTTAACCGGACCATAGCTTTGCGCCACGCGCTCCATGAATGCCGTATTGACACGGTAAACGGCGTATCCTTGCCGCTCGAATTCATCCAGCAATTCTTGGAAACATGCATAGGCAGCCTTGAATTCAGCGGGATCGCTGCGATCGCACAAAACATCGATAACATGATGCATGTCACGCCAGCCCACGATGAACTCACCCACATAGTCCAAGCCGTACTTGTTCAGTATTTTCTTGGCAAGCCGCATCTGTTTGCTGGTTTCGCTGCCACGGGCCTGACTGACTGGCGCAAACCACATCGATCCACCACCGCCACGCCAGTTGTATAATCCAAACTCCTGCAGATTGGGAATACCCTGCATCAACTTGGCACGATACTTGAACGGTTCCGTATCGCCAGCTTCCTCCTCGGTTATGATGGCGCCCTTCCCCAAGGCCTTGATCGCATCGGTAACGATCTGCCAATTCACGGCAACCTGTTCCCGGGTACCGTAAAGCGCCGCATACACATTCCACTGACCGATGCCTTTATCGGCACAGATACGTTCGATCACGTCATCGGGCGTCACGCCCTGGCCCTCATAATATTGCGTACGGCGAACATTCGCGCCA
This sequence comes from Nitrosomonas halophila, assembly GCF_900107165.1. Taxonomy (GTDB): domain Bacteria; phylum Pseudomonadota; class Gammaproteobacteria; order Burkholderiales; family Nitrosomonadaceae; genus Nitrosomonas; species Nitrosomonas halophila. Next base: position 4,411 of record NZ_FNOY01000081.1, read on the forward strand.
CCGGCTTCCCAAAGTGCGTTGGCAATCACCAATGCGTTTGGAATGATCTGGGCAATACGCAATGGACGAAGCACTTCCACGATGTCGGCAATGTCATCCTCCGAGTCAAATTTGATGGAAAATGGCTTGTAGACAGGCGGCCTGGGCATCAGCCAAAACCCCATTTTGGTGCAAATACCATAATTGGATTGTGTGAACAGACCATCGATTGTCGGCCCATATCCCCATTTGAAAACCTGCCAGCTATTATCACCCTTGACGCCACCCATGCCGGTTCTCAACACTTCACCATTGGCCAGAACGACCTCCATCCCGCATTGCATCAGAAAGTGCTCACCATAGGGGGTATACCCCACTCCCCGGTCCATGGTATTGCCCAGCGGACCTGCAATAGCGGAAGGGGCGGGCATCGATAGCATCAGCGGCAAGTCATGCGCTTGCAGATAGTCGTAAAGCTGCTGATAAGTCACACCGGGCTCGACCAATGCCGTACACAGCTCGGGATCGACATGCAGAATCTTGTTCATTTTCTTCAGATCGAGGATGATCTGACCGCGGTGATGGGGAGCAGCCGAGCCATAGCCAAAGTTGCGGCCGGTGGAAATTGTCCATATCGGGATCCTGTACTCGTTACAGATTTTCACGATTGCCTGGATCTGCTCCACTGTTGTCGCTGTCAGCGCAGCGGATGGCGCGTGTTCCGCTTCATCCACTGGCATCATGATCTTCATATAGGCGATCAATTGCTCAGGTTTCGTCAAAACGTTCTCATCACCCAGCAATTTACGAAATGCCTCGACAGCTTTCAGAAACGCCTGCTGGTTCACCCCTCGCGGCAGTACGTCGAATTTCTGCTCACCCATGTTGACAGCCCCCCTAAATCTCAAAAGCAAACGAAATAAAATGACCCGTCGCTGGCATCAGGCCGGCATCCATCCTGGGCGCCGCCGGAATCACCGTCCGGCCGAGACTGGCAAGCCCATGGCCGAGATCCACGGCCCACTGCCCACGGTCTCTGTCTGCCACACCACACAAATTTTGCGTGAGTCTGGAAGACTGTATTCCCCTTCCTGCCGACTGCCGATCCAGATCGCAACTGGCGCCATGCACGACAAGTTGCTGGATCAACGAGGCTGCGCAACCGTCAGCCATTTGGCTGCTGAGTAACTGATGGTGTGATCGGTCCAGACTGACTGCATGTTGGCCAAGCCAGTACACACGTGCACCCGCGGCGCGCGCGAGTTCAACGATAAGCGTGCCACAGGCATCATCCACCAAGCCCACGATATATTCCCCCCGCGCATCCTGAACATGACGCTGCAATGTCAGCAAAAAATCCAAACCCAGACTGGTATCGTGCAACTGCAATGAACCCGAATGGTCAGCTGCCTGCACCCCTTGAATAAAGGCCGAGTATTCGGCCCTGTCATTCACCAGTGCCAGAATGGGCTTTGTGGACTCTGCGTGCATCGCAGACTTTGCCGGATCATTTGCCAGACTCATACCCGACCCGATCAATCCCGGACCCGATAAGCCGCCCACAACCATCCCCTTAAGCAGCAAACGCCGTTGAGCATCCATGATTCCTCTCCATTTTTTGTTGACCAATCAGTAGATGAACCGTCCAATCTGCTTCAGCTCTTCGTCGCTGATATAGGGTTCGGGAAAAGCGGGCATGGCCCGCAACCCACGCCGCACGATATAGTGGATGTATTCCGGAGGCAGTTGCCGGTCTTTGATATTCGGACCTATGCCAACATCATGACAATATCCGCATATTTTGGCATAGACGATTTCACCGTCACGCGGCTGCGCGCTGTCTTCGGCATGAACAGATAACGATATGGAAAACACGACGCCCACGATGATGGGCCGTATTTTTATAATGGGAATATATTTTGAAGAGATCATCGCATGCTCCAATTTTACGCAAGCAAATGAGGCAGCCCGGAAATGTTCCCGGTGCGTTGATCATAAGCTAACCGGGGAACAGAAAGATATCCGCTTTTTATCTGTCAAGCAGTTTCAATTTACAAACGTTCCCTTGACGCGTCAAATATTATTCAGCATGCAGACTCAAGTAGAATGGAATAATGCTCGTCCAGACGTTCAGATTAACGAGTTTAAAACATGACAGAATCACCAGATATGCCTCTGAAATTTTTGGTATTCCTCGGATCGACGAGAAACAGCGCACCCCCCAGTCCGCCCCGGCTGGGGCTGCGCGTCGCGCGGGCATGCATTGCCGCAATCAACCAGGGCAGCCATTGCGCGGCACTCGTCGACCCGCTTGATTACGAACTGGCCTCTCCCTTCAAACCCCATTTCGCCTATGCGCACGGCAAAGCCCCTGCCGCGCTTGAATCTTTGGCAACAAGCATAGCAGGCGCGGACGGATTCATCATGGTCAGCCCGGAATACAACCATTCCATGAGTCCCGCCCTGGCACACCTGCTGAATCATTTCGGCAGTTCGCTGTTCTCATACAAACCCAGTGCGATTGTCACTTATTCGGCAGGCCAATGGGGCGGCGTGCGGGCCGCCATGGGCATGCGCGCCTTCCTATCCGAGCTCGGTTGCCTACCCGTCTCGGCGATGATCCATATGCCCAGAGCCCATGAGGTACTGGGAACAGACGGCAATTTCCTTGATGGTGTGGACGGGCAGGAATGGGCAAAATATTTTGCCAGAACCTTTATCCAGCTGGATTGGTGGGCTACCGCCGCGCAACAACAGCGTGCCGCAAGCGGCGCGCGTCCACCTGCCCCGGCTTTCACCAGAGACCCTTCCCAGCGAAACGCGCCAGAATGACAGCGCAGCCAATTGCAGCCGTTCCAGCATGCTGCGGATGACGGAGTGACTTGAGATATGCAACAAGAACCGGTTTTATTCCGACACTGCCTTACGGATCATCGCAGCCAGCGCTTCTGGCAATGAGACATGCCCCGCGAGCACATACTGACGCGCCTGGACGGACAGCTTGTTCCAAACTTTGCGAATAATATCGAGCCACTTCTGTTGGTCGTATTCAGGATGTTTATCAACGAAGTCGAGTAGATAATGCTCAAGAAAAACCAGCCCGGCAACATCCTCCAAGAGCTGGGTATCCGGGTTGGTCGTGAGCGATTTCTTCCCAACGGCCTGCGCGACGCGAGCAATGAATGCATTCTCATATCCAGCCTTGGCAAGCAAATCGGCAACAGTGTTCGCATGAAATTCATACAACCCGGCACGCCATTGATGATAACCTCTGCGGTTCATCGGATAACCACTGCGCGGCGATTGCCAGCGCTGAATGTGTTGCGCACTCACCGCCAGCTTCATGGCATCATCGGCATCGGGCGCATAGCGTTCGAGCATGTCTGACATGCGATGCGAGTAAAGCAGTGCTTTCGGCCATGCTTTCCCTTGGCTGATTTCCAGATTCGGGTCTGCACTATTGGCAGCCTCTATCAGCTTTCTCGCTTTGTCGAAGCATTGCTTTGCCATATGAGCAACTCACCGAGTCATGAAATTAAAATAGACGACCAGCAACGATTAAGACTGCACTGCAGAGTGAACGGCACGGCTTGATACAGGACGGCCCGCCCCCGCGTGGCGAACGCTGGTGCAATAACGGCATTGCTCTAAGGTTTGTACCAAAAGACGAACAACTACCCGCGATCCGAAGCTGAACGCACAACATCATTCTCTTCACTGGAAAAAAGGAACAGCGCCCACCGCCTTGCGCATGGCACACCAGGCCTGCCGGGTTCTGGCCCCGACGCCGCCACCTGCTGGTGACAAAAAAGTAAAGGGAATGCCGCCCCCTTAATCGCTACATCCGGAATAATTTATGATGCAAAGCTGGCGTGATGATTATAAGATGGGTGCCAATGCGTGAGTTTATTGCATCAACAACCAGCCAGTGCCAATTAATCTATTGATGCAATTAGGTTTGTCACCAATTTAAATACTTGGTGAAACAATGAGTTGGTGCCCAGAAGAGGACTCGTTGTTTGTTAAAAAACAATATATTATAATAAATCGGTGCATTTATGGTGTAATTAAAAAGCTTCGTGATAAACCCGCCACTTCTCCTATCCCGTCAAGCCATCAACCAATCGGCAATCCAAGCATTGGAAGTGCATGGTCTGGATAAATGTCCGGATCATGGCATCAACGGGTTTGAACGGTACGTTGCACCGTCCATTGTTACCAGAAATATCCTTCGTATCGGAGATATTCTATGGCAACAGGATCTCAAACGTGCTCGCCGGGCAAACGCACAAAGTTCAAGGGTTTTCGCATAATTTGTTAAAAAACCTTGCACTTAAATATTGATTTATACGATATTTCAATTCAGAAACAAACATTTATAATTTTTGAGTAAGCTATAACTAAGAAGCGCAAGATAGTATTTCATCAGGGCAAGAATCGGCCCAAGAAGCTGAATTCAGAACTAAGCATTTCTGTTTACATACCTGTTATTGGGGCAGCCAGTTGTAAACTGGCTGCGAAGACGTGCTAATAGATTATCAGAATCAGGCATGAGGCCAATTGAGTTATATTTTGACCCCCTTATACCACTAGGCTTTTACGACATCATCCAGTATGGATCTGTCTTGCTTGTTCCATTCCACATCCAGTAGGTTGGAAAAGCGCGCCATGATCTGAACAGCAAGCCCACCGGCGAATAGAGCGGCCCAAGCCAAGACGACGAAGCCCCAGTGCAACGGAGCGCTGAATAACTCTTCCATGAACCAAAAGGCATGGCCCCATTCATTCAGACCGACATTGGGCAGACTCATCAACGGTCCGGCTATTGTCATTACCAATGGAAACGATGTGCCTTTGTTATACAGGGGCAATCGTGTATTGGCATACAGGAGTGTCGATATACCCATAATGATATACAACGGGAAAGCGCCATAAAATAGAGGTATATGACTGGGTGTAAAACTTGTGTCCCTGATAATCACCTGATGCCATGACGCGTCTTGTTCGGTGAAAAAGCTTGACCCCCAGTAAACGGCGAACATATAAGTTCCAAGCCACATGAGAAAATAGAAATACCGTTTTATCTCCTGCTTTGGGGTCAGGCTGGAAAGCTGCTCGGCAGTATTGCGAGTCCGCCACAAACACCCCCAAACAATAAGCGCTACAGTAGGCAAGATTATCATGTGAGCGCGCCACAGGCCCATCCAAATCCGGTCGAATTCCGGCTCCATCGAGTCCAGACCAACTGAATAACCGTAGGTACGTTGAAACCAAACCCAGAAAACCGCTACTCCCAATATGGGCAATAGACCGAATTTATAGTATTTGGCATCGAACCACTCAGATATATCATAAGCCTGCTTTATAACCTTATCATTTGATATGCTTATAGACATTGAAACCACTCCTTACTGCATAAAATCAGAATTTCCGAAGAAATTCAGAAATCAGAAACGAACGCTACCAATCAGGTTTCTGGACGAAATTTGATTTAGGGCAATTCCGGGCTGCTGAGAAAGTTTCAGTTAATCGAATCAAACTCACGCAACTTCCGGATTTCAAGACTTTCATGGCAACTGTCCTCTCTTGTTTGACGAAAATAAAAACTACTGTTTTTTTTTCAGATACTTATCTGAGCGCTTGAATCTGACAAAGTTCCATGGTGAATTATATGGCATACATGCCATATAGATAATTTAACTAGCTTCAGCTACGATAGGAAATATGTTCAGCCATAAAACAAGGTGACAGATAGCAACCACACGAGAATGCTTGCGCAAATATCTTGAAATGTGGGTAGAGATCAGACTCTCGCCATCTCCCATCAAACTGTTTCTGTGGTTGTCCTGCACACGATGTTCCGAAGTTCCTTGCGCCGACAGTACACAGATTTCCAGCTGCTCTTGTTGGAACCTTGTACAGCCAGTAGTCGTAGATGGCTGCTAACTCGCAAGTTTGAGGGAGTAGATCAGTTCTCCCTACTGGGTGGCTTCACGCCCGCCCTGGTGTTGGCCATGCACTGCGCTTCAGGTCAAAAAAATTCTGGAGAAAAACAAATATTTTTGGTAACTATTCAGCGAAAAAAATGCAAAAAGTGCTTGACAGGGTTTTTGTGTAAAAAAGCAAGATTACCGATACATTTGGAGTTGCCCGTCAGGGC
>NZ_FNOY01000035.1 GCF_900107165.1 Nitrosomonas halophila
TGCTGCATAACAACATGCCGTTTGATGGTGACAAGTTTTTCAAAATAAAGGGCGCTAATATGTAAATTTTGCTTGACTGAAGACAGAGTATCTACGCATGAAAATTGCTGTTGCTGAATACGGGTAGCGCGCATTGCGTGCGCTGTAAATAATTCGGAAGCAGATGATCAAAAAACGAATGTGCCAATTGTATAGCATCTGTTCACATGTGGCCCGCCGGAGAGCGGTGGGGGAATGGCAGTTTGATTGAAACTGGAACGGATGCGCTCGGGCACCTCATAAAGCCTGCGCAGCATTCAGGCTTCTTGCTGTGTGCAGCTTCCGTTACGGTTGTGTCAGGAACAATTCGGTGAGCAAGCTGAACTGCAGGGTTTCTCCCGGGATCTGTTGCAGGACACGGGCCGATAGCCGGCCTGCTTCCTCGATGGCGGGGATGATGACTTCACCATGGCCATAATAGGCATGACAGGAATCCGGCTCATCCGGACGAATGTCATCCGCCAGTCCTTCCAGGGCAACCACTTCATAACGATTGGGGCCGGTATTGGCCAGGGTTACCTGGAACAAGCCATCTTCATGCGCCAGCCGTGTCAGATGCAGTGCGCCGGTGGCAGGGTCGACTGTATTGGACGCCGGCGTGTCTGGCTGACATAAGTTTGCCAGATAGGCTGTGTTGTCGCTGTCTGTCTGGCTGGACATGACATGGGTCAGCACTTGCTGACAACCGCTGTTGCTAAGATGAAGCGATTCCAGATTGGGTGCCTTACCCAGAATCAGTTGTTCGCCGCCCAGTTTGCCCAACACGGCCACGATCTCATCATCATTCGCCGCCATGTCCACCGACCGGAACGGCAGGCTGACGGCAGGCGCGATGACAATGAAGGGGTGGTCGCGATACTGGTAAAGCGCATGCGCCAGGTTGCGCAGATTGACCGCAAAGGTTGAGGTCACAGTACCCCGGTCGTTGAGCAGGGCGATCAACCCATGGGTTGTGCCCATGGATTCGAATGGCAACGGCATGCCGGACATGGACAGCGGAACCTCACGCTTGGAGATCAGCAGCTTGTGATTTTGGGCCGAGAACAGTTGGGCGTGGTCGCAAATACCGCCAGCTGCGCCGGTCAACAGGTTGAGATTGAGATACTGAATTGCATCCAGGCGTGACTGGGCATAGACATCGACCTGTGGTTGTGCTGTTTCCAGCAGACTGTTGCCTGCCAGGAATGCTGCCGAGTGCTGAACCTCCAGCAAATCCAGGACAGTCGGGGCCACATCCATATGGGTGCCGCTATCGGCCACGCTTGATTTGAGCGGGGTGTTCAATGCCAGAAACAGCAGTTGCCGGTCATAGTCGTCTGGATAGAGCGGCTGGGCAACGTTACGCATGGCTAGGTGATCGCTCAGCAGGACAACGACGGTATTCTTCCAGGCCGGATGCTGGCTGATGCGTTCCAGAAAGCGCGCGACCAGGTGGTCTGTGCAGTGTACGGCATGCAGAATGCTATTGTCGATCGCCGGATAACGGGGGCAGGAAGCGGACGGGTGGCCGCTGGGATGGTGAGTGTCCAGAGTCAGCAGGGTGAGGTTGAATGGCTTTTGCAGCGTAGCCAGCCGTTCGAATTCCTGCGCGGCCAAGTCGAACAGACTGTCGTCATAGAGTCCCCAGCCGTTCAAATAGGAGGGATCTGCCAGCAGTGGTATCAACTGGTTTTTACCTTTGACCTGATCAAAACCATGCTTGCTGAGCAGCGTGCCTTTGCCACCGAATTCAGTGGCTGCACCGCCCATGTAGACCTGGTAGTAGCCGGCCCGCTTCAGGATGTCCGGCAGGCAGGTTGCCTGATTGAGAAAACCGCCTTGCAGGACATCATTGCTGCCACCCGGCCCGAGCCCGTAGAGTAATGGCGTGCCGCATAGCGAGGCGGTCATGCCGGCAACTGTCCAGTCGGTCCCTTCGGTCTGCAGCATATTGTCGAATAACAAGCCGGTTTTCATCAGCTGGTTCAGATTGGGCGTCAGGCCGGGAAACGCCTGTTCATCGGTATAGAGACGCTCTAGACTCTCAAGGTAAATTAGCACCAGATTTTTGCCGGGGGTGACGGGGCCTGGGGGTGGAGTGAGCGCTGCTCGGTTGAGCCCGAGCTGCTTCCAGTCGATGTTATCCAGGGCAGGCGCTGGCTCTTGCTGTGACAACAGCTGCCATTGAGCAGCAGAGAGCCGGGCGAGATCCGGTTCCAGCACCAGCATCAACACGAATGTCAGTGCCAGTGGTGAGAATTTGCGCCAGCTCGTGTCGGCCGGCCTCGGCGGCAAATGAGCGACGGTTTGCCATGTCAGCCAAAGACATCCGGTCAGAAACAGAACACTGGCGGCCATCAGTGGCAGATAAGCGGCAGATGCCGCAAGGCTGTCGGTATTCAGGTGATAAAGGAAACGGGTATTGAAGCTTTCACCCTGGAAATAAAAAGAGATGAGCCGCAACAACAGGAGCAACGCGGCACAGCCTGCCAGCGTGCAGGCCGCCAGCCGGCGTTGCCAGAGCCGGGTGATGCCGGCAACGATCCACCCTCCGCATGCCATGAAGCAGACCAATCCAGCCAACGCCAGCAGCAGCCAGACCAGTCCATGGTGTTGGCTGTAATGAAACGATGCCAGGACCGGGGCGGCCAGTAAGCCGTAAAGGGCGATGACCAACAGATATAACGGTCTAATCTTGCGGTAAGAGTACATCACTGTAGATTCCTTTGATTCCCTGGGATTGCAAATAGCTGAAGAACGCCGCCTGATTGACGGTATGGGCATAGACCGGCACATTGCGCTGATTGAGTTCGGCCACGACATTGCTTGAGAGCGACTGATTCACTGGCATGGTGACGGCTGACAGCGCGTGCGAGTCGACAAAATCCAGTAGCGCCTGATCACTCAGATTGGCGCGATAGAGTGTGAGAATGAGTCTTTGAAAACCCAGTTCGCGGGCGGGGCGGTATTCGTCTGGCTGGTAAATCTGCGGGATGAAGCGGTATTGCATGCCGGCGCTGTGGCGCATGATGTAACGCAGACCGGCGAGGTTGTCATCCTTGATATCCGTGATGATCATCGCAGCTGGGTGACTGGACAGCCAGCTGATCAGATCCTCGAAACGCATCTGGGTCAGCCCGTATTTCATGGTCAGGCTGGTGAAGCGGGCAAGGGTGGGCGCGCCAGCAGGCTGGTCAAAAAAACGCCGGTAAGTGGACATCCAGTCATGAATCAGAACCAGATGGCCATCGCTGGTCCAGGAGAAATCGACCTCGAAGCAACGGTGGCCAGCCTGGTAGGCAGCAGTCAGTGCCTGCAGGGAATTGCTGTAAATTTGTCCAGTGATCATGCCGCCCCCGTGCACGATCACTGGCGGCAATTCACTGGCATGGGCGGTTGGCAGGCTGGCAGGCACGTCGTGCCGGTTAGGCGGCAGCAGGGCCAGATCAATGCGCTTTTCTGCCAGCCAGTTGCTTTCGTCAAGGGGATCGGTATCAACCTTGGCCAGGACAAAGAAAATCTGGTACTGACCAGTGGCCATGCCTGCATGCGTGGGCAAAATCAGCGCTTCTTCATGGACATCGCGTAACAGCCAGCCTGGTTTTTGCATGGGAAACGAGATCCGCTTGTCCGGCCACACAACGGCCACATAGGCATCTACTATGTTTTCCGGGATTTCCCCAGCGGCGATGCTGAGCGACAGCGTGATGGGTTCGGAAGGGGTGTATACCTGTTTGGGCATGAGGATGTCCAGACAGTCCCCGCAAAGCTGCGCATAGGCAGGCGTGGCCAGGCATAGCAACAGAAAGCACTGTGCAAGCTTGTGATGCAGGCTGGCCCAGGCAGTCTGGCCACTGATGGCACGCAAGAAGGGATGAGTCGCTGAATGCATTTATCCAATTCTATCCAATTATCAGCAGTGATTGTCATACCATTGTCACAATAATGCCATATTTCCATAGTAGAGAAGTGGGCAGTATGCATTTTGGGAATAATCGGCGCATGGGACATGCCGGAATCGGGTAGACTCAATCCGCGCATCCAGGCTGGGACAGGCAGGCAGCGCACCGGTATGCCGGTCATGCCATGTTTATATAAGCAATACCGGCTGAAAAGACAGGCCCGATCAGGGCGGAGCGGTCCGTCATGTATCCGCAATTTTCATACAGGGAGGTATCATGAAATTATCCAGTTGCCTGGGTGCGATAGTTGTCAGTGCTGTTATAGGGCTGTTTTCCGGTGCTGCAGCTGCCGATCTGGATAGACAGCTGCGCTGGACCATCGATGACTTGCTGGCGGAGAAGCCGCGCCCGTTTGTGATCGGCCATCGGGGATATGGAGAAAATCTGGGCGAGAACCCAGAAATTCCCATAGAAAATACGATCGCATCGGTCATGCGCGCTTTCAGAGCGGGTGTGAGCATCGTCGAGGTCGACGTAGTCATGACAGCGGATGGGCATGCCGTCGCATTGCACGATGATTTCCTGAGCGACCTGACCTGTGTCAATCGCCTGACGTTTGGACAGTTGAAAAAGCGTCTGCCCTATGTGCCGACACTGATGCAAGTGCTGCATGTCGCCAAACCATTTTCTTACCGCCATCCGGTCAAAAACCGTGATCACATTAGCGGCCTGGTGAATATCGAAGTCAAGACACCCTCTCCCTTGTGTGATCCCGCTGACACCACGGAGTCACAGCTGGTCGCTGCCGTATTGCGTGCCGTGGAAAGAACCCGAAGCACTGGGCAAGTGATCATCGAAACATTTTCGCCGAAACTGATGGCAATATTCGCCGCTGAAGCGCCAGCGATCAAACGCAATTTTTCCGTCAATATGCTGCAGCTGCTCAGCCAGGAAGAGGTGGCGGCGATCACCGGGCTACCGGTTACCTTGATAGACAAGGGTGACGGATTCGATTTGCAGTGGGCTGAAACCGGCGCATTCTTCCGCTTGCCCGGCTATCGTTCGCTGGATGAATATGTCAGTGTGGCATTCAGTCTGGGTGCGCAGCTGGTTACACTCGATAAGCTGATACCATGCAACTGGAATTTGCACAGCCAGATGGCGCCGCCTTGTTTGTCAACCAGCTCCACGCCCTGGGCTTCGCCGTGACAGCTTTTACAGTGGATACCGAACCGGAATGGATGTTCCTGTCGGCGATTGGGATCGATGGCATCTATACGAACAACATCCCCATGGGGCTGGTGCTGGAGGGGAGCGGTGAATAGGGTGGATATGTATCAGGGAGGAGGGAATGACTTTATATTCCGGTCCACCTCGGCAGATGTTTCAATGTCTCGATGGAATCTCCTCCTGAAATACTTCTCAAATCTGAATGGCGCACCCTACGCAGGGGCCGGTGACGATCCAGTCGTCGGGTGCGCTTGCGTACTGATCAATACCGCCATGTACCGCCCGGACAGGGACCGGCCACATCTGTCGCGTTGCTGAAAATGGTTCACAGGCATATATTTCTATGGTTTGACCCCAGTCACGATGCTGTTGTAACCAAGCGCTTTATGTATCTGAATGTCCTTGAACCCCACTTCCTGCAGCATTGAAGACAGCTCTTTGCCGGAATATTGTTTACCCTCCGTCCAACTCATCATCATCATGCTGAACGCGGCAGAAGCATAAGGACCGGTTTTTTCATCGTTATAAAGCATCTCATGGATGACGATGCGACCTCCTGGTTCAAGGCTTTCATAGCTTTTGCAAGTCAGGAAATGGCCTTTCTCTGGCGGCCAATCATGGTAAACACTGGAGAAAAAATGAAGATCGGCCGATGGCCAGCCATCGATCCAGATATTGCAGTCAACGGTTTTGATGCGATCTTGTAAGTGATACTGTGCAATATATTCCTGAGCGACTTCGCAAACCTGTGGGAAATCGAGTATCAGCGCCTGTAGATTGGGTAATTTCAAGGCTGCCCCAATCGAATGTGCGCCCGAGCTGCCGCCAATATCCAGCATCACCTTGTGCATGGACAAATCCAGAACGGTTGGCCAGTAAAGTGCGGATGCCATGCTCATGCTATGCATCCCAGCAGTAAAGCGGTGAAGGAGTTCGATTTGCTCTTCATGAGATTTATAAATATCCCCTCCGCCATAGATTTGGGGGGAATTCGTGAGTATCGCCTTCTCAATACTTGAGTAAGAGCATGCTTGGTAGTTGTCGATCACCAAATCCCACAAATAGCCAAAATAGCTTGGGCTTTCTTCGAGCAAATACTCCCTTGCCACCGCCGTCAGTGAATAGCGCTTTTCTTGCAAAGTTAGAAAGCCCAAGGCAGTGGCTGCCGTCAGAATGGCCTCGGCCGGACGTTGGTTGATTTTAAGTGAGTCGCTGATTTCGGCCAGGGTGAGTGGTCCATGAGCCAGCAAGGAGAAAAGCTTTAGCCGGTGCGCTAAAAAAAGCGCTGGATAGCCATAAACGGCGAATATCGCATCCCATAACGGACGATCATCAACCTGGGGTGTTTGTATGTTGGAAGAAATATTCTGTGCCATCAAACCTCCTTTGATTTCGACCAATTAGCAGGGCTGGTCAAAAAAACATAATTTTATTTATTAATATCCATCGCAGACTTGGATACTGATTCAGTATTAACGAGTAGGCGTTCTCAGGGATGCATCCGCCTCTACTAGTCGTTTGATGTTCTGCACGGTTCTTTCAGCACCCTCCTTAATGGCAATACGCACTAATCCTTCGAGTGGGCGCATCACCATCAATAGTTCAAGTAGTTCAAAAGTAAATGTCAGCTTGGTGGATTCTCCCGAATTAATATCTTCTAAGTCATACATGCAGCGAAAGGGATCGGATATCCCAACCAGCGTCACGCGAGTATTTGCTTCATATGCGAAGATTTTAAACCGGGACTCAGAGCGGCGCCCTTGATCAACTCGTACCTGTCTGCCTTCGGTACCCAATCCAACCGGACCCGGTGTGAGTTGCTCAAGCTCTTTAACTTCAGGTGACCATTTTGGATAATTTTCAAAAAGCCCGTCTCCAATGTAGTGGAATACCTTGCTGGCGGAGCATTTGACTACTGTGTGGGCTTTCCCGACGACTGGGTCGGTGGAGCCTAAATTGAGCATGGAGGCTAAGTTGAACATATTGCATTGTCCTTTTTGGCCGGCTGATAGGCTAATCGCGACTCGATCAGTAAATATAGCTATTGTCAATCTAGACGGTAAACGAATGCCGAGCAGATTTCAAGCTGAACGTATAAAAAGCATGGCAATTTGATAAATGGGGCTATGCTCATTTATGTGAGACCCCTATGCTCTAGGAGGCTGTCCGAGAACAGACTGATCTACTGCGGACGAAGCTGCCAAGCGGGATTTTCCGATCCTTTTCGTTGAATAGAACAACTATTCGCCTCAAATGATCGAAAAATCCCGCTTGGCAGCTTCGCCCTCGCTACGATCGCTATTCTCGGACAGCCTCCTAGGCAAATGGCAGGGGCGGTTGCCGATTGTTTTTGGAAATATCGATGCGTATGGGTACGCATCATGTTGCCGTATGCGCAGTCATCTGGTGTTTGCAAACAGCTGGTTAGGCTTATTCAGCACTTTTCTGATCAGGTCTTGAATCAGCAGCGCCCTTGCTTGGCGAGTCCAGGTGGGCAGTGATAACCTGGGCGCATGCCGCCGGCAGGGTATCCATAATCATGGCGCCGGTATCTGGGAAAAGGTTCGGCATGCCGCCGGTTCCGGTCGGTGGTGACCGTTGTGCCTATCGCGGCACCCAGCGCGCCACCAACGATTGCGCCATCGCGCCCCCCGATCTCATTGCCAATTGCGGCGCCCGCCGCGCCGCCCAGTGCGCCGCCAATCGCCGCATCGATAGTGGAGCTGTTTGCATTGGCATCCAGTGCCATTGCCAGCACCAGCGCGCATAGGAAATATCTTGAATTCATAATGTGAGCATCCTTCTAAGATAAATGAACAGTCGATTTTAACATCCTGGCTATTGTTCAGCGCCCAGCTTCTACGTGTAATTGCAGGATTCTCAGGATATGTTCGCGATCGATCCAGCCGACGATCCGCTTCTGGTCGACGACCGGTACCTGGTTGATGCCATGTTGCTGCATGATGTGAAAGACCTCCAGGATACTGTCGGTTGGCTTGACGATATACAGACGGTCGAGTGGCGTCATGATTTCGCGTACCGGGGTGTTTGACCACTGCGTGCGCGGGCATTTGATTGCGTCACTGAGTGTGATCAGGCCAATGGTCTGGTCATCTTCGGTGACCAGACTTGCGCGCCGCCCGGTCAGCAACATTTGCTCGTCTACCCAGTGGAGTATGCTCCTGTCGGCCGCTATCATGGGCACTTCTTTCTGGATGACATCCCCGATGGAGACATTGCCGGCCAGCCGTTCCATGAAATAGGCGCGTTTGCTGCCTTCCGCCACGGTGAGTAAGAACCAGCCTATGCCTATCAGCCATAGCCCGTTCAGCAGCATGCCTGTCTGCAAAGCGATCAACATACCGGAGACCATTAAACCAAAAGCGACGATTTTGCCGCTGACGACCGCCCATTGCATCCCCTTGATGGCATTGCCACTGATGCCCCATACGATGGCGCGGAAGACTCGGCCGCCATCCAGTGGAAAACCGGGTATTAAATTAAAGATGGCGACCACGAGATTGATCGTCATCAGCCAGCTGAATGTTTCCGAGGCGGTTTCACTGTACGGCGAAAATCCAAATTGCAGCAAATAAAACAAGCCGGCCAGCGCGAAGCTGACCAGCGGGCCAGCAATCGCGATCAGGAATTCGGTTGCTGCGGTATCGGCATCTTTCGCGGTTTGTGCCACGCCCCCGAAAATGAACAGGGTAATCGAGCGCACCTTGACGCCACGAGCGATTGCCACCACGCTGTGGCCAAGCTCATGCAGGATGATGCTGACGAAAAAAAGCAATGTGGTGGCCAAAGCGGTCAGCAAGGTGGCGTGCGCACTCCAATCCGGATGATCGCTTCTGAACGCGATAAAAAGTGAGCTGACCAGCAGAAAAAAAACGATGAACCATGTGTAGTGCACACCGATGCGTATGCCGAAGACCGAACCGATACGAAATGATGATTCCAACATGCCAATATCCTTGTGGTTGAGGCGAATGGCGGCTGAATGATCGCCGCATGTCCGCCTGTAGAGAATGATTGCCGCTGACCGGGTTTGTGTCTGTCCATAACCCCCAGCCGTATCCTATTGCTAAATTGCATGAATTTCCAGCGGGTATTGCCAAATCGAGAGCTCTGAGTCTCCGTCAATGGCTGATATTTTGCACCGCATTCGGAAAAGTGCGCGCCGAGTGGTGTCTGCATACACGCTGCATTATATGCATGATGCAGCGTGTATGCGGATTGCGGAGCCGGTGTCCAGAGAACCAGGCCGCGACAAGGATTCAGGATGTAGGCCTGCTTGTGATGCCGGCTGGTGGCAGGGCGACACGTGGGTAGATGGCTTGTACTTCGTCATAAATCTGCTGGCAGTCGTCGATATAACGCTGTGAAAAGTGAAAGGAGATCAGCAGCGGTCTTGCAATGCTGCACATTCTAGCGGGTGGGAATCCCGCTCGGGTAACCGCTAGGAGACTGTCCGAGAATAGTGATCGTAGCGAGGGCGAAGCTGGCTGAGCGGGATTTTTCGATCATTTGAGGCGAATAGTGGTTCTATTCAACGAAAAGGATCGAAAAATCCAGCCTGGCAGGTTCGTCCGCAGTAGATCAGTCTCGGACAGTCTCCTGGACACGGACTGGGTATGAGCCTTGCAGTCGGGCCGGTAACGGTCAGATTGATGCGTAAGTATGAAAGCAGGCGAGATGCAGGGGTAACGGGTGAAGCCGACCTTGGAGGTATTGAGCCTCGTAAAATTAGGATGTGTCAGCCAGAAAGACAGGGCGATCTGTCGGCTGATGGAAGAAAGACAAAGTACGTGAACAGGTTAATGTAAATCTACACTGACCCCGGTTATTCCTGACCCCGGTTATTCAATTATTCTTTGTGTGCTAGCGTACATACTTAAACGGGATATCCCTGTAATAATGGAATCCATAAGCTACAGTGGATGTGGTGTGGCGTCCAGGGGCGAGGTAAAGTTGCGGAACTGCCTATTCTGAGGGGCAATTCCGGGCAGAGCGATTACGATGTATTTCATAGCGATTGCACTGTAGCAAACCAGGTGTCCTTTAATCTGGAAGATCTAAGGGTATTTATCGAGAGATATTTAGTTTCGTCAATCAACTGGGAGAACCATGTCATGACACAATTCACGCGCCATTTATCCGCTTTCTTCTTAACTGTTCTGATGGTTTCATTTTTGGGCTGCGCATCGGCGCCAGGTCAACGGGGAACCGGAGATTATATCGATGATTCTGTCATTACTACGAAAGTTAAAGCGGCAATTTTCAATGAACCATCTCTGTCAACCTACGAAATCAACGTCGAAACCTTTCAGGGTCGCGTCCAGCTGAGTGGCTTTGTTGGTTCCCAGGCAGAAATCAATAGGGCGGTTGAGGTTGCGCGCAGTGTTAAAGGTGTGCAGTCTGTCAAAAATGATATGCGAGTCAAGTGACGGTAAGCTGTTATATTGTTTAACTGTCATCCATTGTATTTATTGTCAGCGTATGCGGTATATATTTCAGAGGAATGATACGTAGGGCGTTGCAGGGAACAAGCAGAACCCACTCAAGGAACCTGCGGATAAGTCATGAATTCTCCTCCTTCAATCGAGAAGTCGAAGGAGGAGAATATCTTACGCTGGCTTTCTCAGGTTCCGTTTGCGTGGGAACGAAGTAATCAGGCCTATTCAGAATTTCTTAAAAATCAGTTGCCGGCTTCTCTGTGTCGGCGATGCTATCTGGTTCGGTAACCCAATCAAATACCCGGGTATTTGATTCAGTCCATCCTGGATCGTATATGAGTGAGTTTGACCGGCCGTTACTACAAACAGCGTGTACTGGATACGTGTTCATTCCACTTGGATATGCACTTTTATAGGAGGTGTTATGCCGGAGTCTGATTCATCCAATCATTGGTATTGCTGGGAAATGGGCATTGAAACGCTCGCCCAGATTGGAGCACCTTTTTAAATGAGGATGAATGCCAATCGCTTCTTCCAATATTTGCGCGGCTTGAGCGTAAACTTGCGAGGTGGAATCCGCCTGAACGATGCCTTCAATGAGCCGCCATTGCGCTCGGAATTATTCAGCGCAGATCAGATGGAGCAGCGAGGTAGAGATCTCGCGGCTACGCATGAATTGGCGCGAGAACGCCCGCAAGACTACTTGATGCCGCGCTTGGCGGCAAACGAAGCGGTATTGATCGAAGTCTGTGGGCGGCTCACGGCGGCAGTAAGGGCTAACCAGCAGATCACGCCAGCCAGCGAATGGCTGCTCGATAATTTTTATTTAATCGAAGAGCAGATTCGCACCGCCAGGCGTCACATGCCTAAAGGGTATAGCCGGGAGTTACCCCGATTGTCGAATGGACCTTCGGCTGGGCTGCCGCGTGTTTACGATATTGCGCTGGAGATCATTTCCCATGGGGATGGACGTGTAGACTCGGAAAGTCTCAGCCGCTTTGTTGCGGCTTACCAGACGGTAAGTGCGCTCAAATTAGGCGAGTTATGGGCTATCCCCATTATGTTGCGGCTGGCGCTGATCGAGAACCTGCGGCGTGTTGCCATTCGCATCGCCGCCGATCGAATCGACTGCGACCTTGCCAATGTGTGGGCAGAAAAGCTGGTGACAGCTGCGGAGACGGACCCCAAAAGTCTGGTGCTAGTGATAGCAGACATGGCGCACTCGAAACCGCCGATGTCAACGCCGTTCGTAGCGGAATTTGCGCGCCGACTGCAAGGGCATGGTCAGGCTTTGGCTTTGCCACTGACCTGGATTGAACAAGTGCTTGCCGAGTCGGGGTTGACTATAGAGCGGTTAGTGCAGTCAGAAAATCAGCATCAGGCTGCTGATCAGGTTTCCATTAGCCACAGCATTGGCAGCTTACGTTTTCTGGGTGGGATGGATTGGCGCGAATTCGTCGAGAACATGAGTGTCGTTGAGCGAACATTGCGCGAGGATCCGGGTGGAGCCTATAGCAAGATGGATTTTGCCACGCGCGACCGTTATCGGCATGTGATTGAAAAGATTGCAAAGCGGAGTTCCCTTACTGAAGTTGAAATAGCGCGCAGTGCGGTTCAGCTCGCACATGAGGCTCAGGTAGCGCATCCAGATGATGGCGAACGTGCGGCGCATGTCGGTTTCTACCTAATTGACCGAGGCTTGCAAAAGCTTGAGACAAGTGCGCAATTGCGCTTCTCCCTTGTGGCCGCGCTCGTGAAAATGGGGTCGCAGCGTTCATTGGGTATCTACCTCGGACTCATAGCATTACTCACACTGCTGTTCAGCGCCAGCCTGATGGCGATAGTTTATACGCAGGATGTGTCAGATAAATTTCCCCTGTTGATCGGTGTTCTCACGCTGCTGCCTGCCAGCCAGTTGGCGCTTGCCCTGGTGAATTGGCTGACAACCATTTTTGTGCGCCCGCATCCGTTGCCACGCATGGATTTTTCCGCTGGTATGCCAGCGCAATCGCGGACACTGGTGGTTGTGCCGACGATGCTTAGTAATCCGCAAAGTGTCGACGATTTAATCGAAGCGCTGGAAGTCCGCTTTCTGGCAAATCAGGATGATAATCTCTATTTTGGGTTATTGACGGATTTTCGAGACGCACATGAAGAAGTACTCGCTGAAGACGAGCCGTTATTGCAACTGGCCCAGGATCGAATCAAGACGCTCAATACAAAATACGGCACTGCGGACAAGAGTATTTTCTTTCTTTTTCATCGCCCGCGCCGCTGGAATCCGCAAGAACACATCTGGATGGGCTATGAACGTAAGCGCGGCAAACTTGCCGACTTGAATGCATTGCTGCGCAATGGAATGTATAGCAATGCCGACAAACGCTTCTCATGTATCGTCGGCGATACGTCTTGTTTAGCAAACGTGAAGTACGCCATCACCTTGGATACGGATACGCAGCTACCGCGTGACGTCGCGCGGCAGCTTGTGGCTGCCATGGCACATCCACTGAATCGGCCTCGCTACGACGAACAACTGCAGCGCGTACAGGAGGGCTACGGAATCCTTCAACCACGTGTCAGCGTCAGTCTGGAAGGCAATAATCGCTCGCGCTATGCGCACTTGCATGGCGGTGAAACCGGTATCGATCCATACACTCGCGCCATTTCTGATGTTTACCAAGACATGTTCGGCGAAGGTTCGTTCATTGGCAAGGGTATTTATGAGGTGGATACTTTCGAGCGGACATTGAATGGGCGCTTTCCCGAAAACCGGATTCTTAGCCACGATTTGCTGGAAGGATGTTATGCCCGCGCCGGCTTGTTGAGTGACGTGCATGTGTACGAGGATTACCCCGCTCACTACAGCATGGATGTCAGCCGCCGGCATCGCTGGATACGTGGTGATTGGCAATTGTTGGGCTGGCTGTTTCCTCGCGTTCCCGGTCCCGGTAAACAACGACTGAAAAACGCACTTTCAAATTTATCGCGCTGGAAACTGTTCGATAATCTGCGGCGCAGTCTGGTGCCAACAGCCATGCTGCTGCTATTGTTGCTAGGCTGGGCCGTGCTCGCATCACCCTGGATCTGGACATTGGCGCTGATCAGCACAATTCTGATTCCTCCCTTGATCATCTCGGTTGTAGAAATTTTCCGCAAGCCAAGCGAGGTACGGTTACGCCAGCATCTTGCCGTTGTACTCGATACCGTAAGTCAACGTTTGGTGCAGGCGGTCTTTACGCTGGCATGCCTTCCCTTCGAAGCCTGGTTCAGCCTGGATGCAATCGTGCGTACAGCATGGCGTATGTTGTTCACCCAAAGACGATTACTTGAATGGAATCCATCGGGTGAAGCCAAACGAACCAGCCGCACGGATTTCACCGCGACCTTGCGTATGATGTGGGTCGCTCCGACGATCGCCATTGCTGCAATACTCTATCTGCTGTTATTCAAATCTACTGCGCTCGTAGTAGCGGGACCTATCTTGCTGCTGTGGTTGTGTTCACCCGCGATTGTCTGGTGGATGAACCGGCCGTTCGCTCGTCGTGCCGCACAGCTGACAGCTGAGCAGACTATTTTCCTGCGTAAACTTTCTCGCAAGACTTGGGCATTCTTCGAGACTTTTGTCGGTCCGGAGGATCATTGGCTGCCACCGGACAACTATCAGGAATATCGCGGCGCGGCCGTGGCGCATCGCACTTCACCAACTAATATCGGCGTAGCGCTACTTGCGAATTTATCCGCATACGATTTCGGCTATATTCCGGCCGGGCAATTCATCGAGCGTACGGCAAATACCTTCGATACCATGCAAACGCTGGAGCGATATCGTGGCCACTTCTATAACTGGTACGACACGAAATCGTTGAAACTGTTGCATCCGGCCTACGTTTCGACAGTGGATAGCGGAAACCTCGCAGGTCATCTATTGACCTTGCGCTCTGGGCTACTCACGCTTGCTGACGACAAAATTCTCGATCTACGCTGGTTCCACGGGCTCCAAGATACGCTCGGAATTCTAGTGGATGCAACAGGAAGCACGAAATCGGCTCTGCTCGCTGCATTGCAGGCGGAGACCGAGTCTGCTTGCGGTTCACCGCCTGCTACCCTCGCACTGGCATGGCGGCACCTCAATCAACTGACTGAGCATGCGGAGAAATTTGCCGAGAAAATCGAGGCTGCTTCTCCGAAGGTGCATCAATCAGATAGCACAGTGGTGTCAGCCGGAGAAAAATGGCGCGCGGAAACCGGGGGATACCTGGATGCAGATACGGATTCCACGCATCACCCGGCACTGGATCATGCCAGCGCAGTCATCTCTGAGATAACTTCGGAGAGTGATGCGGTGTGGTGGGCGCATACGTTCGTCCGACAATGCCGCGCTGTCCTCGATGAGTTGACTTTTCTTGCCCCTTGGCTAGCGTTGCCAGCCGCACCGAACGGGCTGCTTGACGATAACCTGAGCAACGACGCAATCCCAACGCTGCGGGAATTGGCGAATATCGAAGGCAAATGGCTGGCGGCAATCGAACAGCGGCTCGGCGTGTCCTTCGCGAAGGATGCGGCATCGGTGGAATGTGAATGGTTGCATGAGTTCCGACGCTGCATCATGCAAGCCAGCCGTCGCGCTACTGAACGGATTGCGATTGTCGAGCGGCTTGCTCGGCAATCAAGCGAGTTTGCGTCCATGGCGTATGATTTCTTGTATGACAAATCATCGCGTTTACTGGCGATTGGGTACAACGTGGATGAACTGCGGCGGGATACGAGTTACTACGACTTGCTGGCCTCGGAAGCGAGATTGATCAATTTCGTCGCGATCGCGCAGGGGCAGGTACCGCAGGAGAGTTGGTTTGCCCTGGGACGTCTGCTTACGTCCACTGGTAGCGAGCCCGTACTTTTGTCGTGGAGTGGCTCGATGTTCGAGTACCTGATGCCGCTCCTGGTGATGCCAACCTTTCATAACACGTTACTTGATCAGACTTATAAAGCAGCTGTGGCGCGACAGATCGAGTACGGGAAGCAGCGCAGCATCCCTTGGGGTATGTCGGAATCCGGCTATAACCTGGTTGACGCCCATCTCAACTATCAGTACCGGGCATTTGGCGTGCCTGGCCTTGGGCTCAAACGCGGACTCGCCGATGACCTGGTGGTTGCGCCCTATGCCACGGTGCTGGCGCTGATGGTATCGCCCGAGGCGGCCTGCTTGAATTTGCAGCAACTCGCCGCAGAAGGGCTGGAAGGAAAATTCGGTTTTTATGAGGCCATTGACTATACCCCGTCACGTCAACGACGCGGAGAATCGAGTACGGTGGTGCGATCTTATATGGCGCACCACCAGGGAATGAGCCTGCTTTCTCTTGCCTACCTACTGCTGGATCGTCCGATGCAAAAACGCTTTGAGTCGGAGCCGCTGTTCCAGGCGACCTTGCTGCTGCTGCAGGAGCGGATTCCTCGGACAGCAACGTTCTTTCCACGTATCGCTCAGTTTTCCGACATTCAACTGACCGCCCGTGCAGCACAAGCGCCGATTCGCGTTTTCAACAGCGCCCGTACGCCGATACCGGAAGTGCAGTTGTTATCGAACGGTCGTTACCATGTAATGGTCACCAATGCTGGCGGCGGCTATAGCCGCTGGAAAGATCTCGCCGTCACACGTTGGCGCGAAGATACAACACGCGACCACTGGGGGGCGTTCTGTTATATACGCGATGAAAACAGCGGGGAAATCTGGTCGACTGCGTACCAGCCAACACTGAAGCAACCGAAGCATTATGAGGTCACTTTCTCCGAGGGACGCGCTGAATTTCGTCGTCGTGATTTGATAGGTGACGGCAGTTTTGAGACCTATACTGAGATTGTGGTATCACCTGAAGACGATATCGAGCTGCGTCGCATACGCATTACTAACCGCACCGGTACTCGCCGTGCGATCTCGGTAACAAGTTACGCGGAAGTGGTGCTTGCCGTGCCAGCCGCAGATGCATTGCATCCAGCCTTCAGCAATCTGTTCGTGCAGACCGAGATTGACGAGAAACGCCAAGCGATACTTTGCACACGCCGACCGCGCTCGGCTACCGAGCAAACACCCTGGATGTTTCACATGATGACGGCACATGGAGAGGTTATCGAATCCATCTCTTATGAGACGGATCGGATGCAATTCATCGGACGTGGCCATACTGTCACCAACCCGCAAGCACTAAACAACGAGTCATCGGACATGCTTTCGGGCGGCCAGGGTTCGGTACTGGATCCGATTGTTGCGATTCGCCTTGCCATGACACTTGATCCGGAACAAACGATCACCCTGGATATGGTAAGCGGCATGGGGGAGACCCGTGATGGCGCGTTAAGTTTAGTCGAAAGATACCAGGATAGGCGGCTCGCGGATCGTGTCTTTGATGTTGCCTGGACACATGCCCAAGTGGTGTTGCGCCAGCTCAATGCCAGTGAGGCTGATGCGCAACTCTATGGACGCCTGGCCAATTCTATTGTCTATGCCAACGACTCGCTGCGCGCCGAAACCAGTATTCTGATGCAGAATCGTCGCGGGCAATCCGGTTTGTGGAGCTACGCTATTTCCGGCGATTTGCCCATCGTCCTGCTGCACATTGGCGACGCAACCAATATCGAATTGGTGCGCCAATTGGTCCAGGCTCACGCCTACTGGCGTTTAAAAGGACTGGCGGTCGATCTGGTGATCTGGAACGAAGACCGTGCCGGTTACCGGCAATTGCTCCAGGACCAAATTATCGGTTTGATTGCAGCAGGTACCGAAGCGCATGTGATTGATCGGCCGGGTGGAATATTCGTGCGACGTGCGGAACAGATATCGAATGAAGACCGTATTCTGTTCCAATCGGTTGCGCGCGCTATCATAACGGATAGCCGGGGAACGCTGGCGGAACAGATCAACCGTCGCATCCTGAGGGATGCGCGGATGCCACGTATCCGGCCGAACAAGGGCCGGCATGCCGATTCTCCGGGCAGTAATGCGTTACCGCAGCGTGATCTCATTCTGCACAATGGACTGGGTGGGTTTACGCCGGATGGGCGCGAGTATGTCATTGCCACCACTGCCACGCAGGTAACACCCGCACCATGGGTGAATGTGTTGGCGAATGCGCATTTTGGCACAGTCATTTCCGAGAACGGCCAAGCTTATACCTGGAGCGAAAACGCGCACGAATTTCGCCTCACACCCTGGCACAACGATCCGGTTTCCGATGGGAGCGGTGAAGCTTTTTACTTGCGTGATGAAGAGAGCGGCTATTTCTGGTCTCCCACGCCGTTGCCCTGTCGTGGCGCAAATCCATATGTCAGCCGGCACGGATTCGGCTACAGCGTATTCGAACATACTGAAGGCGGGATTGTCTCGGAGCTGTGGGTTTACGTGGCCATCGATGCTGCGGTCAAATTCTCGGTATTGAAAGTACGTAACGCATCCGGTCGTCCGCGGCGACTCTCCGCGACGGGCTACGTGGAATGGGTGCTGGGTGATTTGCAACCGAAATCGACCATGCACGTGACCACTGAAGTCGATGCCGGTAGCGGTGCGCTGTTCGCCCATAATCCTTACAACACGGAATTCACCGGTCGGATTGCTTTCTTTGACGTGGATGAAACCAATCGCTCGATCAGTTGCGATCGTTCTGAATTCATTGGACGTAACGGTTCGCTCAATAACCCAGCCGCGATGGCGCATACGCGGCTTTCAGGCAAGACAGGCGCAGGATTGGATCCTTGCGCTGCGATCCAGGTGGGTTTTGACTTGGCCGACGGGCAGGAGCGCGAGATCATCTTCCGCTTAGGTCAGGCCGGCAGGCGTGGTGCCGATGATGCGCGCAATTTGGTACGCCGTTTTCGAGGACCGGCCGCCGCTCGCACAGCGCTGGAAGCGGTATGGCAGTACTGGAACCATACCCTCGGCGCAGTTCAGGTGGAAACGCCGGATTCGTCTCTCAACGTGCTGGCCAATGGTTGGCTCATCTATCAAACACTTGCCTGTCGTCTCTGGGCGCGTAGCGGCTATTATCAATCGGGCGGTGCTTTTGGCTTTCGTGACCAGTTGCAGGATGTGATGGCATTGATTCATGCCGAGCCGCAACGCGTGCGCGACCAATTACTGCTGTGCGCCGCACATCAGTTCGTGGAGGGAGATGTTCAGCATTGGTGGCACCCACCGTCCAGCCGCGGTGTGCGTACCCGTTGTTCGGATGATTATCTCTGGCTGCCGCTGGCAGTGAGTCGTTATGTGTTATGCACCGGCGATACAGGCGTGCTGGATGAATCCATTCCCTTTCTCGAGGGCCGTCCAGTTGGTTCCGAAGATGATTCGTACTATGATTTGCCAGAGCATTCCGGTGAGTCCGCCAGCCTCTACCAGCACTGTATACGCGCCATTCGACATGGCCTGAGGTTTGGCGACCATGGCCTCCCGCTGATCGGTTCCGGGGACTGGAACGATGGCATGAATCTGGTGGGCATACATGGCAAGGGTGAAAGTGTCTGGCTTGGCTTTTTCCTGTACGAAGTACTGAAATGCTTTGCCGAACTGGCACAACGGCAGGGCGATGTGGCTTTTGCTGAACAGTGCCGGAGCGAAGCCGAACAACTTCGCCAGCGTATCGAGCAAACTGCCTGGGACGGCGAATGGTATCGCCGCGCTTACTTCGATGATGGTACCGCGTTGGGGACGGTGACCAACATCGAATGCCAGATCGATTCGATCTCGCAAAGCTGGTCGGTGCTCTCCGGCGCAGGGGATATCACACGCTCGCGTAGGGGCATGGACGCCGTCTATGCGCGACTGGTGCGACACGATCACGCATTGATCCAGCTCCTGGATCCGCCATTCGATAAATCGGATTTGGATCCTGGCTACATTAAAGGTTACGTTCCCGGTGTGCGTGAAAACGGCGGGCAATACACCCACGCCGCTATTTGGACCGTCATGGCGTTCGCAGCCTTGGGCGAAAGCCAGCGTGCGTGGGAATTGCTAACGATGATTAATCCTGTGAACCATGGAAAATCAGCAGCGGGTGTTGCAACCTACAAAGCTGAGCCCTATGTCGTCGCCGCCGATGTCTATGCCGTTTCGCCGCATGCCGGCCGTGGGGGGTGGAGCTGGTACACGGGTTCAGCTGGGTGGATGTACCGGTTGATTGTGGAGTCCTTGCTCGGCCTGAGGCTGGATGTGGATAAACTGCATTTTACTCCCTGTCTGCCTACTTCCTGGCAGGCGTTCAAACTGCATTACCGCTATAGGGAGACCGTCTACCATATCGTCGTGTCGCAAATGGACGCCAGTGATGCTGCACAGAGCGGCGTCATGCGCGTTACGCTGGATGGCGTCGATTGTCCCGACAAAACAATCCAACTGATTGACGATCGTCAGGATCACTCGGCGGAAGTAAGCGTAGCCATTCCGTTCAACCGTATCGATGATCAAGATAAACGAGAACAAGCGCTTCGCTCAAGGGAGTAGTCGATATCTATCACGGATTAAACTGCTTGCCTTGTTACTGAAGGGAGGCGCACTAAGGGGGCATCTTGAGAAATTGATATTTCGTCACAACAATGCGTTGCTTCCGCTTCTGACGGACTTTAGGTGATTTTTCCAGGCTACCTGATAACCAAACGGAATGAGACCAATATCAAATAATAATTTTTTGAGGGTGCATTCATGCATAACAGTAATCAACAGGCTGTCACCAAGGCGATTTTTCCGGTTGCTGGTTTGGGAACGCGATTCTTGCCGGCTACCAAGGCTTCACCGAAAGAAATGCTGGTGGTTGTTGATAAGCCGCTTATTCAATACGCAGTGGAAGAGGCTTATGCTGCGGGCATACGTGAAATGATCTTTGTAACAGGCCGTAATAAACGCGCCATTGAAGACCATTTCGATACGGCTTATGAGCTGGAGGCTGAGCTGGCTGCTCATGGCAAGGATGCACTCATTGCGATCGTTAATGCGATTAAGCCGGACGACATGGAATGTATCTACATACGACAGTCCAGGGCGCTAGGCTTGGGTCACGCCGTATTGTGCGCCGAACGTCTGGTTCGCGGCGAGCCCTTCGCGGTATTGTTGGCCGACGACTTGATGGTCGGCGACCCACCCGTCATGCAGCAAATGACCGGCCTTTTCGATCAATATCGTTGTAGTATTCTGGCAGTTCAGGAAGTACCGAATGATCAAACTGGTCGTTATGGTATCGTGCAAGGAGAGATGTTAAAGCCAGATATTCTCAGGATCACCGGCCTGGTGGAGAAACCACATCCCAGCGTTGCACCGAGTAACCTGGCCGTCGCGGGACGTTATATCCTGACTCCAGAAGTGTTCGAGCGCATTCGCGCGCAACCTCGCGGTATGGGTGGTGAAATACAACTCACTGATGGTATTGCCGCTCTGCTTGATTCGGAGCAGGTATTGGCTTACCGTTACCACGGAAAACGTTATGACTGTGGCAGCAGGCTGGGCTTGTTGCAGGCCAGCGTGGACATTGCATCCGCGCATCCGCAGCTGGGCGGCGAGTTCTCCGACTGGTTGAAAGCGCGGGAGGGTGTTTAACCTGGATATTGTAGTACTTAGGAGTCGCTCATAAATAACTGTAACACTTGGATCGCATCTGGCGGGCGCACTGCGGCGTGACTCGTCGTCGCCATAGCCTTGCTATGACTCCTCCTTTCGCCTTGCATCCCGCCAGACGCGCCCAATTGTCACACTTATTCCTTCACGGCTCCTTGCTGGCCTGCGCGAGAAGAACGGTAGCCAGAATCCGGGCTAAGCCAGCAGCCTTGCATAGTGACCGCTCATGATGTCGTAACATTCGCAGGAAGCTGCTTCAAGTCTTTTCCGGTCAAGAATAACAATCTTACCCCGGTTATAGCTGATAAGCTTTTTCCGTTGGAGCATACCTGCAGCGATGGTGATGCTGCTTCTGCGCACGCCGAGCATGTCAGCAAGGTATTCATGTGTGAGATAAAAATGATCAGCGTGTGCACGATCATGCGTCATTAACAACCAGCGTACCAGCCGTGGCTCAACCT
Source organism: Nitrosomonas halophila (assembly GCF_900107165.1). Classification (GTDB taxonomy): domain Bacteria; phylum Pseudomonadota; class Gammaproteobacteria; order Burkholderiales; family Nitrosomonadaceae; genus Nitrosomonas; species Nitrosomonas halophila. The sequence continues at coordinate 21,662 of NZ_FNOY01000035.1, forward strand.
TATGGAAATGGGAGCAGGCGCCGTTTTGCGATAATTGCGCTATCTGTATATACAGATAGCGGTTAAATATACGCAGCAAGTTGGTGCTGTCGCGCAATTCCATCTGGCACTGCGCGACAGTCATTCTTAACGCAGTGCCAGCACCTTGCACTACTGCACGCATTGGTGCGGTTTTGACGCCCAATGCGAGTGTTGCGCCGAGCATACCTTCGTTACCGATAAGCGCTGTTTCCAGTGGTTGATGATCGCCAATCTTTATCAGCAGTGAGATAAAACCGGAAAGCGGGAAGTATACACTCTGAAAAGGCTGATTGGGTTCACACAAAGTAGTACCGAAAACCAGCTCTACCGGCTCGCAGCATTTTAAAAATTCATTTCGTTCCTTGCGTGGCAACCGCTCAATCAGTTGGTTGATAACTTGTGCCGCTTCCGCCGCAGACATTTAAATACCCTGTTGTAATAGCATAAAGAAAGCTAACAAATTAAATAGACAGTGCGAAAAAGGTGCTGGGAAATCCAAAAATAATGAAGCTTAATCGACAATTACATTATTGTCTGTTCGCTAAGACACAAAGGGTAGGTTAATAGAATGCTTGAGAAAAGAACTAAACAAGTTGTTCAGCGATATAGTGTAGGCGGTGATTAAGCTACAGCCATTTTCCGAACTAACTTAGTGTGGATACTTGTAGGGTAGCAGGCGGTTGGTCTCTTTTTTGACGACGGCATAACATTCGCAGCACAATTGTTCAAGTCTGGGCCGATCTAGTATCTTGATATGCCCTCGATTGTATTCGATTACGCCAAGTTTCTGTAACTTTCCAGCTGCTTCGGTGACACCTTCGCGGCGCACGCCGAGCATATTGGCGATCAGTTCCTGAGTCATTATCAATTGATTGCTTGGCAAGCGGTCTATCGAAAGCAGAAGCCAGCGGCATAGTTGCTGATCAATTGAGTGATGACGATTGCACACTGCCGTCTGAGCCATTTGTGTGATCAGGGCTTGGGTATAAGCGCAGCATCAGTAGTAAAAGCTCGCCATGGCGATTAAACTCATCCATAAACTGTTGTCCCGATAGCCGGTATGCATGACCAGCGCTTTGTATAATTCCCCGGCTGAGAGTGCTTTGACCGCCCATGAATAAAGTGACGCCGATGATGCCATCGTTCCCTACCACTGATATTTCCGCCGAAGCGCCGTTTTCCATCATATAGAGCAGCGATACGATGCAGTCGGTCGGGAAATAAACATAACGCAAGGCATCCCCAGATTCATACAAAACCTTGCCAAGCGGTAGCTGCACAAGTTCAAGATGAGGAAATAGACGCCTCTGAATTTCCGCAGATAAAGCGGCCAGAAGATGGTTTTGTTGTGGTTCGGGGGATTTGTGCATATGTTTCCAGCCCATGTCTGAATAGAGGATTTGTTAGCGTAACCCAAAGAGTACTTCTTCGCTACTTTCCTTGTGATCGTAAAGCGAGCCCTATCCAGAGAGAGTATTAACTCCAGTCATTCTTGGAAAATAAATGCGTGATGCGGTAACGAAAAACAGGAAACATGAGTTCTGACTATGTGTGCGCCACCGCACAGACTTAACGATCTATAACATATAGTCTTATAAACAGTGGGTTCCTGCCAAAAATTACTGGAGATACGATAATGCTCGAAATCATTGCGATAGTTTTAGTAGTTCTGTGGGTGCTAGGGCTGGTTTCATCGACTTCCATGGGTGGGTTTATTCATATTCTATTGGTCATAGCAGTCATCGTGATTCTGGTTCGTGTCATTCAAGGCAGAAGATAGCTTGCAAAACTGGAATGTTGGGTTACGGTTTCGGAAAAATTAGCCATTATTTTTAGAGGAGAGCGAGATGGGCTCATTGAGAATTGTAGCAATCATACTGATCATCGCAGGTGTTTTGGCACTTGTATATGGTGGTTTTAGTTTTGTCACAGAGACTCACAGGGCTGATTTGGGGGCGCTGAGCTTATCGGTTGATGAAAAGCAATATATCAATGTGCCTGCTTGGGCCGGCGTCGGCGCGATTCTAGTTGGCGGGATTCTGCTGGTTGTAGGCAGAAAAAGCTAGATATCAAAACCTGATACCGAGAAATGAAAGATACATAACCATCTATTTATGCGATTTAGTCAGCGCAGCAATTCTGGTGATACCTGCTTGCGGTCAATCACAAACAGGTACCGAAAAAGAAAGGATAATGTGGATGATGTATTTGATCAGCAACTTGGTGAGGAAATCCTTGATGCTGGGGAAGACGCGAGTGATAAGCTTGAAGAAATTGGCAAAGACATCAAAGACATCAAAGACATCAAAGACATCAATGATAGCGTCAAAGATGCTGCCAATTAGCATGTACCATAATACATTTGCTTATCCTGATCTTTGGCAACACAGATACTGAGTCATGCATAAGCAGGTTATTTCCAAGTGCTGATAAACCAGAGGAGAAACTCATGGACTATGCAGGATTATTGATTTTTATTGTAATCGGTGCAGCAGCAGGTTGGGGAGCTGGAATTTTGATGAAAGGAGGGGGATTTGGTCTTCTGGGTAACATTATTGTTGGTGTTGTCGGTGCTATTGCAGGTGGTCTCTTGTTCAGTCTATTGGGGGTTATCGGCTCAATAGTAACCGCTATAGTCGGGGCCGCAGCGTTGTTGCTTCTGGTTTGGGTGATCACGAAATCTAAGAATCAAGCATGAATTGATTAACATAGGAGATGCATCATGAGCACGAAAGAAGCATACAAACAAAAGTTGGAAGCTGAAGTGGAACTGGCGCAAGCCAAACTGGCAGAATTGAATGCTGAGGCGAAGGGTTCTGCGGCCGATACCCGAATCAAATATGATGAGCAGATAGGGGACCTTGAGCATAAAGTTGAAGCTGCGAAAACCAAAATGAAGGAACTGGGTGAAGCAAGCGATGATGCATGGGAGCATCTTAAGGATAGTGCAGAGAACGCATGGGATAAATTAAGTGAAGCTGTACGAGATACTGCTGCAAAGTTGAAAGATAAGTTTAAAAATTAGTGCTGGATTTTAGCACTGGATTTGTCTGATCAACGGTGTGAAATGTGTGATTTTGGCATGTGCAGGGTAAGCATGCGGCATTGCTTTATGTGGATGTGCCATGTCATCGTGTGGCTACCATCGCCATGCGATGTGCTTGCAAAATAATCTGATACACGCCGAAGCAAATCTCTTTAAGTTTGAAACTCCGATTTTCAACGATAGTGTACCGGTCTCTCCTATAGGCGCGCAGCACCGTGGCCATCGTGATAATGATGCTTAGATGCTTCCTCCATGGGGGTGTTTGTATAGCTCGCCAAGTTGTGCTACGTGTTCCCATTAAACCGTAAGTTGAAATATCGTGAATATATTACTTCCAGTACCCGAGCGTGAACAGTCCCCGGGGGAAGAGATCGCGAACAGCGTTAGCCATGGCATTGGGCTGGTCGCGGCACTCGTGGGAACCCCGTTTCTTATTATGCATGCAACTCGACACGAAGACACAGGGTTCGTCGTCGGTGTGAGTCTCTTTGCGGCAACCATGGTACTGCTTTACCTTGCTTCCACTCTCTATCATGCTCTCCCGAGAGGCAAGGGCAAGCGTGTGTTTAAGATTATCGAGCACTCTGCTATCTTTCTACTTATCGCCGGCACCTACACGCCGTTCTCACTGGGAGTGCTGCGTGGCCCGTGGGGCTGGTCGCTCGTTGGGATCGTCTGGAGTCTTGCTGCTGTCGGGGTGGCAATTAAAGCGTTTGATAAGATGCATAACCCGATCATCTCTGCCAGTCTTTATCTGCTCATGGGGTGGCTTATTCTGATCGCAATATATCCGATGTATACCCGCATGCCTTTATCTGGTCTTCTGTGGCTGGTTGCAGGCGGCGTGGCTTACACTATCGGTGTATTTTTCTTCGCGACCGATTCGCGTATTCGATACGGTCATTTCATCTGGCATTTGTTTGTAATGGTGGGCACTGTATGCCATTACTTTGCAGTGTTCTGGTACGCGGCTGGTTAGCATGCACGCGACGGCGAGCACCAGCGGCAGGCGAAAACGCACTGCATCCAGGCTGCACAGGGCTTCATAAGCATAAACCTACCAGTTGTCTGTTTGCCATCTGGCCAGCGCGATTGCGCCCGGCAGGCCAAAGGCAGGGGAACCGGGATCAGCACAGATGCGGTGGCAGCGCGGGCTTTTGCCGGTAATGCGCATTTTTTAAAGGAGTGGCGATCATGCTTGTCATCAGTAATCGTAATTTGAAACAGGAGTTTGCCAGAAGCGGGATGGGCAACGAAAATGCTTTCGGTGAACAGCTGAACAACAAGGGGCCCAATGAAATCCGGTTGGCAAACGCCCACAAGGCGGCAGGAAAGTGGAAGCTGGAGCTGGTTCAGGAATCCAGATCGCATCGTGCCGGCTTGCCGAGTAAGACACAGTTTTCGGCGGTTCTGGATCGCTGCAAGGCGCACAACAAAAACTGCTTGTTCTACGTGCATGGCTATAACAAACCATTTGCCGAAACGCTCGAGCAAGGCTGGCTGTTGCAGGAGCGTTATCAAGTCGAAGTGGTACTTTTTTCCTGGCCGTCCAATACCGGCGGTATTCCAATCAAGGAATACAAGGCTGTCAAGCGCGTGGCCCAGGTGTCTACAGGCGCATTGGATAATGCGTTCGAGAAACTGGCTGCCTACTTGGCAGTGCCGTTCAATCGCGAAGCGTTGCTCGAATGTGATGTCTCCCTCAACCTGATGACCTACAGCATGGGGAATTTCCTGTTCCAGAATTATGTGCAGGGCACCATATATGATGGTGAAACGCGCATGTTTACCAATGCTGTGCTCTGCCAGGCAGACTGTGACAACGAAGGGCACCGAAAGTGGGTGGAGGATATCCAGGTCGGAAAAAGAATTTATATTACGGTCAATGAGAACGACAAAATTCTCGCTTGGTCGGATGCGAATTTTCAAAAAGACCGGCTTGGTCGAACCGTCAGGGCGTTGAATGCGGCGAATGCAATCTATGTTGATTTTACTGCGGGAGTGAATGTCGGCAAGACGCACCAGCTATGGGGCAAGGACACCAATGATACGGTCAGGCACTTTTTTGATCATGTATTGAACGGTCGGCGAGGCGAAGAGACGACAGGACTGGATTACGATTTGCGTGTCAACGCTTTCCGGCAGTCGCCGCACTAAAGGCATGGTGCATTTAGGGTCTACCAACGTACACTGCGCATGGCGGCTCTCGTACTGAATTGTGCGCAGGATACATCGCATGTATTCTGCTGATACTGAAAATGGTTCAGAGGCAGACAGCCTGCAGCATTTCAAGGAAGGAATGAGATGACGCAACATGAATTCCATGGCATCACCGTGGAATGTATTCAGGGCAATATCGCGGACCAACCCGACATGGAAGCCATCGTCAATGCTGCCAATGCGATGTTGCGTATCGGCGGCGGGGTGGCCGGGGCCATCCATCGGGCGGCGGGCCCTGGTCTCGAGGCAGAGTGCCGGAAACTGGCGCCCATCCAGCCTGGTCAGGCGGTCATTACCAGCGCGCACCAGCTGCCCAACCGTTATGTCATCCATTGCCTCGGACCGGTCTATGGCCTCGACATGCCTTCGGACCGGCTGCTGGCTGCGTGTTATCGCCACGCCTTGCAGCTGGCCGAAGCGCATGGCATTAAGTCTGTCGCATTCCCTGCCATCTCGACGGGTGCATTCGGCTATCCATCGGAAGCGGCTGCAAGGATCACGTTGACAACAATTTTCGATGAATTGCCGCATCTTTCGGCCGTTACGCATATTCGTTTTGTTTTGTTTACGCTCGCCGACCATCAGCTGTACGAGCGCATGCTCGACGAGTAAGCGGCAACATGACCCAACACAAGGGTCCACGCAACCTGCATGAGGCAATCTTGGGATTTCGGTTGACTGCCATTATTGCTATCCGGATGGTAAAAAAGGATTAAGTGATTGATTTCATGTTTATCCAGTTGGCGACAATGTGGCGGCGTGCACCGGGATGGTGGCTGGCGGCTGGATTGTCCGTCGTCGCGGCCTGCTCGACCACAGATGACAAACGGCTGCCTGTTTCGGGATTGACGCAGACTGGTGCGCCCTCTGCGCATGCCGTTCAGGATGCGCGTTTGCGGAATTTGATGCGCGAAATCGACCACTTGATGTTCGAACGCATGCGCACCGAGCTGGAAATCGACCAAGCGCGCCGCCGGAAGGCAGCACAGATCGGGCGGATTGCACAGGAGATGGCGCAAACAGTGGCTGGAATTACCAACAGCCTGTCGCGTTTATCACTTGAAGCGGATCAGCGGGCCATGTTTCTGACCCTGGCGGATCAACTGCAAAACGAGATCGGGACGTTGAAGACCCAGGCCGAGCACAATTACATCGATGCGATACCAGGCACCCTGGAGCGCATTGCAACAGTCTGTACCCAGTGTCATGCGTTGTTTCGTGAAACTGCTGATGGGCGCGCGCACTGACCAGACCATATGACAAAGGCAAGATTACTGAGGGTTGAACAAGCAAAGGTGGATGACTGATATGTCAATGACAGACCATGGCGCCAGATTGCGCTGGCACTGTCTCGCACTGATCGTGGGCTGGGGATTGTTTGCGTTGCCAGTACAGGCCGATGAGCCGGAACTGAAGGCGCTGATACTTGAGTTGAAGTCCCATGTGAAGCAGCTGACCGATCGTGTCTCGATTCTCGAACAAGCACTGGAGCAGGAAAGAAGCAAGCGGGAAAAGGCCGAGGCAGAGATGGCCAGGGTGACTTCCCGGCCGGCAGAAGTCGATCAGACCGAGGGGGGGCAGGGTTGTCACGGGTGGCTCAGACCAGACCGGCGTGCCGGAGGCGGGTGTTCCCGCAGTGGAGCAACCAGTTGTTATGGGAGATGCGAAGGGAACGTTCAAATTTCCTGGAACCGATACCTCCCTGGGATTCGGTGGTTATGTCAAGTTGGATGCGATCTACAACAGCGCCAGTGCCAGGAGCGACCGCTTTACCGATCAATTGTATTTTCCCGGTTTGGTGCCACTCAAAGGCGAGGGCCAGCGCAACAAGCTGGCGTTCAGTCCGCGGGAGACACGGCTTTGGTTCAAAAGCCTGACACCCACCAGGTGGGGCGATCTCAATACCTATGTGGAACTGGATTTTTACGCTTTCCAGTCTCCCGGCAATCAGGTCGTTTCCAATTCCTATGCACCCCGAATGCGGCATGCCTTCGGCACGTTGGGACCATTTCTGGCAGGCCAGACCTGGTCGACGTTTATGCATGTAGGCGCATTGCCCGAGCTGCTTGACTTTGGCGCACCAGCCGGGCGTGTATTCATCCGTCAACCGCTTTTACGGTGGACGCAACCGCTAGCACTCGGAGATATGGAGGCCGACATTCAGCTGGCTCTGGAGCAGCCAGAATCGGTTCTGACTGCGCCCGACGGAGAAACCCTGGAGATGGATAACGATCGGGTACCGGATACGGTGGTGCGCCTCAATCTCAACCCTTCCTGGGGCGCTTTGTCTCTAGCTGGCATGATGCGGCAGATCCGCTATAGCGATCACTCTGCCAGTTCACAGGCATGGGGTGGTGCTTTCAGCATCAGCGGCAAAGTCAGAACGTTCGGCTTTGACCATTTCAGTTTTCAGGCCAGCTACGGTAATGCCTTGGGGCGTTATACTTCCTTCAGTGCCTTTAACGATGGCCTGGTTGATGCGCAAGGTTCGCTGCGGTTGGTCAATGTATTCGCCGGTTTCGCAGCCTATCAGCATTGGTGGAGTCCCACCTGGCGCTCAAGCGTCGCCTACGGCTATGCGTTCGCCGACAATCCCGCGCTTGCGCCGGATACGGCCAATGACTGGGTGCAGTCCGCCCATGTGAATTTACTCTGGAGTCCTTTCATCCAGACGACTTTCGGATTGGAGTATATGTACGCTACGCGCAGAGTTTTGGCTCCTCGGCAGAATTTGTGGGTAACCGAAAGCGCCTTTTGTAAGACCATGGCCGGTGATAGTGGAGCACCCCGCCCAATCTCTGAGAAG
>NZ_FNOY01000013.1 GCF_900107165.1 Nitrosomonas halophila
CCACTTCGTTTACGAGGCTACTCATGGGTTCACTTGCGTTACGGCCTGCTCTCTTGCTGTGTGGAAACTCACGACCCCGCGTTGCCGCGACGCCGTTTCCTCATGCTACCGGGGCGTACGGACAACTCCCCGGACGGGACTTCAACCCGCTAGATTTGCTGCTGTTACTGCGTACAAACGGCAAAGAGCGGCCCCTTGGCATACTGGTTGTTGAAGACCGACTACTGCAAGGGGCCGCACGTCTGCTACTGGAAGCCATCTATGAAGAGGACTTCCATGCGGTCAGCTACGGCTACCGGCCAAAGCTGGGTGCACAGCAGGCAGTCAAAGACCTCAATGTCGAACTCCAATTTGGCCGCTATGGCTATGTGGTCGAAGCTGATATCAAAGGCTTCTTTGACAACATCGACCATGACTGGCTACTGCGGATGCTGGAACAACGGGTTGATGACAAACCGTTTCTTGGGCTCATCGATACCTGGCTCAAGGCAGGGATATTGGAACGCGATGGCACGGTAATTCACCCACAAACCGGTACACCGCAAGGCGGGGTGATATCGCCAATTCTGGCAAACATCTACCTGCACTATGCGTTGGATCACTGGTTTGAGCGGGTGGTTAAACGCCACTGTCATGGGCGGGCGCATATCATTCGCTATGCCGATGATTTTGTCTGTGCCTTCCAGTATCAAGCGGACGCGGAGCGCTTTTATCGGACGCTACCCAAACGGCTGGGAAAGTTCAGCCTGGAGGTAGCCCCGGAGAAGACCTGTATTCAGCGTTTCAGCCGCTTCCATCCTAGCCGTAAGCGGCGGTTCAGCTTTCTAGGTTTCGAGTTTTACTGGGAAGCGGATACAAAAGGCGATCCAAGGGTATGGCGGCGCACGGCCAGAAAGCGACTGCAAACGAGCATCAAGAATTGCAAGGGGTGTTCTACAGGGAGGTAGTCAGATTGCTCTATAAGTGGTTAAATCGAAGGAGCCAAAGACGAAGTCTGACATGGGACGGGATAAAGCGGCTGCTGGCGGCATAAGCCTTTCCATCACCAACCCAAACCAATCGGACAGAAATGAATCGGGGGCTTGCGTGAAGAGCTGCTTTACTGCGCGAGTGAGTATGATTGAAGAGCCCGGTGCGGGAAAACCGCACGCCGGGATCTGTGCAGGGGGCGCCGGGTAACCGGCGTTCCTACTGCGACGGCGAGCATAGCTATAGAAAACTTGGTGGAAAATATGGAAGGAATTGCAGTTGTAGAAAGAGCAAAAGTGGCAATCTCTTTAGGCGAGAGTCATTTTAGAGAATTTAAAAGTAGTGTCGACGGATGTCCGGGAGAAAAGATCAAACGCGCCACAAAAGACATAGCAACTAATATCACAAACGCTTGTAGCGTTTGTGAACGCAGACAGTGACGAGTTGTTGGTTGGGGTAGAAAGATAATCGGGGTCGGATAATCGGGGTCAGGGATAATCGGGGTCAGAGTGAAATTAATTGCAAAGAAGGCAGCAAGACTTGCGATCATGAATTTTTGAGCGAAATTTTATTGATCGCTTTACTGACAGCAGAATAGCGCTATCGATCAGGTCGGCGCGGGCAGTTAGCCGCGCTGGCTCCTCACAGATCCGGACAGGCACGATTAGCGCATCCGGCTCTTCGATTTATAGCTTCGCTAAACGATGGGGCGAACCACGATGCGTGATGTGGGCAAAGGATATCACTACAGCAAGCACTGGAGCTTATCCCAACTGGTCCAGCAGGTACTGGCGCTTAAGCTGAATTTTACAGCTCCTAAACCAGATGGTCAGGGTGGCAACGCCTTGCTTTGTGGCTTAAAAGCGCGCTTCAGGCCAAGGGAGCATGGCAGCCGTTCCAGCCCAACACACCCTGGCTGGGATTACTCCGGATTTTCTGTAGATTTGTTCTGTTCGACAGCGGGGGGGGCCATCAATGTAATCAGCTTTTCGGTTTGCAGGCTCTCCTGGCGGATCATCTTGCCTTCGACAGCCGCGCCTTCATGAATTTTCACGGTCTTATAGTGAATATCGCCAATGATTCTGGCATTCGGCTGCAATTCAATATCCTGGTCTGCGTGAACCGGACCTTTCACCATCCCGTTAATGATCAGGTGTGGTACTTTGATCTTGCCCTCGATCACGCCCTGCTCGCTCAGCACCAACATTGCGTGCGGCTCATCACCGGTTGCGAGAATATTTCCGCAAACGCGGCCATCCACACGCAAACCGCCACTAAACTGAATATCGCCGGTGATGACGGTGTTGGCCCCAACGAGTGTATCGATCTGGCCAAGGGCTTTCTTTTTTCGTCCAAACATGCACTGATACCTTACAAAGATAATTGAATCGTTTTGGTCAGAATCGCATTGGACTCGCCATTCTCATAGATACGCACCTGCAAGCTCTCCACTACTGTTTCGGACGGTACCTGAAAACTTTTTTCCAGTCTGTGATAGAAGCGGAAATCGATGGGGAAGCCCTTGGATGCATTTTCATCCACGAGTGAGATAAGTTTTTTTTCACCCTCCTGGAGCAGGCCCACAACAAACTCCAGTTTACCGTTGAAGTTTTTGACAGGCTGTCCCCCTTGAGCCAGCAACAGGGTATAAAGGTATTCGCCCGGCAATTGTCCGGGCTCAAGCGTAAAACGATGAATGGTGAGCTCGGCTTCAGATGACCCTTCATTGCCGGAAATCAAGCGCTGGAACAGGGCCAGATCTTCCCGCAAACGCTCATTCTCTTCATCCAGCGATTTGACCTGCTTCACGAGATCCATGCGCGTGGCGTTACTGATCTGCAACTGCCTGACAAGTTCAGCTATCTGCGCGCACAATGCCGGATTGTATTTCTCCAGGCAGTTGCTCGACGCCAGAATTTGTTCAAGCGCTGGATCGGGGGCGGGGTTGCCATTACCCGATGAAACGGAATTGCGGCCGACTTCAAACATACCCCATGCGAGCAAAGCAATCAGCAGCAAGCCGATCACAGCCACCAGCAGACGCCGGTACCAGGGTACGTGAGGACGCACAATCATTTTGGAGGCGCTGATGGCCGGCTTATGATGCAACAATTTACTTTCCCCAGGTGTTAAAAATCACAGGAGATGGGATGCCTGGAGACAGCCACCGGCTTCTGGCCAGGCAGTTTTCATACCCGCCAACCAGCGGCTATGGCAGAAGCGGCACATGCTTGATACCCATCGTTTCTGGCAACCCGTACATTATATTCATATTCTGAACGGCCTGCCCGGCAGCCCCTTTAACCAGATTATCCGTCACCGACAACACAACGACCATGTCTCCACCCTGCGGGCGATGCACTGCAATGCGGCAGAAATTCGAGCCACGCACCGATCGCGTCTGCGGATGGCTGCCTGCTGGCAGCACATCCACAAAGGGTTCATCAATATAGCGTTCCTCGTACAAGGCCTGTAGATCGGTCTCTTTGAGAAGCCGCGCATAAAGTGTTGCGTGAATACCCCGGATCATCGGCGTCAGATGTGGCACAAAGGTCAAACCCACCGGTTTTTGGGATCGCGCGCCCAGCCCTTGCCGGATTTCCGGCAAATGACGATGGCCTGGCACCCCATAGGATTTGAAATTATCGGCCGCTTCTGCAAACAGTGTATGCACTTCCGCCTTGCGTCCGGCACCAGAAACGCCGGATTTGGTATCGGCCACCAAATGATCAACATCCACTATACCTGCTTCGATCAACGGCAGAAAACCCAGCTGCACCGCCGTAGGATAGCAACCGGGATTGGCGATCAATCTTGCCTGCCGTATTTTCTCCCGGTTCACCTCAGGCAAACCATAAACGGCTTCTGCCACCAATTCGGGAGAGGCGTGCTGCATGCCATACCACTTCTCCCACTCGGCGACATCCTTGATTCTGAAATCGGCAGCCAGGTCGATCACCTTCACCCCCACGTCCAGCAGCTTTTTTGTCTGCTGCATGGCAACGCCGTTGGGTGTGGCAAAAAATACCAGATCGCACTGACTCAGATCTGCCTGAGCGGGATCACTGAATTTAAGCGCCACTTGCCCGCGCAAACTCGGAAAGAGTTCATCGACGCCCATTCCACTTTCCTGCCGAGAGGTAATCACCTTCAATCGAACTTTGGGATGCTGTACAAGAATCCGCAGCAGTTCAACGCCTGTGTAACCTGTTCCACCTACAATGCCAACCTTGATCATCCAAGTTAACCGGTTATGACTGAAATAAAGACAATTTATACAATAAATTGCACTGCAATTGATGAAAAGTCGATACAAAAAAGCCGCCCAACAAGGCGGCTCTTTGAGCAATATGCATCGATCAACGTTTTGAAAATTGCTTGCGGCGTCGAGCTTTGCGCAAGCCGACTTTTTTCCGCTCAACTTCACGCGCATCCCGCGTGACAAAACCGGCTTTGCTCAGCACGGGTTTCAACGTTTCATCGTAATCGATCAATGCGCGGGTAATGCCATGCCGCACGGCACCAGCCTGGCCCGACTCTCCACCGCCACGGATATTGACCATAATATCCAGATTGCCAGTATTGCCCGTCAGTTCCAGGGGCTGGCGAATAATCATGCGCCCAGTTTCTCGAGAAAAATATTCATCGGCAGGCTTGCGATTAACCGTAATGACCCCTGTGCCCGGTTTGATAAAAACACGCGCGACGGCGCTTTTTCTGCGCCCTGTTCCGTAATTGTATTGAATCGCCATAAGATTAAGCGTTGATTTCCAGTGGTTGTGGTTGTTGAGCGGCATGAGGATGCGTATCCCCTGCATACAGTTTGAGCTTCTTGATCATGGCATAGCCCAGTGGACCTTTCGGCAGCATCCCCTTGACTGCTTTCTCAAGCGGCCGCCCAGGAAAACGCTCGTGCATCTTGCGGAAAGTTGTTTGGTAAATACCACCAGGATAACCACTGTGACGATAATATATCTTGTCTTCGGCTTTATTGCCAGTTACCCGCAGTTTATCAACATTGATGACCACGATGTAATCACCGGTATCTACATGCGGTGTGTAAATGGGCTTGTGTTTGCCGCGCAAGCGATGGGCAATAGCCGCCGCCAGTCTTCCCAAAACTTTATCGGTTGCGTCAACCACAAACCATTCATGCTTGACTTCATGTGGTTTGGCAGAAAAGGTTTTCACTGATTTTCCTCTGTGGTACAAAATAATCGAGGATTATCTGTTAGCGTAAGAAAAAAGTCAAACGCCTTCATTGCAATGCTGCAAAAAATGCCAGGCATGCATCACGCTCCGCAAGCGCTGGATGCTTTCTCAAAAGCAGAATCAGACCAAGACGGGATTTTTTGTCACAGCAACCAGGACGATGTAAATGAACACGCCTTGCGCCAGTATCCAGGTGGTGGCTTTGACGCGACGAGTCTTGGCAAACCGGAAGGCAACCATACCGAGGGCAATATACACCAACAATCCGCCAATTTTCGCTGCCAGCCAAGGCTCCTCGGCTGGATTTCGCTGTGTCAGCATGGCCAAGGCAATCGCACTTGCCAGCAAAACCGTATCATTGATATGCGGCATGATTTTCACCCAGCGCTGCTGCAATGCGGAAGAAGCACGCAGCATCCACACCCCACGCGACAAAAACAGCAAATAACTGAGTATCACGCAAGTCACATGCAGCAGTTTCAAGATTGCATAGTCCATTACTTACCATTCTCCAGAAAATAGCCAGCCGTGGCTGCCTGCCACAGCACCGGCAACCGTGACCAGGCTGATACCGAGCAATATCCAGTGCATGCGCTGCATTCTTGTCAACACGGCTTCTGGATCCGGTGGTGTGCGCCCATGCTCCCGATGGGGCAATACCCGGGGTTCGAGTATGAATAGAAATACTGTAAATATCGCCCAGACCAAAACCATGGCATGCATCCACCAGAATCGTGGCTCGGCAAAGCGATGCCAGGCGTCCAGAAGGTGGATCATATAGAAACCGGACAGTCCCACCAACACGGTGGTAAAGCGCGCCTGCCACGCAAAGCGCTTCTCGATCCGCAAAAAAATCTCCAGACCATCAGAAGCGGATGGCATCCGCCTGATCATCGGCAGCACTGTGCTGGTCACCATTGCCACCCCGCCGATCCATAATACGACTCCAAGTACATGCAATACTCTTGCTACGATATAGTCATCCATGATTGATGGCACTCATCCGATTCAGCGATCAGCCCAGGAGGCTGTCCGAGAATATCGACTGATCTACTGCGGACGAGCCTGGCTGGCCGGATTTTCCGATCCTTTTCGTTGAATAGAATTACTATTCGCCTCCAATGATCGAAAAATCCCGCTCAGCCAGCTTCGTCCTCGCTACGATCGCTCTTCTCGGACAGCCTCCTAGCACTTGGAAAAACGCTCAAGCCATAACCCAAGCCTTGGCCTCATCATAATCCGAAAAAACGACAACCTCTGAATCGGTAAACAAATTGGAAACCCAGGCGCTCCATGCCTGCCACTGGTCATCGGTCACGATGGCAACACGATTGATCTCGCTGCCATGTTCACGCATAAACTTGATCTCTTCCCAAGCAACATCTACCGTATAGGACACCATGTCGCGCCAGTCGAGCAGCACATTGGCTTCGCCACCGAAACGAAATTGATAAAGCACTTGATCTTCAAACTGCTTGAAATCATCAAGAGTGAATTCACCGATAACCGCAACGGTAATTAAATTGTCGATTTTTTCGATACTAATCATGGTTGTCTGCTCCGAATTATGAGTCCGCAATCATAGTTAAATGGGGGTTAGGTTGCAAATAAGGTTTTGATGCGTGCAGTTTCTGGGATTCAACCAGGCTTGCGGACTGCTGCCGGCATCACCCGGATACTCACAAGCCCTCCCAGCACAATCAGCCCCATCCCCAGCCATGCCGAGACAGGCAACCATGCGTTCCAAAAGAACAAGTCCAGCAGCCCTGCAAACAATACTGAGCTGTAGGCAAGTGTGCCAACGACGACTGTATTGCTGCCCCGATGTGCGCGAGAAAGTGCAAGCTGCGCCAAGGTTGCAGTCACCCCCACGCCCAGAGCCAACATCAGTCCTTCAGTATTGACAGGGCTAAAGGTGGTAAACGCCAGCCAGGCACCGGTGGTCACGGTACACATCAGCGCGAAATAAAATACGATGCGCCAGTCCGATTCACCCAGTGCGCTCAATTGCTTGACGTTGAAATGCGCGACGCCGGCAAACAAACCGGAACCCAGTCCAATCAGTGCCATATCCCACTGGCCTTCGTTCAAGGTTGGCCGAAGCAGCAAAATCACACCCAGAAAGCCCAACAACACGGCCAGGGCCAACCGCCAATTGCAATTCTCCTTCAACAACATGACGGCCAGAAAAACCAGAAACAAAGGCCAGGTATTATTCAGGGAAATGGCTGTCGCCAACGGCAATTGCAAGATGCAGTAGAAAAACAACAGCACCCCGCCCAACCCGGACAGCCCTCGCCAGCAATGGATTTTCCAATAAGCAGTCGCCAGCGGAATGGAATAGATCCGCATCATCATAAAAGTGGCCACCACCCCGACCAGCGATCGATAAAAGACGAGCTCTGTATTGGAAAAATAGACTGCGGCCAATTTGACCAATACACCCATGCAGGCGAACATGAAGCCCGCCGCCAGCATCCACAACGCAGCCATCTAATGGGAAGTGCTAGCGCTTGGGCAGAAGGTGCCCAATTTCACGCCGCAGGAAGCTGTGGAAATGGGCCATGCCGGCTTCCATGGGCATTTGATAAGGGCCCACCTCGTTGATTCCCTGTTGATAAAGCGCACGCCGTCCGGCAGTCATCCGTCTGCATATTTCATCATCTTCCTTCGCAGTTTCTCGATAGGCAGCCTGTTCTTGCTCCACAAATTCGCGTTCAAACAAGGCGATTTCTTCCGGATAGTAGAACTCGACCACATTCATGCAGGTTTCCACGCCAGTCGGATGGATCGTGCTGACCACGAGCGTATGCGGATACCATTCAAGCATGATATTGGGATAATAGAGCAACCAGATGGCGCCATGGCGAGGCAGCCGTTGTTCATGTTGCTGCAATACCTGGGCATGCCAGCCAGCATAAACCTCGGAACCGGCCCGAGCAAAATTGGGATTCACACCGACAGCCTGAACATTGTACCGATCGCCAAATTCCCAATCGAGTTTGCTTGTATCGACAAAATGCCCCAATCCCGGGTGAAATGGGTCAACATGATAATCTTCCAGGTAGACTTCGATGAATGTTTTCCAGTTGCATGGATAATGATCAATCTGCACGCGATCCAGCACATGCCCGGAAAAATCAAATTCCTCCCGTAGGCTCAAGCTGCTCAATTCCTGCGCAATATCGCGCTTGCCCGCAAACACCAGCCCGTTCCATTGCTGCAAAGTCGTCTTGCTCAAGTTCAGACAGGGATTCTTCTTGAAGTGAGGCGCACCCAATAGCTTGCCATCGGTTGCATAGGTCCAGCGATGAATCGGACAGACGATATTTCTGGCATTGCCTTTTCCTTCCAGGATCAGTGCCTGACGGTGGCGGCAGATGTTCGACAGGAGCTCGATGCCATGTTCGTTATGGACCAGCATCCTGGCATTGTCCTGCCATGGCAATACATAATAATCTCCCTTGTTGGGGACCATCAGTTCGTGACCCACATATCCAGGCCCTTGATCGAACAAAATCTGCTTTTCGATCTCAAACACCTGTGGATCCAGATACCATTCCACGGGAAGCTGCGGATGCAGTGCAGCGGAATCCAAAACTTGTGCTAAGCTGGACATATGCTTTTTAAGTACCACCTCCTGATCAATCATCATAAATCAAGTATTTTTATGCTATAAGAAATCAATCACCAAAACCATGAAAACGGCCCCAGGCCATTCCCTGCCATACAGTCTTACAACATGTGCAGCATCCCGTTGGACAGCCAGTCACTTTGAGGATTTAATCACATCCCTTCGTGCATCGACTATAATTGCGGGATAAACCTAATAACCCACCCGAATCGTTGAACGCCGCATTATCCTCTTCTTTCATAAGATTACAATTGGCTGGCGTGATCAATGATCATCGGAATTGATAACACACAAGATAAGTTGACTCAATGAAATTACACTACAAGCAAACAGCCATCCCATTGCTGCTCACAAGCTTGTTCGCATTAACGCTGACAGCCTGTGACAGTGAACAAGACGCAACCAGCGGAAAATCAACCACCTTGCGCCAAGGCCCGGCCACCGGAATATTGACGGATGCCGCCATTGAAGGCGTATCCTATGCCGCATCTTCAGGCGCATCGGGCATCACTGACGCAGCAGGCCTGTTCAAATTCAACTACGGTGATCGCGTTGAATTCCGGATTGGTCAATTGAACCTGGGTGAAGTTCCTGGAGCAGCTCTCATCACGCCGATCGAATTGGCTTCAGGCCATGCAAACAAACTGCAAAACCTGCTGATTCTGTTTCAGTCACTCGATGCCGACAATGATCCAGGCAATGGCATCACCATTCCCCCTGCTGCGGCCGCCGCACTCGATGCATCCATCGATCTGAAAACCGCGCCCGAAGATTTTGTCAACGCGCCCGCTCTGCTTGCTGCACGGGAAGCCGCCGATATTCCAGGTGATATCAGAACCGCCGAACAGGCGAATGCACACTTTCTGTCCCAGGCAGTCAATCTACTCGGCAACCATCTCTGGGCGAATTATGACGATTCCAGCGCCAGCTTCTTTCGCATGTCAACCGATGGCAGCGGAGAATATCTGCATGGCATCGCGACGGCCGATGACGTCTGTGATGCCAATCGCTCATGTGGCAGCAAAGTGGTTTTCACGGCTGGCGTGGAATACGGTGTCGCCGAAGCCACCGAGGTTGATGAACGTGGCTTCAAACTTGCCAGCACAACGGAAGTCGATACCAATCTTCAATCCGGCCTCTCACACCCGCGTCCTACCTGGCGCATCCATACCGATGGCGACGAGTTAATCATGTCAGACATTGTGGTTGTCCAGCGGGAAAGAGAACAGGCCAGTCTGTTTGGCGAGCTGTTTCACATTTCGAAACCCATCGAGCTCAGCTCCGATGACGAAGTTGCCGAGACCGAGGTTCAAGAAACGCGCTATATGAAAATGGATAACAATCCGAGCGATATAGTCGGCGCATGGGCTGAGAGCAGAGACACTATCAAGACACCCACTCTGCTGTTCTTTGCCAACAATCGCTATATGCTGGTCGATCCAGTCGGCACAGCGGGTCAATCAGCACCATCTGCCTGCGCCAAGCCTGGTGTAGAGTTTGCCACGTACGCATACGATACCGCCAGCAGTGCGCTCAAACTGTCAACCTTCATCTATAACACCAGCGGTTGCGCTGGCCTATCGGAGCATACCGGGCAGGCGCTGACGTTCAAAATCGATACGGATGGCCAAAGCGCAACCCTCGGCCGGGAAGGCCGGACGCCCATTACCCTGTACCGTATTTCCATTTAATCAAACCCCGCCAGGGGCATTGATTTCCCAGCGGGCCGGTTACGTCGCTGTCATTCGATAAACCGGCCCCAGAAAGCTACCGCATGGCAATTATCCGTGTCGCGCTTGATGTGCCAGTGGATTGCCTGTTCGACTACCTTGCTCCGGATGCCAGCATAACCGATATCGGCCTGCGCGTATGTGTGCCTTTTGGCAAGCGGCGAACACTGGGCATTATCCTGTCTGTCTGCACAGACACCTCTGTTCCGGGCAACAAGCTCAAGCAAGCCGAGCGGATCTACCGCGACATCCCTCCCCTGCCGCCCGCTTTGCTTGAATTATTCAAGTTCTGCAATCGCTACTATCACCACCCCATCGGGCAAGTGGTCATGAACAGCATACCCAACCGGTTACGCCAGTTCAAACTGACGATCGACCAGCCGTCCCGGGCATTTGCATGGGTGATCACAGACAAGGGGCGCCTGCTCGACGCCACCGATATCCCAGCCAGATCGAGAGCAAAACGGTTGCTGCTCACCACGCTCCAGGATAATGGCCAGATTCCACCCGAAGCTTTCAAGCAGATGAGCGCCCACAACCGGAAATTGCTGCGTGAATTTCTGGCGCTGGACTGGGTCACGCAAATGCCTCTCGTGCCGGGGCTCCCCACCGCCCAAACAGAGCCGCCCAGCCCGACACCCGAGCAAAACGCCGCCATAGCCGCCATTCTGGCCGATACTGGCATGTTTGCCCCATGGCTGTTACACGGCATCACGGGCAGCGGCAAAACCGAGGTCTATCTCCGTGTCACTGCCGCGCTGTTGAAACAGCAGCGGCAGGTGTTGCTGCTGGTGCCCGAAATCAATCTTACCCCGCAGCTGGAAGCAAGGTTCAAGCAGCGCTTTCCAGAAACGGCTGTGGTCAGTCTGCATAGTGGTTTGAATGACAATGAACGGCTGCAAGGCTGGCTACTTGCGCAACAAGGCAAGGCCGGCATTGTCCTGGGCACCCGCCTGGCTGTGTTTACACCACTACCCGAACTGGGCCTGATCGTAGTCGATGAAGAACAGGATCTCTCTTTCAAGCAGCAAGATGGTTTACGCTATTCCGCCCGCGATCTGGCTATTTACCGGGCAAAACAAGCTGGTGTACCCATCATTCTTGGTTCGGCCACCCCTTCAC
Organism: Nitrosomonas halophila; assembly: GCF_900107165.1. Classification (GTDB taxonomy): domain Bacteria; phylum Pseudomonadota; class Gammaproteobacteria; order Burkholderiales; family Nitrosomonadaceae; genus Nitrosomonas; species Nitrosomonas halophila. The sequence goes on from NZ_FNOY01000013.1 coordinate 11,668, forward strand.
TGGAAAGTTACCAGCATGCTCTTGCAGGGCATTACCGGCTATTACGCCTGCATTCCCGTGCAGTCAGCGGCGCAACGTTACCGGTCATACGCTGCATCGACTTACGCCTGACCAAAGCCCCGGAAGGACTTACCGAGCCCTTGCTGACTGCATTACAGACAGCACTCTCGCAACAGCAGCAAAGTCTGGTATTCATCAACCGTCGTGGCTACGCGCCGGTATTGTTATGCAAATCCTGTGGCTGGGTTGCAGCCTGCACGCGCTGCTCCAGCCGTCTGGTTGTGCACTTGCATGCCCGGCAGCTGCGTTGCCATTATTGCGGACACCAGCAAACCGTTCCAGCCGCCTGCCCGGAATGCGGCGATCCAGATATATTGCCGTTCGGTCAAGGCACCCAGCGCATCGAAGCGGCCCTGCGCAGCCATTTTCCCGCAGCGCGCATCCTGCGCGTCGACCGTGACAGCATACGCCGCAAACATGCCTGGCAATCGGTGCTCGATGCCGTTCAGAATCAACAAGTGGATATTCTGGTAGGCACCCAGCTGCTTGCGAAGGGACATGACTTCCCCAATCTGTCACTGGTATGCATCCTCAACGCCGATGCATCACTCTACAGCACCGATTTTCGCGCGGAAGAACAATTATTCGCGCAACTGATGCAAGTGGCCGGGCGTGCCGGCCGGGCAGACATCCCTGGCACGGTTCTCATCCAGACCGAATTCCCTCATCATCCGCTATATCAGGCACTCAGCCGCCAAAACTATGACAGCCATGCCCGCACTCTCCTGAGAGAACGCCAGTTGACCCACTTCCCGCCATTTGCTTATCAGGCCGTACTGCGCGCAGAAGCAATCGTCATTGACAGTGCGTTGGCTTTTCTTGGCAAGGCTGCGAAAATAGCCACTGCCTGCGAGCAATTCGGCCAGATTCAACTATTCGATCCGGTCCCTGCGCCGATGATGCGTCTCAAAGGCCGGGAACGCGCGCAGCTACTCGTGCATGCTCATTCGCGCAAGCACCTGCAAGAATTTCTGTTTGATTGGCAGCAACGCCTGCACACACTCGCCGCCCAAAAAAAAGTACGCTGGCATCTGGATATCGATCCTCTGATGCTATGACGCATATTTAGTGTCTGCCTGAAAACCAATTATATTATTACAAAACAACATGTTGCATGTTATTTTGGCAAGGAAGATTTACGGAATTCTGGCCAAAACTGCCATAAATAGCCCGTTTTAGTAGATTTTGAGCCATAAAAACCTCAAACTTCGACAATAGTTTGAGAGAATATCTACTTCCAGAAACCCACTTCATTCGAATCGAGTGCCTCATGCGCGTAGTTCAAAATGCCCAGATGAAATTAGGTGAAGTCGACATATCGGAAATCAAATTTGATTTACGGTCCCGAGACGACATACCGAAGATACTGCGCGGGTTGCAGCACCTGTACATAAACGTACCATTGCGCGAAGCAGTTTTTGCCCTGCTGGAAAGTGACATTGCACCCGAAGTGAACAAGCGCAATGGCCGCCCTGGCATGACGCTATGGAACATCCTGGTCTGTGGCGTATTACGCCTGGACCTGAATATCGACTACGACCGCCTTTACGAACTGGTCAATCAGCATCGAACGCTACGCCAAATGCTCGGACATAGCCTATATGATGAGAAGGCATATGCCTACCAAACTCTGGTGGATAACGTTGGGCGGCGCAGCCCGGCAAAGGCGGTGCGACTCCTTTGTCGTTGAAACCAACGTTCATTTCCCCACCGACATTAGCCTGTTATGGGATGCCATGCGCAAAGCGATCACGCTGACTGCACAATGGAGCGAAAGCCAACAGTTCAGCGACTGGCGTCAGTATCGCCACAATCTGCGCCAACTCCTCATCCGGGGCCGAGCTGCCGTACTTCCCGTCTCTGAAAATTGCCTGCGGGCATTTCAGGAACAGCCAAGCGGAAACTGAAGAATACCGCGCCCTCGGCTCGGGATATGGTCGACTGGACCCCAGCAAGCATTTCATCGCCCGCGCCTCCGGTAATTCCATGAATGGCGGCAAGCGACCCATTCAGGATGGCGACTATCTGTTGCTGGAGCACATCAACCCGAACCAGGCCGGCTCGATCACCGGCAAAACACTCGCCATTGAACGCCTTGACGAAGCCGGTGATACCCAGTATCTGCTGCGCACGGTGCAAAAATCAGACGCTGGCGAGTATGTGTTGAAAGCCACAAATCCGGAGTACGACGATATTGTTGTTACGCCGGAACTGAGCGAGCAGTTCCGCACCTTTGCCCGACTCAGAGGTGTGGTCGACCCGCTGGAGATGATGATCGGCCAGGAGCTGATGCGAGAGGACATCCCGGAACTATTTGGCGAAACCTTCAATCCCGGAAACTGGCAAAGCGGCCATGTGTTCCTGAAAGACGCCAATGCCCATGTGCTGCTGGTCACCCTGAACAAGCAGGGCAAGGCTGAAGACCACCGCTATATCGACCACTGGATCGACGAAAACACCTTCCACTGGCAAAGCCAGCACGCCACCACCCCCGACAGCAAGCGCGGCTGGGAACTAATCAATCACAAGACTCTTCGCCATTTCATCCACCTATTCGTCCGCGACAACAAACTCCGTGCCGGTAAGGCTGCACCCTTCACCTACTACGGGCCCGTTGAATACCAGCGCCATGAAGGCAGTGCGCCGATGAGTGTGGTGTTGAAGTTGATGCAGCCCTGGCCCACGGATCGGCAGCATGAGTCTTGAAAGCCTGCCAATACGGCGCCGCTGTTGCTTATCACACACTTGACGACGCATCACACCGGCTCACCTTGGGTCTGCCCATGCAGCTCTGCATGGCGCTCAAGGTCATCCTTCAGGGATGCTGAGCAGGCAAAGATCAGCTTGGCGGTTTCGGCCCTGGACATGACGCCAAGCGCAGTTTGCTGGTGGTCACGGTGTTATTCCCCGCTGGTGGATCAGTAGTTGGTAGGGTCTCAAATCTTCGTGAGCTTGGATAAGTTCGAGAGCTGGTACTGATACGCGCATTGAGCGTAAAATAATGCCAGTAGATACCTTGACCCGCACGGTTGTCAACATCGGTTAACTGGGCAACAGCCAAAATGCCATAACCGACTCAATGAAACGACCCGACACCTGCGGAAATCCGTGAAGTACGCATAACTTCCGGACTGACCCAGACGGAAGCAGCTCACAAGATTCAAGCCTCCTTGCGAGAATGGCAGCAATGGAGGGTGGATGACCGGGCGATGCTCCTTGGTCTTCTTGAATTTTTCATGCTCCAAAACAGGCAGCAGCCACTCGTCAATGATCCAGAAGCGTGAAACGCAAGAAGCCTCCTGCCAAATCAGCTCCAAAAGCATTGCAGAGAAAACATAAACACTTGTTCCACATGACGAATATTGATAATTCCTCGCACACCCCCATGATGCGCCAATATCTGCGCATCAAGGCGCAGCACTCAGACAAGCTCCTGTTTTACCGCATGGGAGATTTCTACGAGCTGTTTTACGAAGATGCCGAGAAAGCGGCACGCCTGCTGGATATCACGCTCACCCAGCGCGGCGCTTCGGCTGGGCAGCCGATCAAAATGGCGGGCGTCCCGTTCCATGCTGCGGATCAATACCTGGCCAGACTGGTCAAGCTGGGAGAAACGATCGCCATTTGCGAACAAACCGGTGATCCGGCCACCAGCAAGGGGCCCGTGGAACGTCAGGTCACACGCATCATTACACCAGGCACCCTGACAGATGCGGCATTGCTGGAAGAACGCCGCGACAGCATTGTCATGGCACTGGCAATGCACCGGGGCACCATCGGCCTGGCATGGCTCAACCTGGCTGCAGGCGATCTGCGTGTCTTGGAAACTGCTCCGGAGAATCTGGCAAATGAGCTGGAACGGCTGCGTCCAGCGGAGCTGTTGCTGCCGGAATCACTCCAGCTGCCGCTGGCATTGGATGATGGCGCGACACACCAGCGCTTGCCCGATTGGCAATTCGATTTCGATCGCGCGCACCAGTTGCTGACCCGCCAATTTGGCACGCATGATTTGGCTGCATTTGGCGGTGAAGCACTCCATGCATCGCTTCAGGCAGCGAGCGCACTGTTCGACTACATCCGGGTCACACAACACACAGCGAGCGATGCCAGTGCAGAACCCGTACTCAGCCACTTGCGCACCCTGCACGTCGAACAGCATGACAGCTATTTGCGCATGGATGCTGCCACACGCCGCAACCTGGAACTGACTATAACCTTGCGCGGGGAGGATGCGCCCACGCTGCTCTCGCTGCTGGACACTTGCTCGACCAGCATGGGCAGCCGCCTGTTGCGGCACTGGTTGCATCACCCCTTGCGGGATCGCGCCATTCTGCAACGGCGCTACGACACCATCTCCGCCCTGATCGATCCGGAGCCCTCCGCGCTGTACGCGACAATCCGGGAACCACTCAAACATGTTGTGGATATCGAGCGCATTACAAGCCGTATTGCGTTGAAAACCGCCCGCCCTCGCGACTTGTCCGGCCTGCGCGACAGCCTGGCTATCGCGCCCGATATCGGCAAGCTGCTGGCAACCAGCCCTGCGTCAGCAGTCAATCGTTTCGCTACCGGCATGATGCCCGATGTCGCGCTCAGCAAATTGCTGACCGATGCCTTGCAGCCCACTCCCGGCACGGTGATACGCGAAGGGGGCGTCATCGCGCCTGGCTTTGATGGCGAACTGGATGAGTTGCGCGCCCTGCACGATAACTGCGCCGAATTTCTGCTGCAATTGGAAGCGCAAGAACGTGAGCGCACCGGGATTTCCGGTCTTAGGGTGGAATACAATCGGGTGCATGGCTTTTATATCGAAATTTCGCGCGCACAGAGCGAGAATATTCCGGCCGATTATCGCCGCAGACAAACGCTCAAGAATGTCGAGCGGTATATCACACCGGAATTGCAGGCGTTCGAGAGCAAGGCCCTGACAGCGCGAGAACAAGCGCTTGCGCGCGAAAAAGAGCTATACGATTTGCTGTTGGAACAGTTGCAAGCTTTCATCGCGCCGTTGCAGAAGATGGCCCGATTGGTTGCGGAACTGGATGTTTTGTGTGCCTTTGCCGAACGCGCAAATATGCTGGGCTACAGCAGGCCCCTGTTTTCCAATGATCCTGTCCTGACAATTGAGGCTGGCCGCCACCCCGTCGTGGAAAGCCAAGTTGAGCAATATATCGCCAATGATGTACAACTGGGCGCCGTAACCCGTACAGGCAGGCAAATGCTGATCATCACTGGGCCCAACATGGGAGGCAAGTCCACTTATATGCGTCAGACGGCTCTGATCGTTTTGCTGGCGCATTGCGGAAGTTTTGTGCCGGCCCGGCATGCATGCATGGGGCCAATTGATCAGATTTTCACGCGGATTGGCGCATCCGATGATCTGGCCGGCGGACGCTCGACTTTTATGGTCGAAATGACTGAAGCCGCCAACATCCTGCGTCATGCCACTGCACAAAGCCTGGTGCTGGTCGATGAAATCGGCCGCGGCACATCAACCTTCGACGGCCTTGCGCTCGCTTTTGCCATTGCCCGCTATTTGTTGGGTCAGAACCGGAGCTATACCCTGTTTGCGACCCATTACTTCGAGCTCACGCAACTGGCACAGGAATTCCCGCAGGCTGCCAATGTTCATGTCAGCGCAATCGAACACAAGCAACGGATAGTGTTTCTGCATGCAGTCAAGGAAGGACCGGCCAGTCAGAGCTATGGATTGCATGTCGCGGCATTGGCGGGCGTGCCAGACAAAGTCATCAAAGCCGCCAGAAAAATTCTCGCCAGGCTGGAACAGGAAGCGATTGGCAGAAACCCGCAGCAAACATTATTTGAAGAAATCGGCGAGGATGAAAACGACGTAGCCTGCCCCGCTCATCCGGTACTCGCTCATCTCGAACGCATTCACCCGGATGAACTCACGCCCAAGGAAGCGCTGGAACAGATTTACTTGATGCGATCAATGCTTGATCGGACAATATGATGCTGACTGGCGGGGCATCATCATGCATGGACAGCCGCCCTGCCAGTCATATTACGAGATCCAACAGATCATCCGGCTCCGTTAATGCTCATGGCCCTGTGGTCCGTGGACATGGCCGTGCGCAAGCTCTTCCGTTGTCGCTGGCCGAACTGCCGTGACCGTACATTCGAAGCGCAATGCCATGCCGGCATAGGGGTGGTTGCCGTCCACCACCACAATATCGTCAGTCACATCTGTCACGGTATAAATCAGGAAATCATCCGAACCCTCTTCCCCGCCCTCGAACTGCATCCCGATAGCCACTTCCTCGGGAAAGGCGCTCCGGGGCTCGACCCGCATCAGTTCAGTGTCATAGTCGCCAAATGCTTCTTCTGGTTCCATCAACAGTGACAGCGTATGCCCGATTTCCTTCTCATGCAAGGCTTCCTCCACCGTAGGGAAAATGCCATCAAAACCACCGTGCAGGTAACTGATCGGTATTTCGGTTTCCTCCAGGATCTTGCCTTCCGGGTCGATCATTTTATAGTGCAAGGAAACCACTGTATTCTTTTCTATACGCATACTTCCTCCGCCTGTCCAAGGCTTTCATGTAGTTGATAAAACGCTTTATTTACGATGTGCACAACACTTGTCACTGCGCCCTATTCCCGCATGCTGGCTGAATCCACTCTGTTTATGTCAGAAAAATCAGGATTGATTGCCTGGCCTGCAAGGGGAGAAACTGTGGCGATGGACATCGGTAATTCCATATAAACGGATCGCATCAAGATGGGCCCTGGTTGGATAGCCCTTATGTTGATCAAACCCATATACCGGGTAAAGCTGGTGCAGCCGTATCATTTCGGCATCTCGTGCAGTCTTGGCCAGAATCGAAGCAGCCGAAATTTCAGCGACCAGACAATCCCCTTTGACAATTGTTTCCACCTCAGAATTCAATTGCGGGGCATGCTTTCCATCTATCAGCACCAGGGCATCCTCGCTAAGTACCAATTGCTGTATGGCCCTTCGCATGGCAAGCAGACTCGCCTGTAAGATATTCAACCGGTCAATTTCGGCAACAGAGGCGGAAGCAACGGCCCAGGCTGCGGCCTTTCGCTTGATTTGCTCAGCCAGAGATTCACGCCTGCGCACACTTAACTGCTTGGAATCGGCCAGTCCCTCGATCACTCTGCGCGCATCCAATCTTACGCAGGCGGCGTAAACAGGACCCGCCAGCGGCCCTCTGCCTGCCTCATCCACCCCATAAATTGGCCGGTTTAGGTGCATCGATCAAATCGCCGGATCATATCAGATTTCCGAGAACAGTGACCTGTCAACAGCCAATCCCCCGGGAAATGCCTCAGTCGGAAGGGCTATCGTGCGCGCTATCCAAGACAGCCATGCAACACCTCGAAAATCGCACAGCGTAGCTGGTGGCAGCCTTGTTACCGGTTCTGATGAATAGGCTAAATTTCTCTTGCCGTACACATCAATTGCGCCTCAGTTACGATCTGGCCATCCACCTCGGCGCAAGCAGTATATTTCCAGATTCCCTTGATCTGCCGGGCAATCTCGACTTTCAGGGAAAGTTGGTCACCCGCAATGACAGGTTTTTTAAATCGTACCGCATCAATACCGACAAAATAGTACACCTGCTCGGTATTTTTTTCGGCCTCCTGGGAACGGGCAGTCAGTAGCGCCGCGGCTTGTGCCAGTGCTTCAACGATCAAAACACCCGGCATGACGGGATAGTGCGGAAAATGCCCAACGAAATAAGGCTCATTGATGGAAACATTCTTGTAGGCATGGATCCGTTTACCTGACTCAAAAGACACCACTCTGTCCACCAGAATCAATGGATAGCGGTGTGGCAGGTATTTCAGGATTTCATGGATATCCATGGTGGTCATATTTTTCTTCTCCCTGTATGACTATTGTTGGCTTGGTTAATGGCGCGGGTCACTTCTCGGCAGCGGATGCCTGTTCATCCAGCACTTTGATCACTTGATCGGTAATATCGATACGCGCGCTCCGGTAAACCGAATCCTGCAATTGCAGAATAAGATCATATGCCTGCAACTCTGCCAGTTCCTGGATGACTTGATTGATACGGTCCAGTATCAGTCCATATTCCTCATTCTGGCGCAGGCTCAAATCCTCCCGCATTTGTTGCTGGGCACGATGATATTGGCGGCTGAGGGTTGCCAGCTCGCGTTCTTTGATCCGCCTGTCTGCTTCTGTCATGCCATCGTTACTCTCCAGCTCCTGTTGCAAGGCTTTCGCCTGGCTGGACAGTTGCTTGATGCGCGCATCACGTGCCTGGAATTCTTGTTCAATTTTCTTTTGCGCCATGACGGCGGGAATCGACTCCCGCAGAATTTTCTCGGTATTGACAACCCCAATCTTGATTTCCTGAGCCAAGGATGCAGCCGGCAAGGTCAGCAGCACAACCAAGCCCAACATCATACAAAACCCTGCAGACGCCATTTGGCGCCATTCCTGTAATACGAATTTCATTGATTCTCCCGGTGGCTGTCTCCCAGAATTAGAAAGTTTGTCCTAACTGAAACTGGAAGCGCTGCAAATTATCTCCCGGCTGGTCATTGAATGGTTGTGCAATACTGAACTTCAGCGGCCCCATAGGGGAAATCCAGGTGACTGCCAGGCCGGCAGAATAACGGAAATCATTCAAGTCCAGTCCGGAGAAAGAATTGACGAGTGTGCCGGCATCCATAAACGCACTCAAACGGATGGTTTTGTCGTCTGGCATGAATGGTGCAGGAAATAACACTTCGAGGTTGCCCACAATGCGCTTGCTGCCGCCCAGGACGCGCCCTTCGCTATCACGCGGTCCGAGCGTGTTGATGTTATAGCCCCGGACGGAGTTAAAGCCACCAGCGAAGAAATTCTTGAAGAAGGGAAGTGGTTTGCCGGCATAACCATCACCCACCCCGATATCGCCATTGAGCATCAGGGTGAAAAATCTGGAAATCGAATAGAACCATCTTTGTTCAAGGCTGATTTTATAGTAATTCAAATCGCCATACGGCAGGCTGAATTCCCCGAATATGCGCTGCGTCATGCCGGAAGTTGTCCAGATCGCACTGTCACGACGGTCACGCGCCCAACTCAGGGTAATGGGAATGTTGTTAGAGCTCCTACCAAACTGGCTGACAAACTCCCTGAAACGCTCAGGGCTGTCATCACGCAAATTAATCTTGGTATGCTCCGCCCCCACCCCAAGCGAAACGATATCATTCTCGGCAACAGGAATTCCAAAACGAATATTGGCACCCGTAGTATCGGTATTGAACACCCCGACGCTGGATAGCGAACGTGTATTGATATCGCGTTTGTAGGCCTCCAGACCAAGACTCACACCATTGATCGTATAGTACGGATTGGTAAACGAGCCAGATATGACTTTGTTAACTCTGCCGGTATTCACCTGCAAGCTGAGAAAGTTGCCAGTTCCGAAAATATTATTCTGTGCAATCGAACCATTCAAAATAATGCCTTCCCGGTCGGAATAGCCCGCACCGAACATGATCGCACCGGTTGGTCTCTCGACCACGCTGACATTGATATCCACCTGATCCGGCACATCCGCAACCGGTGGTGTTTCAACGTTGACACTGGTAAAAAACTCCAGCCTATCCACGCGCTGCCGGGAACGATTGATCTGCGTGGTCGAATGCCATGCACCCTCCATCTGTCGGAATTCACGACGAATGACTTCATCCCGGGTACGATCATTGCCGCTGATGTTGATGCGCCTGACATAAACCCGGCGACCAGGATCGATGAAAAAGGTAAAGGCGGTTTCCCTGGTCTCCTTATCCAGTTCCGGAGATGCGTTGACGTTGGCAAAGGCATACCCCTCATCACCCAACCGGTCACTGATCAATTTGACTGATTCGGTCAACTTCTCACGCGCAAATACGCCACCCGGCTCAAGCTTGATCAGCGCACGCAGCTCTTCTTCGGGCAATATCAGTTCGCCAGCCAGCTTGATATCGGATACCGTGTATTGCGGACCTTCCGTTACATTGATGGTAATGTAGATATCCTTCATATCCGGCGTAATGGACACTTGGGTGGACTCGATATTGAACTCGAGATAACCCCGGTCAAGATAATAGGAGCGCAGCGTTTCAAGATCGGCGGATAGTTTCTGCTTCGAGTATTGGTCGTCTTTGGTAAACCAGGTCAGAAGACCAGGCGTTTTGAGGTTCAGCAGCCCCAGTAATTTTTTCTCCCGAAAAGCCTGGTTGCCGACGATATTGATTTGCCTGATACGCGCAGTCTTGCCTTCCTTGATGTTGAAATTGATTCCGATCCGGTTCCGCTCCAGCGGGGTCGTCGTCGTCGTGATTTTGACGGCATATTTCCCGCGGCTGATGTACTGGCGCTTCAGTTCCTGTTCGGCTTTCTCCAGAAGCGAGCGACTGAAAATACGCGATTCGGATAATCCGGCCTGTTTCAGGCCTTCCTTCAGCTTGTCTTTATCAAATTCCTTGGCGCCATCAATACTGATCTGCGCTATGGCGGGACGCTCCTGAACCTGGACAATCAGCAAATTGCCTTCAGCCTTTAATTTAACATCCTTAAAAAAGCCGGTCGCATAGAGCGCCTTGATGGCCGCGCTCGCCTTGGTGCTATCAAGCACATCGCCGACCTTGACTGGAAGATAGCTGAAGACCGTACCCGCTTCGGTGCGCTGTATGCCTTCTACCCGGATATCCCGAACGATAAAAGTGTCATTTGCTCCGTAGGCTGCCGAATAATTGAGTATAAGAAATAATGCCAAATACCTGAATCTCATATTTACCTTGCAATCAAGCGAAGCAAATCGTTATGCAGGGCAAATATCATCAACGTTATGAGCAGCAACATGCCGATTTGATGCCCGATTTCCATTACTTTCTCAGGTAACGGTTTGCCGCGAATCATTTCTATCAAGTAGTACATCAGATGCCCGCCATCCAGCACCGGGATCGGCAGTAAATTGAGCACACCCAGACTCACACTGATCAAGGCCAGAAAGCCCAGGTAGGCAACAAATCCCATTTGCGCTGACTGCCCGGCATAATCGGCAATGGTGATTGGGCCGCTGACATTCTTCAGCGAAACATCCCCCATCACCATTTTGCCAAGCATGCGCAAGGTAAAGTAGGTCATTTCCCAGGTTTTTGCGGCGGCTTTGCTTAAAGCCGTCACTGGCGGGTAACTGATTTTCACCAGCAGATTTTCCAGCATCTCATGCTCGATCTTGGGCGCAATGCCAACTTTTCCAATTTCGATCTTATCCTCAAGCGCAATCTCGGGCGTCAACGGCAGGTCGACGATCAGCTGGCCATTACGCATAATTTCCAGATTCAGCAGATGCCCGGGACTGGCACGTATGATACCGACGACCTCTTGCCAATAAAGCACTTCCTGACCGTCAATCGCCAGGATCTCATCCCCCACCTGCAGTCCAGCGCGCTCCGCTGCGCCACCTGCCATTACCTGGCCTATAATCGAACTGAAAGCAGGCTGGTAATATGACAGACCAATCTTGCCTAAAAAATCCGCATCGAAATCATCCGCCTCAAGACTGCTCAGATCCAGTTTCAATTGATGGATAACGCCGTTTTCTGCAACCGTTTCCACATCCAGGTCGGGCGTGCGATCGACTGCGTGCGCCAACAATGCCAGGCGGACATCCTGCCAGGTTGTGACGGATCGGTCGCCAATTCTGGTGATGGTCTGCCCCTCATTGAAACCGGCAGAAGCAGCAGGTGTCGAGGGTGCAATTTCACCCAAAACAGGTTTAACACCACCGACCCCCAGCACAAAGAGCAGCCAATAAAGCAATATTGCCAATAAAAAATTGGCAATAGGACCGGCCGCCACGATCGCAAAGCGCCGGGAAACTGTCTGCCGATTGAATGCGCGCGGGAGTTCATGCGGCGATACTTTCCCTTCGCGCTCATCCAGCATTTTGACATATCCCCCAAGCGGAATTGCCGCAACCACCCATTCAGTCTGATCCGTACCTAACCGTCTTCTGAACAATGGCTTTCCAAAGCCTACAGAAAAACGCAAAACCTTGACGCCACTCCAACGAGCGACCAGATAATGGCCAAATTCATGGAAGGTGATCAGCAGGCCTAATGCCACCACGAAAGCGAGAATAGTCGTGAATAGTGTCATATCAGGTTGAAGTTATTAGAAGCCAGGAAAGATGAGGAAGCAGCCGAATGTATCAAGCTTGTCCGCAGTGAGATTTACATAAATGAACCCAATTTGTTGCAATCAGCATATGACATGCTGCAGCCTGGACATTGCGTTTGCGGCCCTTGATTTCCAGAATACGAAGATGCCGCCGTCCCAACTCCAGGATGAGCAGCATGTGTATCTGGCCAGATTAGCGTTGCTAAACCTGACAGGCCAGCCATTCCCGGGCCGTCTCACGTGCAAGAGAGTCGGCAGCAAGCACATCGTCCAGGTTGGTGACTTCTTGCTGATTGATCGTTTGCATCACCTGTTCGATCATAACCGGAATGGCTGTAAAAGGCATTCTGCCAGCCAGGAAAACTTCAACTGCCACTTCATTGGCGGCGTTCAGCACAGCGGGCATATTTCCTCCCATTGACAAAGCCTTGTAGGCCAAACCAAGACAAGGGAAACGTTCGAAATCCGGCTTCTCAAAATCCAGTTGTGCAATTTCAAAGATATCGAGGGACCGCACCCCACTTTCAATCCTTTCCGGATAGCTCAGGGCGTGCGCGATCGGCGTGCGCATGTCGGGATTACCCAGCTGCGCGAGCACTGAACCATCGATATATTCCACCATGGAATGAATGACACTCTGAGGATGCACCACCACTTGAATTTTCTCTGGGTCAGCATCGAATAGCCAGTGCGCTTCAATCACTTCCAGGCCTTTGTTCATCATGGTCGCCGAATCCACCGAGATTTTACGTCCCATGACCCAGTTGGGATGCGCACAGGCCTGTTCAGGTGTCACGCCTTCCAGCTCCGCCCAGGCCGCATTCCGGAAAGGGCCGCCCGAGGCGGTCAGCAATATCCGGCGAACACCGGATGCTCCAAAATCACCACTGAAACGCGGTGGCAGAGACTGAAAAATCGCATTATGCTCGCTGTCTATTGGCAGCAATGTCGCTTGGTGTTGCTTGACCATATCCATAAAAATACGCCCTGCCATGACCAAGGTTTCCTTATTGGCCAACAGTACATGCTTGCCGGTGCGCGCGGCCGCAAGTGTCGGCCGGATGCCGGCTGCACCGACTATGGCTGCCATGACGGTATCGATTTCCGGCAAGGATGCCACTTTTTCCAGTGATTCAACGCCGGAAAGTACCTCGGTATCGGAGCCGATCATGCGCAGCTTGTCCTTGAGTTGCTCAGCCCCATCTTCGTTCAGCATGACCGCATAATGGGGATGAAAGCGCTGGCATTGCGCAAACAGTTTCTCCACGCTTTCGTTCGCAGTCAACGCAACGATTTTGAAGCGGTCAGGATGACGCGCGACCACATCCAATGTACTTTCTCCGATACTGCCCGTCGACCCCAATATGGTCAGGTACCGCATTTTAATCATAGTTCAGTTGAATATATGAGGATTACTGCCATTGCCGCAACCGGCAAAGTCGAAGTCAGCGCATCAATCCGATCCAGTATACCACCATGGCCGGGCAGAATATTGCCGCTATCCTTGACTCCAGCATGCCGCTTTAGCAACGACTCAAAAAGGTCGCCCATGATGCCCAGCATCGTTAGCACAAATAACAATGGAACCTGCCAGGTTATCAATAAATTCCCTTCGTCCAGCAAGTACAGCCAGGCAAGTGCATAAACCAAAACACCGCACAAGGCGCCCGCCACCCCCTCCCAGGTTTTGCCAGGACTGATGCGTGGCGCAAGTTTATGTTTGCCATATGCGCGCCCGGCAAAATAAGCGGTGCTATCCGATACCCAAATAACCCCCATGAATCCAAGCAACAGCCAAGGATCGATTGCGCGCAGTTGATAGAGCGCCAGACAGGTCGGCAGCAATACCAGCCAACCGAGCAGCATGAATAGCCCGCTGTTTTGGATCGGGCTGTTTATCCTTAGCAGGATCGGTACCAGCAATAGCCAAAACAGAGTCGAAACCACATATAGCCAGATCATAGCCGTACTGCCTGGATCCACCGCTACGGCCTCACTGACCAGAAACAATAGCTCTCCGCCCAGCAAGGTGGTAAGAATTAGATATAAAATTGTTTGCCTGACTGTAAAATGGCCTAGCCGCGCCCATTCTCTGGCTGCCGTAACTGTCACGCCCAAGAGCAAGACCGCCCAGAATATGGCTGGCAAATAAAACAATGCCGCCAGAAAGGCGGTCAACATAGCTAATGCAGTAAGAATTCGAGTTTTAAGCATGAACGGTCATATCCCGTTGGTTTGGGAGCGGTAAGTAAATATCATCTTCATAAACCGTTTACTCTGTTTTTTGTCAGGGAAGCCGCCAGCTGCTCGCTGGTTCGCCCAAATCGGCGTTCGCGTTGCTGATAGGATGCAATCGCCTGATCGAGTGACGCCGCATCAAAATCCGGCCATAGCGTTTCGGTAAAGTACAACTCCGTATAGGCGAGCTGCCACAATAAAAAATTACTGATTCGGCATTCACCGCCAGTACGGATAAACAAATCAGGCTCGGGTGCATTGCCCATTGCCAAGTGCCTGGAGAGAGCGAGCTCGTCAAAACCATCCGCCAGCCAGCTATCTTCAGCTAGCATTTTTTTCACTGCTTGCATAATGTCCCAGCGCCCACCATAATTAGCCGCGACTGTAAAGTGCAAGCGCGTATTGTTGGCAGTCAACACCTCGCCTTGCCGTATGCAATCGATAACCTTGGTGTCGAATTTGGAGATATCACCGATCACTCTGAATCGGATACCATTTTCATGCAGTTTTGCAACTTCTCGTTCCAGCGCGACCAGAAACAGCTGCATCAGCAATTTCACTTCTTCTTCGGGTCTGCGCCAGTTCTCACTGCTAAACGCAAAAATCGTCAAGTATTCGATCCCGCGCTCGATGCAAGCCCTAATCACCCCTCTCACCGCTTCCACACCTTGTCTATGCCCCGCTGTACGAGGCAGATAACGCTGCTTAGCCCATCGGCCATTACCATCCATGATGATGGCTACATGCCTGGGTATCGCACCAATTTCAGGAATGTCGCGTGTTGAGCTCGGTGTTTGGGACATACGTCAGACGGCCATCAACTCAGATTCTTTGGTCTGCAATAACTTATCAACTTCAGCAATATAATGATTGGTCAGTTTCTGAATTTCTTCCTGCCCGCGCCGATCCTCATCTTCAGCGATCAGCTTGTCCTTGAGCAACTCTTTGAGCTGATTATTGGCATCACGGCGAACATTGCGCATGGCAATACGTGCCGTTTCGGCTTCCGCTTTGACAATCTTGGTCAAATCCCGGCGTCTTTCTTCCGTCAACGGTGGCATTGGCACACGCACCATTTCGCCCACAGTCATAGGATTCAAGCCCAAGTCAGAATCTCGCACAGCTTTTTCGATAACTGCCAGCATCTTCTTGTCCCACGGGATGATGCCAATGGTCCGAGCATCGGCCAGGGTAACGTTTGCCAGCTGTTTGATAGGCGTTGGAGTACCGTAATAGTCAACCATGATATGGTCCAGCAGGCCCGCATGCGGACGTCCACTTCTGACCTTGCCAAAATCAACTTGGAGCGCCTCCAGACTTTTCTGCATCTTTTGTTCTGCAGATTTCTTTACATCAGCAATCATATGTTAGTAGACTTTTCTGTTTGAGAATTAAACAATTTCCGAATTGCTTGTCGAATTACAATCTATTTTCGAACTCAGGCCACCACCAATGTTCCCTCGTCTTCTCCCATGACAACCCGCTTGAGTGCGCCGGTCTTGAAAATACTGAATACGTTGATAGGCAGTTTTTGATCTCGGCATAATGTCAAGGCTGTCGCATCCATCACTTGTAGATTCTTGCCAATGGCTTCATCAAAAGTCAGTTTTTGGAAACGTTGGGCGTCCGGATTGGTGAGTGGATCGCTGGTATAAATACCATCGACCTTAGTCGCCTTCAACACGATGTTTGCGCTCATTTCCATGCCGCGCAAGGCAGCAGCCGTATCCGTGGTGAAAAAGGGGTTGCCGGTCCCCGCTGCAAACACCACCACCTTCCGCTCTTCCAGATAACGCAGTGCCTTGCCGCGAATATAAGGCTCCACGACCTGATCAATGCGCAAGGCTGATTGCACGCGCGAGACGACTCCACCTCGTTTCATCGCATCGTGCAGCGCCAGCGCATTCATTGTGGTCGCCAGCATGCCCATGTAATCCGCTGTCACACGGTCCATGCCGTCACCAGCCGACTTCATGCCGCGGAAAATGTTGCCGCCCCCGACTACGATTGCGACTTCAACCCCCAGCTCCAGAATACCGGCAATCTCGACCACTATGCGTTCAACCACCATGCGATCGATACCATAATTGGCATCCCCCATGAGTGCTTCACCTGATAGTTTCAACAAAATACGTTTATAGATTGCCGGCATTTTATAAACTCAAGAGTGGATGACTGAGGATCGGGGACTGGTTACGGATATCTCTGGTGGTTCCATTTTCTTGGCTGCACTGTACTCAGAATAAATCAATGCTTGCCTAGTGAGCAGCGTCCGCAGCTTGCACGACCCGGAAAACGGAAGTCTCAGAGATACCTCCTTATTTTGACTGGCCTACCTGCGCCATGACTTCTGCAGCAAAATCATCAGATTTCTTTTCGATTCCTTCACCGACTACGAATAATGCAAACCGATTCACCTTGGCGGATTTTTCTGCCAGAAGCTTCTCGACTGTTTGCTCTGGATTCTTGACGAAAGGTTGGCCGAGCAAGGTCACTTCCGCCAGATATTTAGCCACACGCCCTTCTACCATTTTCTCTACAATATTAGCTGGCTTGCCACTTTCCGCTGCCTGGGCCGCAAAAATCTGGCGTTCACGGGCCAGCAAATCAGCCGACACCTGAGCGCTTGAAACACAGACTGGCTTGCTCGCAGCCACATGCATCGCCAGATCTTTGCCGAGCACTTCATCCCCTCCCGAATAATCAAGCAGCACACCAATTCTTGATCCATGCAAATACATGGCGAGTTGGCCTTCGGTTTCATAATTTGCCCCGCGCCGCAAACTGATATTCTCGCCCAGTTTCATGACCAATGCTTTGCGCGCCGCCTCCACTGTTTCACCTTCAGAGAGCGCCATTTCAGTCAATGCGGCAACATCCGAGACATTCCTGTCCACCATCAACTGCGCCAAGCTTTTGGCAAAATTGATAAAATCTTCATTCTTGGCGACAAAATCGGTTTCGCAGTTAATCTCTACCAGCGCACCCCGCTTGCCATCAGCCGAAACGAATCCGCTCACCACTCCCTCAGCGGCAATACGCCCAGCCGCTTTGCTGGCTTTGGCTCCACTCTTTATCCGCAAAAGATCCTCGGCCGCTTTCATATCCCCGTCAGCTTCCGAGAGCGCTTTTTTACATTCCATCATGCCCAAGCCTGTAAGCTCACGCAGTTCTTTCACCATACTCGCGGTAATTTCCGCCATATTCGCTCCAAATACCAAAATTCAACCACATGGATGTGGCAGTCCAGAATGGCGCTAGCCAACTCTGCACCATGCACATCCATTAAACCAATGATTTAAAACTCGCCTCCAAGGGCTATGCTTGCTCCTCGACCGTTGAAGATTGGCCTGCAGCGAGCGCCAGCTCCTCATCGGTTTTACTCATATCAACGATTTCCTGAATAGACTGGTTGCGGCCTTCCAGCACGGCGTCCGCCATGGCACGGGCATAAAGCCGGATAGCCTGACTGGAATCATCATTGCCAGGTATCACGTAATCGATTCCCACAGGATTGTGATTTGTATCCACAACTCCTACGAGCGGGATGCCAAGCTTGCTGGCTTCCACAATCGCCCCCTTTTGATAGCCCACGTCGATCACAAACATGGCATCGGGCAGTCCCTTCATGTCCTTGATACCACCGAGGCTGTTATTAAGCTTTTCCAACTCGCGCTGGAAATCAAGTGCTTCTTTTTTGACGAGTTTGTTCAGCGAACCATCCTGTACCATTTTCTCCATGTCCTGCAGGCGTTTGATGGATTGCCTGATTGTCTTGAAATTAGTCAGCATGCCGCCCAACCAACGCTGGTTGACATAGGGAGCGCCGCAACGGATCGCTTCTTCCTTAACGATATCGCGCGCCTGACGTTTGGTGCCAACGAAAAGTATCGTACCCTTGTTTGCTGAAAGCCTGCGGACATAGCCCAACGCTTCATCAAGCTTTACCAGGGTCTTTTCAAGATTGACGATATGGATTTTATTGCGTTGGCCAAAAATATAGGGGGCCATCTTGGGGTTCCAGAAACGAGTCTGGTGTCCAAAATGCACACCGGCTTCCAACATTTGACGCAGGGTCACTGACATAAATTCTCCTTAGGGTTAACCGTCACCTGCCGACACGCTTCCTTCTCAGAAGGCACCCTATCTTAGCAGGCACGAGTTTTGTGTATTGACTTGAGTTGATTAAAATTAGAACAGATTTTTTTGCATCACAGAAAGGACCTATCGGCTCCTCATACACGCGAACAAGCCGCATAATCCTTCATCGGATTATACCATGGCCCGGGCCGTGCTCAAGAAAAGTCAAATTCACTTTAAAGACAGGATCAGTAGACGGCATCACCGATTTTACGATTCAGTGCATCAATATTATTCAATGTGACGTGTTTGTTATTAATTGTGATGAGACCTTCTTCCTGCAGCTTGGAAAAGGATCGGCTGACAGTTTCCAGTTTCAGACCCAAATAACTGCCAATCTCTTCCCGGGTCATGCGTAGGATAAAACTGGTTGACGAATAACCGCGCTTGGACAATCGATCGGATAAATTAAGCAGAAAGGTTGTCAGCCGCTCCTCTGCGCGCATACTACCGAGCAACATCATGACACTGTGGTCTTGAACGATTTCTCGGCTCATAATTTTGTGAAATTGGCTCATTAGCAAGGGGATACTCCGCCCGATCTCTTCCAGCTTGTTGAAGGGAACTTCGCAGACCTCGCTATCATCGAGCGCCACGGTATCGCCGGCATGCTTGCCAAGACTGATCGCATCCAATCCCAGCAATTCTCCGGTCATATAAAAGCCTGTCACCTGCTGGCGTCCATCCGCCTTGAGTACACTCGTTTTAAAGAACCCATTCTTGACGGCATAGAGCGACTTGAACGGGGATCCCGCGTGCAATAAAAATTCGCCCCGCCGTACTTTGAATTTATGATTAATCAACTTACCTAAAAGCTCAATTTCCTCATCCTCCAGCCCTACAGGCAAACACAGCTCGCGAAAGCTGCAGGTCATGCAACTCGATTTGTAAGGCGGTGTTGTGGAATTTCTGGCTAATGTGCTCTCTAACAAGATCGAATCCTACCTATATGGAAATTTCAGTATTAACAATGCCACTAATATTTCGGCCAGAGCCATACAGCAAGCCGGCCACCAGCAACACTCAACAAGCTACAACGCCAATCCCGCTGACCTGACGTGCACTCAGCTTGATAGTTTCTTGACCAAAGCAATGCTGAATCAATCATTGCGAGTGCAGTAAAGCCATCCGGAATTTTGCAGAATCCGCACATCCCGGATAGCCAATACTATACGTCACGATTGCTGTTTCCATAGCATGCATCGTGACTTGGCTTGTTATCTGCCTCGCTGTTAGCTATTGGGTCGCGCTATTCTCCAGCACATAATTTGCCAAGCTTTCCACTGAATCGCCCATCAGGTTCCGGAATGCAGGCATGCCCATACCCTTGCCGTTTCTCACGCGCTCGATAATCGCTTCCGGATTCGCCATTTCAGCCTTCAGGACCATGACGTTGCCATTTACCGGCGTATGGCATTCTACGCACGCTTCCTTAAAGATCTGTTCGCCCGTTGCATCCCCGCTAGGCATATAGTCACTAGTTCTGGAGCAACCACTCAACAAAATTAATGCGCTACTAGATAATGCCAGCGACAAAGTAACAATTCTTCTCATATTTCTCTAGCTCCAATTCAAGTTATAATCAATTCAAGTTATAATCATTTGCAAAAGCAGGAATTAAGAAATTCCGGCCGAAGGTATTCCGAGTTTAGCACACCTGCGCCCCTTGCTAGCTTCAACTAGCAAAATCATGCACTGGCTGCGCTGGTGAAACTGTCCGATAAACCACTACCAACTTTCGACAACAATGAAAAAAACGTTTTATCTCGCCAGCATTGCCATATTAGCCTTTTCGACGAAAACGATTCACGCGGCTGGCGTAACCGAGGATTTCCAGACCTGGGGCAATATCACTGCGGTAGGCAATTTTGGAACACTTAACCAAGACTGGAAAAATTTCAAGTATTGGCTGGAAGGACAGGGACGATTTGGCGACGACAGCTCACGATTCTCCCAAAGCCTCATACGACTTGGAGCCGGCTATGCTATTAACAGCAAAACCAGTATCTGGACCGGTTTTGCCTGGGCGCCAACCAGCAAACCATTCACTCAGAGTCCGTTTAACGAATACCGCATATGGCAACAATTGCTTTGGAATGATACCTTCTCCGATGCCGCAACGATGCTGCGCTTTCGTCTCGAAGAGCGATTCTTCGACATCTCTCAAAGCGATGATGTCGCCTTCCGCTTCCGCCAACTGGCAAAATTAACACTACCCATTCCATTTGCACCACAGGCATTCAGATTTGCCTTCACGAACGAAGTCTTCGTGCACTTGAACAATACCGATCAGGGCCTGAGGCGCGGCTTCGACCAGAACAGGGCTTTTGCAGGCATTGCCTACCGGTTCAATCAGGAAACGACCATGGAAGTCGGCTATATGAACCACTATATCAAAAAATATAAGCAAGCCGATCAAATGCAGCACATACTGTCCGTCAATTTGTACTTCAATTTCTAGTACATGTCCGCCAGCGAATCCGTTCGGGGGACCAGATTCGCCGCCCGCTCACCAGGCATGGCCCGATTACCCGGCCACAATGACGGCCATTTACCCGCCGTTAAAAATTGACATGCATGCCGACCATGGCCGAACGCCCCGGCAACGGCGCGCGATCCTTCAGGAATGAAGTATGCCGCCTGGCCTCCTCATTCAATAAATTGGCACCGCGTACAAAAATACTATAGTTTGCCGCCTGCCCCTCGAGCGTATAGCCCAATTGAATATTGAGCATCGTGTAACCGGCAGTGGCTGTTTCTAACGCAGCCGCATGGGTCTGTTTGTGCACGCGCATGACATCGACAATGCCACGCCAAGGTCCGCGTCCATAATTGAGCACACCCCCAAAGCGCAAGGGTGTCATGCGCGGCACAGATTCCCCTCCCGATAATCGCCCCCGGACATAATCAGTCCACAACCGCACATCCAATTTTCCCCGGTTATCATTCAGCAAATGCGCAATGGTTTCGAATTCAACACCCAGCAGACGCGCGTTTGTCTGATGGTAATTCAGCAACAGCAAGCCATCTCCGTCTAGCCTGCCTTCCCGGTCGACACGGTCTGCCAGGCCATCCCCTGCCCGATCAACTGCCTGCAAGTAAATAAAATCATCGATCAGATTGGCAAATAAATTTAGAGTCCAATCCAGATAACCATCTCGTCTGCGCACATAAACATCGAAATTATTGGATTTTTCTTTGCGGAGAGAAGTGTTGCCCACTTCAAACGAACCCGTCGCAAAATGTGGCCCATTTGAGAACAATTCTTCCAGCGCTGGCGCACGCTGAGCATGCGTAATACTCGTCCCCAGTGCATAACCATCCAGAAACGCCCAATTCGCGCCACCGGAAATGCTGACAGCATTATGGCTGACCTTGAAATCATCCGCTTTACGTATAGCCTGTTGATGCTCATAACGCCCGCCCAGTTCAAAATGCCAGCGCCCGAGGGCCTGCTTCTCCAGCATGAAAACGCTGAGCGCATCCGACCGCGAGCCTGGAACAAAGGCTTCTTCTCCAGCTGTGGACAAATTACGATCCTGATACTGCAACCCCAACACGCCATCCCAGCCAGCCAGCGGCTGATGCAGCATTTCCACCCGGCCTTCCCATTCGCGATTATTCAACAGCGTCCCGACCTCATGACCTTCCAGCTCCTTATGCGTATGATCGTTGTAACCCCAGCGGGTTTTAACCATTTTCAGCCCCGGCAAAGGATCATAAACCGCCCCCTTGATATCGAAGCGAGTTTGACGCTGCTTCACTCGCACATCATTATGATTTTCGTGATCTTCGTGCTCATGATGATCATGGCCATCATGATCATCATGCCCGTCTTCACCCTCGGCATGAGGGTGATCGTGACCGGGCACACCATAGTGATTGCGAAAACGGCTGACTGCCACACCCAGAAATCCCTGTTCACCCACATAGGACACACCACCGGAGAAATTTTCGGCCCGAATATCACTGTTCTTGAGCACACCCCTACGGGCGCCGTGCTCGGGCACTGCATCCGCATAACCCGGAATTGAATAATCTTGGGTATGGCGCTTCATTCCATCCAAGTGAAAGGCAAAATTACCAGCACCTGCATTCAAGCGAAAGGCACCCGTAAAATCATCGGCAACTGAATTGTAGTGGCCATAAAGATCGCCATTGATGTCTTCGGGCACAGCATCAAGAATACGGTGATTCACCACATTGACAATCCCACCACTGGCGCCGGAACCGTAAAGCAAGGTAGACGGGCCACGAAGAATCTCGATTTGCTCAGCGAACAATGGCTCGAGCGCCACTGCATGATCAGGGCTAATGGTCGACACATCCATTGCACCTATCCCATTCTCCAGCACGCGCACCCGCGGACCGCCCAGTCCACGGATCACAGGACGCCCGGCTCCCGGCCCAAAGTCACTAGCGGAAACGCCCAATTCTTGAGAAACGGTCTCCCCGATATTGCGCAAATCTCTGGTCAAAATATGCTCACGCTTCAGGACTGATACCGGCCGCACCATACTCGCCTCTGCCCGTTCCAAGGGATCTGCCCGAATGATCATGGGCTCCAGAGTCGGCACAAGCGGCACCTCCTGAGCATGGGCACCGGCCAGCACACCTACCAGGATGACCGAACCGGCCAGCGTTTTCAGATCTTTCATTTACCAAACCTTTTATTCACCATAGTTAATCCATTTGTTCAACCCACCCAGCGTCCTCAACTGGACGTCCTACAACGATCTGCTATATATGTTATGTTGCAACATAACATATATAGCAGACAATGAATTTCTCATACCCCCTCGCTAACCAAACCCGCATATAGCCTTGAGCCCCGTCGGGGCAACACCAACAGGAGTCAACACCCACTCGGAACGGTTGACGATTCCTGGATCCACCAATGCAGGAAAATCCAGGGACATTGCCCTCAGGAACACTCTTCCTGACAGCATTCACACCCTCGGCCATCGCTCGGGCCCACATCTCAGGTTGTATTAACTTTATGGTTATACTATCATTTACTACTTCTTATTAACTAAATAAACAAGAGGTCAATTGTGAAATATTTCTATTTCGTCATTGTGTTCATGGCAATTGCATTATCTGCCTGCGACTCGAAAAAACACCCTATGGACAAGCCGCCTCCGTCCGCTTTTATCGAACGTGAAGCTGCTCCAAATGACCTTGATGCGGACAACGGCTCATCTGAGTAGAATACGTGTCATGAGTTTGCTTCATGAGCGCCATCATAACTAGTTGAATATCAAACGCTCTTGAATCCGAACCCGTGTATGACCGCTTCTTGATGCAATCCATTTCACAAGAAGCAGGTCATACCTATGGATTTTCACATTAGAAATGTGACAGCTACTGCTCAGCCTGCCTTACCATCCACTCTCGCCCGCCAGTATATCGGCATATATTTTGCCGCCCACAGCAAGAAGCAGCTCAACCATATACCTCCCGCAGCCAAATAAAACGACGGCGCCAGAAATGCAATGGCAGGCACAATATCCGGCAAAATTCTGAGTAAAGTCGCAGCCTGAAACCCAATAAACAGCCACCACGTCACATTATCCAGTATTAACGGGCGGCCGGAATGGCCCAACGTGACGCGTGAAGCCATGCCGATCACCATGCTGGCAAAAAAACCGATACTTAGTGCATGTAGAGGCGCCAGCCCCAATCCATAACGATACGCTGGCAGCTGCCAATCAAGCAACCCCTGCAAGGCGAACAACAGCATAGATATCCCTAGCCAGGCAAAGGCCACATGCAACACAGCCAGCAACCTGACACCAAAACTGCGCAAGAACCCCCAGACAAAACTAAGATACAACGCACATCCGGCCAGCAATAAATCCCCCCCCCAGGCATACTGCGAATAGCCCAGCAACTGCAGGAAACCATGCAGAACCGAGCACCCCACCATCAGCCACAACAGGCCATAGGGACGAACCAAGACATAATCCGTTAACACTCGACTAGAGAAAAAGGGAATCATCCGATGTGAAACGGTCACGACAATCGGCAACAGGAAGAACCAGATACCAGCCTGGAGGGAAAAATCCAGAAAAACGCTGTTCTCGGTTATCACCCATAACAGGAAGGCGCCCAGACCCAGTCCACCTGCGGCCAATGCGATAGCGGCCATCCAGGCATGGCGCTTGTCCTCGGCGGGAGCCGTCAGCAGCACGTCAAACAGCAGAATGATCGCCTTCCCCCATCCCATGAGCACCAGCCCGATGCCCGCAATCACAATCAATTCTCCGGCAAACAATCCTGCATAAAACAACATCGTTCCAGCCACCATCAGCATGCAAACCGTCATATATTGCCGTGGTTGAATTTTTTGACCATTCATCCAATTGGGAAAAGTCGTGAACAGAAATCCGAGGATGAAAAACGGAAAGAAGGTATAAATCATCAGAAAGGCATGCGCCCAGATTGGCACGATGCTCCAGGCCATCACACCGGCTATCAGACCGAAACGCCCAGCTAAATCGAACACCCACCACAATATCGTCAATACTCCCTGCAGCGTCCCTGCCAGAAACAAACTGCGATGGGGCGCAGCTGACAACTGCCACCAGATATTCCGAAGTTTATTCATAATGCTTTCCTGTTAGATTCGATAGAGAATTGATTTGTTTGCATGCTAGCCCTTAACCAGGTAATTTTTAATCATGGCAGTTATTTGCTATGATGAAGGGCACAAGACGATTTCACACCTTTCTGATGCCCAATATTGATTTGCATTCCCACTCGACTGCCTCCGACGGCATATTATCACCTACGCAACTGTTGGCGCATGCCGCCTCACGCGGCGTACAGGTACTGGCACTGACTGACCATGATGATGTCGCGGGACTGGTTGAAGCTGATTTTGCAGCACATGAAGAAAACATTCTGCTAATCAAAGGCGTTGAAATTTCTGTCACATGGCATGGACGCACGCTGCATATTATCGGGCTCGGCATTGACCCAAGTCATGCACCCTTAGCCAAGGGATTACAAAAGATCCGTGACGGCCGCACCGAACGTGCACGCCTCATCGCCGCACAGCTGGATAAATACGGGATTCACGGCAGCTTCGAAGGCGCTTGCGCCCAGGCCGGCGAAAGCAAGCTGATTGGGCGCACGCACTTTGCCCGCTTTCTGGTCGAAAGTGGGCATGCCAAAGATGTCAGATCCGTATTCAAAAAATTTCTTGTCAAGGGCAAGCCCGGTTACACGCCACATATCTGGACAACACTGGAGGAAGCAATTGGTTGGATACGTGGCAGCGGTGGCCAAGCTGTCATCGCACATCCGGCTCGCTATAAATTGGGCAAAAATTTACTTGAACAATTGTTCCATGATTTTTGCGAACTGGGAGGCACGGGTATAGAGGTCGTCTCTTCCAGCCATACACCCGACCAGATCAGACAGTTTGCTCGATTGGCAACACGCTTCAATCTGCTTGCATCCAGTGGCTCCGATTATCACGGCCCGGGAGAAAGTTATTTCGATCTTGGCCGCTTACCGTCATTGCCGTCCGAATGCACACCCATCTGGCATGACTGGAACATTCCGCTTGATCGCAGCAATCAAGCCGATAATAAAATAATCGGACAATGAAACAATATGCTTTTTTTCCAGCAAATTCATTTACAGTACGCGAGGCTGGCTATAATTCCAACCCTTAACAGTAAATAATATTGACCATGGCTCAATTTTTTTCCATACACACGCAAACCCCGCATTTGAGGTTGATTCGCCAGGCGGTGGATATTGTACGCAAAGGTGGAGTGATCGTTTATCCCACCGACTCCTGCTATGCTCTGGGTTGCCAAATAGGCAACAAAGAAGCAATGGATCGCATCCGCGTCATTCGCAAAGTCGATAAAAATCACCATTTCACCCTGGTATGCCGGGATCTGGCCGAAATTGCAACCTATGCCAAGGTGGACAATGCGCAATACCGCCTGCTCAAGGCCACCACGCCAGGCAGTTATACCTTCATTCTGGCCGCTACACGCGAAGTCCCGCGCCGCCTGCAGCATCCCAAACGGCACACGATTGGGTTGCGCATCCCGGAGCATCCTGTCGCACACGCACTGCTGGCTGAGCTTGACGAACCATTGCTGAGCTCGACGCTGATCCTACCCGGCGATGAATTGCCTTTGAATGATGGAGAGAAAATTCGTGAACGCCTAGAGCACCAGGTTGAATTGGTGATGGACAGCGGTTCCTGTGGTACCGAAATGACCACCGTAATCGATTTAACCCAGGATATGCCGGCATTAATCCGCTCGGGGAAAGGCAGCCTCTCACCGTTTGGATTTACTCATGGATAGCATCATTCAGGGCATTACCATTTATGCGCTGCCAGTCATCTTCGCGATCACCCTGCACGAAGCAGCACATGGCTATGTCGCCAAGCATTTTGGCGATCTGACCGCTGAAATGGCCGGACGTATCAGCCTGAACCCAGTCCGGCATATCGATCCAGTTGGCACCATACTCGTTCCACTGACCATGTTTGTCACCAGCAAACTTATGATGGGTGGCGGCTTCCTTTTCGGCTGGGCCAAGCCCGTCCCGGTCAATTTCAATCAATTGCGGCGGCCGAAACGCGACATGCTATGGGTTGCCGCTGCCGGGCCGGCTGCCAACCTGCTCATGGCTTTTTTCTGGGCGGCAGTCATCAAGCTGGGCCTGGCTTTTCCGGAAAGCACCTACGCCAAACCATTAATCCTGATGGGCATTGCTGGCATTGAAATCAATGTCATTCTGATGGTTTTGAATTTATTGCCACTCCCGCCCCTCGATGGCGGCCGTATCGCGGTCAGCTTACTGCCTAATAAGCTTGCCTGGAAATTTGCCCAAATAGAACCCTATGGTTTCATAATATTACTGACGCTCTTGATCAGCGGCGCTTTGGGGGTTGTCTTGTGGCCCCTAATCAAGTTTACCAAGCAAATGATCGTCATGCTTTTCGGTCTTTATGTGTAAGTTATAAACTACATTGCATCACGTTTCCATATCGCTGGAAATTTCCATTTATTTCATTTTAATGTTGTTTAAGGTTTCATAAAATGTTCGCTGACCGCGTTCTCTCAGGTATGCGCCCCACAGGCAGTTTGCACTTGGGGCATTATCATGGTGTTCTAAAGAATTGGCTGACTCTGCAGCAAAAGTACGAATGTCTGTTTTTTGTTGCGGATTGGCATGCGCTGACCACCCATTACGATGCACCAGAAATCATCGAACAGAATACTTGGAATATGGTAATCGATTGGCTGGCCGCGGGCGTAGACCCCTCCCAGGCAACGCTGTTCATCCAGTCCAAAGTACCCGCCCATGCGGAATTATATTTGTTGCTATCCATGATCACCCCTCTCGGATGGCTGGAACGTGTCCCGACCTATAAAGACCAACAGGAAAAGCTTACCGAGAAAGATTTGAGCACTTATGGTTTTCTCGGCTATCCGCTTCTGCAAAGTGCCGATATCTTGATTTACCGCGCCAACCTCGTACCGGTCGGCGAGGATCAGGCCCCCCACCTGGAGTTTACCCGGGAAATATCGCGACGATTCAATCATATTTTTGGCAAGGAACCCGGATTTGAAGAAAAAGCGAGCCAGGCTATAAAAAAACTTGGCTCCAAGAAATCCAGGCTTTATCGCGAACTACGCAATCGCTACCAGGAACATGGTGATGAGAATGCCCTGGCAGAGGCCAGATCCTTGCTGGAAGAACAACAAAGCCTGAATACCGGCGATCGTGAACGTTTATTTGGTTATCTGGAAGGTGGCGGCAGGATCATTTTATCCGAGCCAGAAACCCTGCTGACCAAGGCATCGAAAATGCCCGGCCTAGATGGTCAGAAAATGTCCAAGTCATATGGCAATACGATTGGCCTGCGGGAAGATGCCGACAGTGTCCGCAAAAAAATTCGTACCATGCCGACCGATCCGGCCCGCATCCGTCGCAGCGATCCCGGTGACCCAGCAAAGTGCCCCGTATGGCAATTTCATTTACTCTACTCACCCGATGAAGTCCGGGACTGGGTTCAGCAAGGCTGCACGACAGCCGGAATTGGATGCCTGGAGTGCAAACAGCCGGTGATCGAATCGATTCTGGCGGAACAGGCACCGATTCTGGAGCGTGCACGCATGTACGAGGAAGATCCTGCCTTGATGCGCAATATTGTTGCGGATGGGTGCGAAAAAGCCAATCGGCTTGCTGAAGAAACCATGCGCGATGTCAGAGAAGCACTCGGCTTGAGCTATCTCTGACAATCAGACACCCACCAGCCGGCATTCATCCGTTAGCAGGTAAATGTCAAACCAGACCATTGCAAAAGTACGTGGCGAGCCATTCCTGGAGATCCCACAGGATCTGTACATACCCCCGGAAGCACTCGAAATCTTTCTGGAAACCTTCGAGGGACCGCTCGATCTCCTGCTTTATCTGATTCGCAAGCATAATCTGAATATCCTGGATATTCCCATGGTCGAGCTGACCCGGCAATATGTCGCCTATGTAGAATCGATGCGCACTGACCAGTTCGAGCTGGCTGCAGAATATTTACTCATGACCGCATTATTAATCGATATCAAATCCCGTTCACTGCTTCCACGTCCGGCAGCCAGCAAGGAAGAGCAAGCCGATCCACGCGCTGAACTGGTGCGCCGACTTCTGGAATACGAGCAAATCAAAAAAGCTGCCATGCACTTGAATACCTTGCCCGTGGCCCACCGGGATTTTCTGTTGCCGCAAGTGTGGATCGATTCGGTCGCGGTCGAGCAGCTGCCCAATGTAAATCTTGATGACTTGCGCAACACATGGCTCGCCTTGATGGAACGTGCCAGAGCTAACCGCCACCATCATATTCAACATGAAGCCATTTCCGTGCGCGCATGCATGAGTGAGATTCTGAGAAACTTGCGGGCCCGAAAAGAAGTTCCCTTCACTGAATTATTTAGCGATACTGCCAATGTTCATAAGCTTGTGGCCAGTTTCCTCGCTTTGCTGGAATTGGCGCGTGAATCGTTGATCAACATTGTGCAAACGGAGCGATTTGGAACCATCTATGTCCACTCTATCCACTCTGACTCAACCAGTTGAAATCGATGCAGCATTCAAGCCGGACGACATCCTCAGGATTCTTGAGACAGCCTTGCTGACAGCTCAGGAACCCCTATCCATGAGCGATCTTGGCAGACTATTCGATGGCCAAATCAATCATAAGGCACTGCATGCAGCGTTGACCAATTTGCGCACAAAGTGGCATGACAGCGGGTTAGAGTTGACCCAGGTGGCCAGCGGCTGGCGATTTCAGAGCAAGCCCGAAATGCAGATTTATCTCGACCGCCTTACTCCACACAGGCCCCCACGCTATTCCCGCGCCGCAATGGAAACCCTGGCAATCATTGCTTACCGGCAACCTGTCACACGAGGCGATATCGAAGCCATTCGTGGCGTTGTCGCCGCAGGCTCGATCATCAAGGCACTAGAAGCGCGAGGCTGGATTGAGACTGTTGGTCAACGTGACGTGCCCGGCAGACCTTTCCTTTATGCAACAACTCAACATTTTCTCAATGATTTGAATCTGCAGTCCCTGGAGCAGTTGCCGCCTCTGGAGGATTTGGATTCTTTGAGCATCGTCGCTGATAAATTGGAGCGCGTCGATGGAGAAGCCACTACCGCTCAGGAAAACAACCCATCGCACTCGAACAACAAGTCACTATAATCTTTTAACCATCTGGAGATGCTATGTATCAACATATCAAGGTACCTGCTACGGGTCAGAAAATTCAGGTCAAGAACGACTTTTCCCTCATTGTTCCTGACCAGCCGATCATTCCTTTCATCGAAGGGGATGGTATCGGAATCGATATTACACCGGTCATGATTAAGGTTGTCGATGAAGCAGTCAAGAAAGCCTATCAGGGCCGTCGGCAAATTGCCTGGATGGAGATTTATGCGGGCGAAAAGTCAACCCGGGTCTACGGTGAAGATGTCTGGCTGCCGGATGAAACCCTGCATGCGGCCAAAGAATTTGCAGTATCGATAAAGGGGCCGTTGACCACTCCTGTCAGTGGCGGCATCCGTTCGATCAACGTTGCCTTGCGGCAGCTGCTTGACTTATATGTATGCTTACGTCCGGTTCGCTACTTCCAGGGCGTTCCCAGCCCCGTCAAGCATCCGGAAAAGGTGGATATGGTCATCTTCCGCGAAAACTCTGAAGATATTTATGCGGGTATCGAATGGGAAGCCGGCACTCAAGCAGTGCGCACAGTCATTGATTTTCTGATGAAGGATATGGAAATCACTAAGATACGCTTCCCCAGCACTTCGGCGATTGGCGTCAAGCCGGTCTCGAAAGAAGGTACCGAACGGCTGGTCAGAAAGGCCATTCAATATGCAATCGATCATAAACGCCAGTCGGTAACCTTGGTTCATAAAGGCAATATCATGAAATTTACCGAAGGTGCGTTCAAGAAATGGGGCTATGCGGTGGCTGAAAAAGAATTTGGCGCGGAATTGCTCGATGGCGGACCATGGATGAAGCTGCGTCACGAGAGCAATGAAATTATCATTAAGGATGTCATTGCCGACGCCTTCCTGCAGCAAATATTGTTGCGCCCAGAAGAATATGATGTTATCGCCACCCTGAATCTCAATGGTGACTATATTTCGGATGCACTGGCCGCGCAAGTCGGCGGCATCGGCATTGCACCAGGCGCAAACTTGAGCGACACCATCGCAATATTTGAAGCCACACATGGCACCGCCCCCAAATATGCCGGCAAGGATCAGGTCAATCCAGGCTCCCTTATCCTCTCCGCTGAAATGATGCTCAGGCACATCGGATGGCAGGAAGCCGCTGACATCATCATTACAGCAATGGAGAACACGATCAAGGATGGCATGATGACTTATGACTTGGCGAGATTAACGCCGGATGCCAAACAAGTATCATGCTCTGGTTTCGGCGATGCGATGATAGAGAGAATGTAACGACTACTCTCATCGGGCAGACACGCTTTGCCTGATGGGACCAATTCTCTTTCAAACGACCGCAACAACTACATCCTGGCAGGACAATTATTACGGCCGTTTACAACCAGGCCCGACCGGCATCAACGCCGGTCGTGCCGGATGGTCAAGCTGACTGGATGTTTGAAGCTTGCTTGCCTTTTGGCCCTTGAGTCACTTCGAAGCTAACCTTCTGGCCTTCCTTCAGGGTCTTGAAACCTGACATGTTGATCGCGGAAAAGTGTGCGAACAAATCTTCGCTACCATCATCTGGAGTAATAAAACCAAATCCTTTGGAATCATTGAACCATTTTACTGTACCTGTTGCCATTTCTACTTCCTATTAAAAAACTGGGCCGGATACCCTGATACTATTTGAATTTCAAGACCGCAAACGGCTCTAACCAGTACTGCAGAAAACTTGAAGCCAAACGCCAAGTGCAGTTTTACGCAAAATATTGTTCAAGTCAAGTACAAGTCATGCGCTATTTAAATCCACATTTCCACAAGCCGGAGTAAAATGGGTGCTCAAGGGTATCCAGAGTGTTGTCGTAACCGACAAATATAGGTCAAAATATGCCGATCCACGCTTCTTTGAAACTAGCGCGTGACTGTAAGCTCTAAGTAATAAAAAAATCTGAGTATAAATACTTACCAGTATTTATCTTATAGAATATCAATAATATAAGTTATGACAACAGGTAACCGAAATCCTGGTGGCGGGGTACTCGAAAAAGGAAAAACCAGGTTGAGTCCACCGCCTTTATACAAAGTGATATTGATCAATGATGACTTCACTCCCATGGATTTCGTTGTCAAGGTTTTGCGGAGCTTTTTCGCCATGAACGAAGAAATGGCAACTCGAATCATGCTCAAGATTCATACTGAAGGTGCAAGTGTTTGTGGTATTTATCCTAGCGATATTGCGATGACAAAAGTGCAGCAGGTGAATGAATTTTCAAGACAAAATCAACACCCACTCAAGTGTGTGATGGAAAAGGAATGATATGATCGCGCAAGAACTAGAGGTAAGTTTACACATGGCTTTTGTCGAATCCAGACAAAAGCGTCACGAGTACATCACAGTAGAACACTTATTACTGGCGTTACTCGACAATCCCAGCGCTGCAGAAGTTCTGGTAGCTTGCGCGGTCGATATTGAAGATTTGCGCAAATCTCTGCAGGATCATATCAATCGCCATACGCCCATCGTGGAAGGCTCCGATGAGGTCGATACCCAACCCACATTAGGCTTCCAGCGGGTTATCCAACGGGCGATCCTTCATGTGCAGTCCTCGGGCAAAAAAGAAGTCACTGGCGCGAATGTTTTGGTCGCGATTTTCGGTGAAAAAGATTCGCACGCTGCATACTTCCTGCAACAAAAAGGCGTGACAAGACTGGATATTGTCAATTATATCTCCCACAAAATAAGCAAAGTGTCGCAAAACAGTGAATCGGAAAAGCATGAAGAAGGCGGTGACAACGATCAACAGAATCCGAGCAATACGCTGGAAAACTATACAATCAATCTGAACAATCAAGCTACGGCAAATCGGATCGACCCCCTTATCGGGCGTGAAAAGGAAATAGAACGCGTCATCCAAACCTTATGCCGCCGCCGCAAGAATAATCCACTATTGGTGGGCGAGGCTGGCGTAGGCAAAACCGCCATCGCTGAAGGACTTGCCAAGCGCATCACAGAAAACCGGGTGCCCGAGGTGTTGGCTGAACATCAAGTCTATGCGCTGGATATGGGCGCACTACTGGCCGGAACAAAATATCGCGGCGATTTTGAGCAGCGGCTCAAAATCGTATTGAAACAGCTTACGGATAATCCCAAGGCCATTCTATTCATTGATGAAATCCATACCCTGATTGGAGCGGGTGCAGCATCTGGCGGGACGCTGGACGCCTCCAATCTGTTAAAACCGGCATTGAGTTCAGGGCGCCTGAAATGCATAGGTGCCACGACCTACAATGAGTATCGCGGCATCTTCGAGAAAGATCATGCTTTGTCCAGGCGGTTCCAAAAAATCGACGTAGCCGAGCCCAGTATCGGTGAAACAGTGGAAATCCTGCGTGGATTGAAATCTCGCTACGAGAAGCACCATCATGTCAAATATACGGAGGCCGCCTTGTCCGCCGCGTCCGAGCTGTCTGCGCGCTTTATCAGCGATCGGCACTTGCCAGACAAGGCCATTGACGTGATCGATGAAGCCGGCGCGGCCCAACGCGTGCTGCCCAAATCCAGAAAGCGCAAAATCATTGGCAAGCATGAAATTGAACAGGTTATCGCCAAACTTGCCCGAATTCCCCCCCAAAGTGTCTCCAGTGATGATCGCCACAAACTCAAAACACTGGATCGCGATCTGAAGGCGATCGTTTTTGGGCAGGATATGGCAATAGACGCACTCACTGCCGCGATCAAAATGGCTCGCAGCGGCTTGGGAGATACCCACAAACCGATCGGCTCATTTCTTTTCTCGGGGCCTACCGGCGTAGGAAAAACCGAGGTTGCGCGCCAGCTCGCTTACACGCTGGGCATCCCTCTGCATCGCTTTGACATGTCCGAATACATGGAACGCCACGCGGTTTCAAGGCTGATAGGCGCCCCACCCGGATATGTAGGTTTTGATCAAGGCGGCTTGCTGACCGAAACCATCATCAAGCAACCGCATGCCGTGCTATTGCTGGATGAAATTGAAAAAGCACACCCGGACATTTTCAATGTCTTACTCCAAGTCATGGATTATGGTGCGCTCACTGACAATACCGGCCGCAAAGCGGATTTCCGCAATGTGATCATCATCATGACCACCAATGCAGGCGCCGATACTCTGACCAAGACTTCGATCGGATTTGCCAAACATGCAAAATCCGGTGATGAACTGGTCGAAATCAAACGTTTATTTACGCCAGAGTTTCGCAACCGGCTCGATGCAATTATTTCTTTTGCCCCCCTGAACGAGGCGATCATCTTGCGCGTGGTGGATAAATTCCTGATCGAGCTCGAAACCCAACTCCAGGAGAAAAAAGTAGAGGCCACCTTCACCGACAATTTGCGTACCCATTTGGCCATCCATGGATTCGACCCGCTCATGGGTGCGCGCCCCATGGCCCGCCTGATACAGGATATTATCCGCAGCGCCCTGGCCGATGAATTGCTATTCGGGCGCCTGGCCAATGGCGGCAAGGTAACGGTGGATATCGATGAACAAGGCAAGGCAATACTGAATTTTGAAAATGAAGAAAAAATTGTTTGAATTGCCCTCGCCAGAGAAACATATTGCGTTCTCCCCTGACAAGCTAATCAGAACGCCCATTCGTAAAACGCTGTTTGCACTGCTTGCGCTATTTACTCTGCTCTTCGCATCACAGTTGCATGCCGAACCCCGATATCAATGGCGCCTGGCGATGTCATGGCCGGAAGGCACCCCTATGCTGCACAATGCAGCCAAAAGATTTGCCGAGAATGTAGTGAAAATGTCAGGTGGGCGGATGCAAATTATCGTGGATGCACCCGGCAGACACAAAGCGCCACTTGGGATTTTCGATTTTGTGCGCACCGGCGCTTATGAAATGGGGCATACAGCCTCCTATTACTATAAAGGCAAAGATCCCGCCACCACCTTCTTCACCACAACACCTTTCGGTTTGACGCCGACCGAAATGAATGCATGGTATTACTATGGCGGAGGGCTGGAGCTCTTGCACAAAGTTTATGCCAGGCATAACATCGTCGCTTTTCCTGCCGGAAACACCCATATTCAGATGGGTGGATGGTTCAGAAACGAAATCAACTCGCTGGACGATTTAAAGGGATTGAAAATGCGCATCCCCGGCCATGCCGGTGAAGTAGTGGAAAGAGTTGGAATGAAACCGGTCAGTGTGCCACCGGGTGAGCTATATACCGCATTGGAGCGCCGCACAATCGATGCGGTGGAGTGGGTAGGACCGGCCAATGACGAGAAAATGGGTTTCCAAAAAATCGCACCGTATTATTACACCGGCTGGCACGAACCAGGTGCCGAGCTGCATCTTTTCATCAACAAGAAAAAATTCTATGCATTGCCTGACGATCTGCAAACGATTATCGCGCTCGCTGCCAAAGAAGCTTCCTTCGATATGCTGTCAGAATCCTTCTATCGCAATGCCCTGGCCTGGGAAAGCATGCGCAAGGAACATGGCATCAATATCAGGACTTTTCCGGACGACGTGCTGGACGCCTTCAAGCAATCCAATGAAGAATTGTTGTTGCAAGCAGCCGGCCGATCAACACTCGCCCAGGAAGTCATTCAGAGCCAGCAAGCATTCCTGGCCAAAGCCAGAAAATGGAGCCAGATAACCGAACATAACTATTTGGAGCTACGTTGAGCATTGCACCCGTTTGGCCGGCTTTGAAGACAGCTTAAATGCCGGTCACCCATGAATGACACTGACTCACTCATTTATTCAGCCGGCTGATTCAATTCCATCATGCGGCGATATCACCAGAACCCTTGCCAACGAATCCAACTGAATCACGCAGTTTTTAAGCCGCATGGTAACCCCTAGGAGACTGTCCGAGAATAGCGATTGTAGCGAGGGCGAAGCTGGCTGAGCGGGATTCTTCGATCATTTGAGGCGAATAGTGATTCTATTCAACGAAAAGGATCGAAAAATCCAGCTTGGCAGGCTCGTCCGCAGTAGATCAGTCTATTCTCGGACAGCTTCCTGGAGCCGAGACTTCCAGATTAAAACATTACAGAATCATGTCAGATTTTCAGCAGAAATTTATCGATTTCGCCATCCACTATAAAGTGCTATGTTTTGGAAACTTCAAAACCAAGGCGGGTCGGCTCTCTCCCTATTTCTTCAATACCGGATTATTTAACGATGGCCATGCATTGCGCCAGCTTGGCCAGTTTTATGCCCAGGCCATACTTGACGCAAAAATTCCATTTGACGCTCTGTTCGGCCCGGCATACAAAGGCATCCCATTGGTCAGCGCCATCGCTATCGCACTTGCTGAACATGGGCACAATCACCCGTTCAGCTTCAACCGCAAGGAAGCCAAGGATCATGGCGAGGAAGGCAACATCGTGGGCGCACCGTTGGCCGGACGCATCCTGATTGTCGACGATGTGGTCTCCGCAGGGATCTCAGTGCAACAATCCATCGATATCATTCACGCAGCACATGCCACACCCTGTGGTATTGTGGTCGCGCTTGACCGCATGGAACGGGGAGAGCGGGAACTTTCTGCCATCCAGGAAATTGAATCCATTCACGGAATAAAGGCCTTTCCTCTCATCACGCTGGATGACATTATTGCATACTTGCACACTCGTGAAGATTTAGCGCATTACGTCACAGCCATTGAAGCCTACCGCGCCCAATATGGTGCCAGATAGCTTCTTCAGGTTTTTGCCAGACTGCTCGCTTGTCTTTCTTCATTAGCCATGTCAAAGACGCCCCATGATTACGCGACACAGGATTACCGCTAAACAATCAAGCCTGCTCCGGCAGACCTTCCTAGCTGACTGATATTTCTCGACCCACAGGACCTGATGATTGTTTCAGCGATCATCGTTCGCAAAAAAAACCCTGCCGGGTCTGGCAGGGGAATGGGCCTCGTCACGTTGAGATCGAACCAAAGACATAACCGTTACACTACCGCATTCTGGCTACCTACCAAAGCCTGATTAACGCCCGGACTCCCCCCTTTTTCCGTACCCGCGTCGCTCTATCCATCCATCTATCATCTGGATCGCGCCAGCTGATTTTAGCCTGATGACTGACGATTGTCTGAGCAATCGTAGGATGAAATAAGAACATTGCTCCCCTCCTGCCGGCTGCACAAATGTTCTTGCGTTATAATCTCGGCTGTGCAAAATTAAAGATAAGGAGTACGACCATGGGGTTTCTTTCCAACAAAAATATTCTAATTACCGGCCTATTGAGTAACCGCTCTATCGCCTATGGCATTGCAAAGGCCATGCGGCGCGAAGGTGCTCAACTCGCTTTCACTTATCAATCGGAGGATTTTCGTGAACGTGTGGCAAAACTGGCAGCAGATTTCGACAGCACCCTACTGTTTCGCTGTGATGTCAGCAAGGATGAGGAAATAAGCCAGTGTTTTGAAGCGCTCGCCCGTCAGTGGGAAGGGTTGGACGGCATCGTTCACTCTATCGCATTCGCTCCACGCGAATCACTGACAGGCGATTACCTGGAAAGTGTCAACCGCGAAGCTTTCCGAATCGCGCATGATGTCAGTTCGTACAGTTTTGCAGCGCTTGCCAA
This sequence comes from Nitrosomonas halophila, assembly GCF_900107165.1. Taxonomy (GTDB): domain Bacteria; phylum Pseudomonadota; class Gammaproteobacteria; order Burkholderiales; family Nitrosomonadaceae; genus Nitrosomonas; species Nitrosomonas halophila. Next base: position 49,586 of record NZ_FNOY01000013.1, read on the forward strand.
GGCTGGATTGCCACTGATGCAAGGCAGACAGGCCGCCCTGCTGACGCTCAGTTATCTGGGTGCTGTGCGCGTGATGCCGAGCTACAATGTGATGGGATTGGCCAAGGCCAGCCTGGAAGCCAATGTGCGATTCATGGCCTCGAGCCTGGGCAAGAAAAACATCCGAGTGAATGCCATTTCGGCCGGGCCGATCAAGACATTGGCTGCCTCAGGCATCGGCAACTTCGGAAAATTGCTTGGTTACGCGGAAAAAGTCGCACCTTTGCGGAAAAATGTGACTATTGAAGAAGTAGGCAATGCCGCCGCTTTTCTTTGCAGCGATCTGGCAAGCGGGATAACGGGAGAAATCACCTACGTGGACGCAGGATTCAATACCGTGGCATTTGATTTGGATCTCTGATCTTTGTGATCTCTGCCACGTTTGCCACTGCCACAGACGAAGCGGTCCAGCAAAGCATATACTGGGCGCTTCGTGCAGAGTCCCCAGATTGGTTAGAAACTCTCTTCTCTTATCCTGACTTCGTAGCGCTGCCTGAGTCCATTCAGGTAGGCCATCAACTCTTCCTGGCCACGCACTTGTTGCAGTTGTTTCAGGAAAGCATCGTATTTAGAAGCATCATGCTCACTTTTAGGTGCAGTGACTTGATTGATTCTGATCAAATCAAACCCGCCTTGCCTGGCAGGTGCTCCGGTATAGGCAGGTAATTGACTTGATTCAGTCTGTGCCAGTAAACGCAGCGTTTCCACATCCACTCCCTGCATCTGTGCATACGAGACCTTGACCGATTCTCCCCAGTCTATCGTCTCATCAGCTTCTCCCGATTGAAGGCGTGCAAGCTGCTCGCTTCCTTCTTTCACTGCAATCTCAGCCGCCAGTTGTGTTTGCAAGCGGGTAAGAATTTGCTCCCTGACCAATTCAATTGATTGTGCGCTGGCAGGACGATGTTCGAGCACTCTGGCCGCGACGATTGTATCTGCTTTAACTTCCACCGCTTCAGTATTGAAGCGGTCGCGAATGGCACTCTCGGAAAAAATAGCCTGCAGCATGCGCTCGTTGGCAATAAGCTCGGGTTCCTTGGATTTCCGATCCAGCCAGTCACTTTGTTGAATTGGCAAATTGAACATCTCGGCCGCCAGTTGCAGGGTATCGCTTTGCTCATAGACGATATTGCTAAAATCTTCGGCCAATTCGCCAAATCTTTCTGCCACCTTCTGATATTTCAGTTGTTGCTCAACATGGTCCCTAACATCCTCGAAATCGGCAGTATCCGCTTCTCTGATCGCGGTCAGCTTGACAATATGAAACCCGAATGGCGTTTCCACCAAGCCGCGTATTTCATCAAGCTCCATTTGGAACACTTCATCTTCGAAAGCTTTGACCATCAACCCGCGGGAAAAGAAGCCGAGATCCCCGCCCATTTTTGCCGAGCCCGGATCTTGCGATAGTTCCGCTGCCAGCTCGGGCAGCTGGTCAGGCTCTTGCTGAACTTGTTCCAAAACCTGCTCTGCCCGGGCCTTGACCGCAGCCTTTTCCTCTTCACTCGCATCCGCAGGGACGGTAAACAAAATATGGCTGGCTCGCCGCTCTTCAGGTTGCTCAAATTCAGCCCGGTGCTCCTCGAAATATGCCTGGATTGCCTGCTCGGAAACCTGTTCCTGTTGTGCCAACTGCTCGAGCGACAGCACGACATACTCTACCCGGACCCGCTCCGGCAACATAAAATCCCGGTAATGACTGTCATAATAGTCCTGTATTGCGGCTTCATCCGGCTCCACTTGCGCCACATATTGCTCAGGACTGATTAGAATCCGGTTAATCTCGTATTGCGTCTCACTCAAGGACAACACGTTCCTGGCGACGATCTCCGGGACGACAACACTTCTGGTCACGCCTTCCAGCAACTGTTGCTCCATGATCTCGCTCACCAAGCGCGCTTCAAATATCGCGGGTGTCATGCCCTGGCGCTGCAGTAAATCCTGGTAACGCTGATAGGAGAACTTCCCATCCTCCTGAAAAAAAGCAATATTCTGTATTTCTGCGGCCAGACGCGAATCCAGCACGGTCAATCCAACATTTCCAGCTTCGTGCCGCAATATTCTTTTCTGAATCAAGTTTTCCAGGACAGCGCGCCGCATTTCAGGATCGTCCATCAGCTTGATATCAAAATCCTCCCCGAGCATATTCCTCAGATTTTCCTGCTGATTGCGCAACGCCTGTTCATATTCTCTGCGGCTGATTTCCTCGCCGTCGACGACTGCAACATAAGCCGTGTCACTCTCACTCCGATAGGACTGGACACCCCAGAACATAAATGGCAAGACAGCAATGAGCAACACGATCTGAACGATCGTTTTTCTTCGGTTGACAAAATCAAACACAGCGGTTATCCGGAATAAAAGAGAGATGGGAAAAGCGAGAGGTGTAAATCATACAAATCCGTATGCTTACCTATGATCAACAGATATGGCGGAGTGGACGGGACTCGAACCCGCGACCCCCGGCGTGACAGGCCGGTATTCTAACCAACTGAACTACCACTCCTGGTTGTTCAACTATTACAAAAATTAGACTGGAGATATCTAATTTCTCAGCATCAAGAAGAAAAATTATACCATATAAGTTTGGTGGGTGCTGACGGGATCGAACCGCCGACATTCGCCTTGTAAGGGCGACGCTCTACCAGCTGAGCTAAGCACCCTGCTCGGTACTTCTTGTTGTGCTGCAATGCTACAATGGGCGCTAGTTTACAGCATCCTTTAACGCTTTACCAGCAATAAATTTCGGTACCTTGGCCGCCTCGATTTTAATTTCCTCACCAGTGCGTGGATTGCGACCAGTACGCGCGGCCCGCTCTCCAACCTTGAAAGTTCCAAAACCTACCAGGGTCACGCTGTCATTCCTGCTAAGCGCATCCTTGATGGCAGACAATGCGCCATCCAGCGCGTCACCTGCCTCAGCCTTGGTAATATTGGCGGACTGGGCAATAGCATCGATGAGATCAGATTTATTCATATATTTCCCCTTTGTTTTGCTTTGTTAGGTTGCCGGTAAATTCAATCATACAGCACAGAAGACACTGTAGACGCCCTTATATCAAGCCATTCCGCGCGGGTCAAGTGATAAACCCAAAAACTGTGGTTTTTTAACTGCTTTCGCTGCTCCACTTTAAGCGGACAGCAAAACCGTTCCAGGCTAGGGGGCTGTCCGAGAATAGCGATCGTAGCGAGGACGAAGCTGGCTGAGCGGGATTTTTAGATCCTTTGAGGCGGATAGTTGTTCTATTCAACGAAAAGGATCGAAAAATCCCGCCTGGCAGGTTCGTCCGCAGTAAACCGGTCTATTCTCGGACAGCCTCCTACTAGCCTGCTTCAGGCCCGGCCTCTCTGTCAAGCATTTCCCTGATTGCGTCCTGCACCGAAACACCTTCATACAGAATATCGTAAACCGCCTGCGTAACAGGCATTTCGATACCGAATTGCCGCCCCAGGCCATAGGCCTCCCGAACCGTGTACACCCCCTCGGTCACATGGCCGATTCTGGGCAAAATCTCCGTTAGCGGCTGGCCGGTAGCCAGCAGCATGCCAACCTGGCGATTCCTGGATAAATCACCCGTACAGGTGAGAATCAGATCCCCGACGCCAGTCAACCCCATAAAAGTTTCCTTGCGTCCACCCATTGCCATGCCCAACCGTGTGATCTCCGCCAGCCCGCGCGTAATGAGTGCTGCGCGCGCATTATTGCCAAATGCCATCCCGTCTGAAATGCCTGCAGCGATCGCAATCACATTCTTGAGCGCACCACCAGTTTCCACGCCAATCACATCACTACTGGAATAAACCCGCAACCAGGGGGTATGAATTTCACTGGCAACAGTTCTAGCGAATCCGTCGTCCTGCGAAGCCAAGGTCAATGCAGCAGGCAACCCCTGCGCGACTTCCTGCGCAAAACTTGGACCCGACAGCACGCCACAGGTGACGTCCGCTGAATAGACCTCCTGCACAACCTGGTGCGGCAGTTTTGCTGAGCCTGCCTCGAATCCCTTGCAGCCCAGCACAAGTGGTAACGAGCTGTTCAGGGCTGCAATTTTTTCCAATGTTGCGCGCAGTCCTGCCACCGGCACTACGACAAAAATCAATTCCGCCTGCTTCAGCTCTGCTTCAAGTTCCACCGTTAACCGCATGGATGGAGGCAAATGCCGCCCAGGCAAATAGCGTCGGTTCTCGCCCAGCGACATCATTTCTGCCAGGTGCTCGGAACTATGTGTCCACAACGTAACGTGATGACAAGCGGATAAATGCAGTGCCAGCGCCGTACCCCAGGCACCCGCACCCAGAACCAGGATTTTCATACACCCCAAATTTGGTCGTTTCTGATATATCCTGCCTGACCGTCCTGATGGCGCACTTTTGTCCAGCCACTGGGAACGTCTTCCACCCACTCCAGCACAACACCCTGTTGCGCCTGAAAGAGCATTGGCGAAGTCAAATCGGCGGCAGGATAAACCTCGGCGATCGGCACAATGACAATCACAAAGCGCTTAGCACTCAGATTCTTGCTTTCCGCCCAGGCCAAATAGCCATTACTGTCCCGTACCTTGGCCCACCCCTCAACCTTTACCAAAACTTCAACTGGCAGATTGGCGCTCGCCACATACAATTTCTCTGCATTGCGTGAAGGCGCGTCATAAAGGATGGCAGCGGGGGTTGCAATCGAAAGGAATTCACTTCCAGCCTGATCTGCCGCGACAGCTTGACTGGCAAATACCAGCAGCAGAAGCGCCAACGACACATAAAGCGGGGCAAATACCCCAACTGAACGCTTAACCAGCGGCAAGTGTTTCATGAATCAATGCTTGGTACCGCTATCGGCAGAATCTTGACTAGCAGCTGGTGAATCAGCTTGTTGCTGCTGTTTCTTCTGTTGATAAACAGCCTCAAAATTAACTGGATTCAGGATGACTGCAGGGAACCCTGCACGCGTCACGACATCCGACACGGTCTCTCGCAAATAAGGGAACAATATATTCGGGCACAGAATACCGAGGACAGGCTCAATATCATCGCCGGGCACATTACGAATCCGGAAAATGCCTGCTTGATGGACTTCCACCAGAAACATGACCTTGTCCTTCTCTTTGAGGCGAGCCGTCACCGTAGCGGTCAGGACCACTTCATGAATATCGCCCTCGATGACGGCATCCTTGGTAGCCAACTGCAAATTGACTTCCGGGGCTTCCCTATCCAGGAAAATATGCGGGGCGTTTGGAATCTCCAGCGAAAGATCCTTAACATAGATTTTCTCAATCACAAAAACAGGCTGTTGCTGTTCAGTCATGGCAAGTTCCAGTTAAATAACGATTATCAGAATTTTAAAACATTAATAGATGTAGCAAGCCGATTGCATTCAACCGGCCAATAATTTAGTCACTTCGCCCTGACGATCCAATTGCGCCAAATCATCATAGCCTCCGACATGGGTTGGCCCAATAAAAATCTGCGGAACCGTTCGACGACCGGTCTTATTGATCATTTCCACCCGCTGCTCCGGGTCTAAGTCCACTCTGATTTTATCGATTTCTTCCACACCCCGGGTACGCAACAATTTCTCAGCCATCGTACAATAAGGACAAAAACCAGATACATACATTACAACTTTGGGCATCATGTTTGTTTGTTAGTAAAAATTTTTAGCGACCCTTGGAAAATGCGCAGCTTCAAACATTATTCAACTTGGGAACGGCAGACCAAACCCACGCAAGCTGTGTGGGTGCTTGCCTATTTAGACTTTTTCACCAGCGGCAGATTCTCCCGTTGCCAGGTCTCGATGCCACCGGAAAGATTGAAGACCCGCGCAAAACCATTCTTGCGCAGAAGTGTGCCGGCTTGTCCAGCACGCAAGCCGGGAGTGAATATTATAACGACAGGCTTGTCTTTGAATTTTTCCAATTCGCTCCAGCGGTCTTTGATGCTCTCAACCGGGATATGCTTGGCATCGGGGAGATGGCCGCTGGCGTATTCGCTGTCGTCTCTCACATCCAGCACCAGCGCGTCTTCATAATTAATCAAACGGACTGCGCGCTGTGCGTCGATCTCGCGCGCACTGTTACGTGCGATCAGCGGCCATAACAGCATGCCACCGCTTAACATGGCTGCTATGATAAAAAATACATTGTCTACCAAAAAAGTTGATTCCATAACCACAACTCAGCTTTATTCAAAGCCGTTATTCTAGCAAAGTACCAGGGCGCCAGGTAAACTCCTCCATCCATTGCCGCAAACAATAGCTGGCTTGAGGTAAACTCACCCTTTCCTTCAGGATCAGTTACGATAGCCATTTTTTCATCCGAATCTCTATGCCAGTCAACATTCCACCTTTGTCACCCGAACACTTGCTGCCCGTCGATGGCGTTACACTCGGCACAGCGGAAGCTGGTATCAAATACACCGCCCGCAAGGATCTCCTGGTCATACGGCTCGCCGCACATAGCCAAGTGGCCGGCGTGTTCACGCAGAATAAATTCTGTGCCGCACCTGTCACCCTTGCCAAACGGCATCTGGCAAGCAGCACAGCAATCCAGGCACTTGTCATCAACACCGGCAACGCCAATGCCGGCACCGGCCAAACAGGCATCGACCATGCCCACGCCACCTGCAGTGCATTGGCCAAGTTACTCGATTGCGATCCCCAGCAAGTTTTGCCCTTCTCGACCGGGGTCATCATGGAGCCATTGCCGGTCGCAAAAATTCTGGCCAACTTGCCTGCTGCCATAGCGGACCTCGCACCCACTCATTGGTTCGCCGCCGCGCAGGCGATCATGACCACCGATACGGTTCCCAAAGCCGCCTCGCGCCAAATTGTAATTGATGGGCATAGCGTCACGATCACGGGCATCGCCAAGGGCTCGGGTATGATTCATCCCAACATGGCAACCATGCTAGGCTATATCGCCACCGATGCGGCCATTGCGCCATCCCTGCTGCAGGACCTGGTTCGCCAGGTCGCCGACCATTCCTTCAACCGCATTACCGTAGATGGCGATACCTCTACCAATGATGCCTTGATCCTGATCGCGACGGGCCGCGCTGGCCACACGCCCATCACCGAATCGGCCAGCCCTGGCTTTGCTATCCTGCAACAGGCCATCACCGAGATCGCCATCACGCTTGCGCAAATGATTGTCCGGGATGGAGAAGGTGCCACCAAATTCATTACCATCCATGTCGAACAAGGCAAGACTGCCGAGGAATGCGATAAAGTCGCCTACGCGATCGCACATTCCCCTCTGGTCAAAACAGCCTGTTTCGCTTCCGATCCCAATTTGGGCCGGATTTTGGCCGCTATTGGTTATGCCGGCATCGATGATCTCGATGTCACCACCGTGCAATTATATCTGGGCGATGTCCTGGTCGCCGAACACGGCGGACGGGCCAGCGCTTATCGCGAAGAAGACGGTCAGCGTGTCATGCAAGCTGCCGAAATCACCATGCGTGTGGTTCTGAATAGAGGACAAGCCCGCAGCACGCTATGGACATGCGACCTGTCCTACGATTACGTAAAAATCAACGCCGATTACCGCTCTTAAGGCTCGTTAATAAATAACTTGAGCATGAAAGATATCGATTTGCTTTTGCAGCGCCTTGATCAACTATTGCTGCGCGCCGAGGAAATTCTTGCGCCCCAAACACCGGCAGCTGAACTTGCAAGCCACATCACCTTCCGCTGGCGCAAACGAGGCAACCAGGGCTTTATTCAGCCAGTCAAGCACCCCCATACCATCACGCTCGATGCGCTGCTGAACATCGATGAACAGAAATATTGCCTGGACCGGAATACGCAACAGTTTGTAGCGGGATTCCCCGCCAACAATGTCTTGTTGACCGGGGCGCGCGGTACTGGCAAGTCCTCTTTGGTCAAGGCATTGCTCAACCGTTATGCCGATCAGGGATTGCGCTTGATCGAAGTGGATAAACAGGGACTGACCGACTTGCCCGATATCGTCGAGCATATCGCGCAACGCCCGGAGCGATTTATTCTATATTGCGATGATCTGTCATTCGAAGCAGATGAACCCGGATACAAGGCTCTCAAAGTCATACTGGACGGCTCCATTGCCACCGCATCCGACAATGTGCTGGTCTATGCCACATCCAACCGCCGCCATTTAATGCCGGAATTCATGCACGAGAATCTCGAAACTCATCATATTGCCGGAGAAATTCGCCCGGGCGAATCCACCGAAGAAAAAATCTCGCTCTCGGAACGCTTCGGATTGTGGCTGTCTTTTCATCCATTCGACCAGGCGCAATATCTCAATATCGTGCGGTTCTGGCTGACCCAGCATGGTATCGATAGAATGTCCAACCGCGCCCGGCAAGCGGCGCTGCGCTGGGCATTGGCACGCGGCTCGCGCAGCGGCAGAATCGCCTGGCAATTTGCGCGCGACTGGGCGGGGCAGGCGCAACTGGCCAAATCATCCAAAACCTGATGACTCACAACATGCCAAATCCACCACTGGTAGAAGTCGTCGCCGCCATTCTGACGCGGCCAGATGACAGTTTCCTGCTCGCCTGCAGACCCCCTGGCAAGCCCTATGCCGGATACTGGGAATTTCCCGGTGGTAAAATCGAAGCCAGTGAATCTGCCCTCCAGGCGCTGTCGCGGGAATTGCATGAAGAACTGGGCATCACTGTCGACCGGGCATTCCCATGGATCACACGGGTCTTCCGCTACCCGCACGCGACCGTACGCCTGCAGTTTTACCGGGTTGCCGAATGGCAAGGTGAGCCGATCGCGCGCGAGCATCAGCAACTTGCCTGGCAAAGCGCTGGAAACATCACAGTTTCCCCTCTGCTGCCAGCCAATCAGCCCATCCTGCGCAGCCTGATGCTGCCATCGACTTATGCGATCACAAATGCCAGTGAAACCGGCGAGACCCATTCGCTGCACGCGATCAGGCAAGCGTTGCAACGCGGCCTCAGACTGCTGCAGATACGCGAAAAGCACCTGACCGATAGTCAGCTGACACGCTACGCCCAAGCAGTGTTGCAGCTTGCACAAGGCACCCAGGCCAAGGTACTCATCAATGGCAACATTGCGTTAGCCAAGGAATTAGGCCTGGATGGGGTACATTTGACTGCCGCGCAATTGCTATCCCTGCACACCCGCCCCGAAGTCGATTGGTGCGGGGCCTCCTGTCATAACGAAGAAGAGCTCTATCATGCCGAGAGCCTTGGCATCGATTTCGTGACAGTAAGTCCAGTATGCCCTACCCCCAGCCATCCGAACGCACCCACGCTGGGGTGGCGCAAACTGGCCAAACTGATCCGCGGTTATTCCCTGCCCGTCTATGCCCTGGGTGGTTTGATGCCGGATGATCTCATCCCAGCCCAGGAACAGGGCGCACATGGCATTGCGCTGATGCGCAATCTATGCACATCAGCCCAGCCATAATCCATCGCCGCTTTTACGGTGCGCAAGCGCACCCTACCGCACGCTGACACCGGGTTTTGTACGGGTCACGCCGTTTTGCCGGTCAATGCAGCCAGCTCTGCTTTCAAGCGCGCAATTTCTTCTTCGGCTTTGCGTTGTTCGGTCACATCGTACTGCACACCCAAAAAGTAGAGCAGCCTGCCACTTGAATCAAACAAGGGCGTGATATTCAAGTGGTTATAGAATAATTCTCCGTTCTTACGGTAATTTCTCAGGACAATCTCAATCGGCTCTCTGTTTTCCAAGGCAGCCTTCAAGCGAAAACGTTCCGGCTGATCCCGGTCTGTTCCCTGCAAAAAGCGGCAATTTCTCCCAATGGTTTCGGCCTGGGTATATCCGGTGATATTTTCAAACGCCTTGTTGGCATACACCAAAGGCAAATCTTCCTGATCCGGATCTGCCAATGTGATGCCATTGACGCTCGCATCCAGAATTTTGGACAATACTTGCGGAATTAAACCGGGATCCTTCTCAACGACAAAGTCCATTATTTTTCTCCAAATTATCCTCAACTATAGGCAGATGCCAGCCTTGTTGGAAGTTACCATCAATTGAAGCTATATTTTTTATGACGACTAAACTAGCGCGCCAGCCAGATCCGCTTCCGATTCCACCAGCTTGCGAATATTACGCACCGTCCGCTCTGTCCCGTCTTGCACAGCGAAACAGATCAATTTCTCGAATGGCCGCATGTGCATTTCAAGTTTGAGCAACTCGAACGTAAAGGAAAGACGGGTTGTGTTTGCATCAACCACTTCCAGAACATAATCACAGCGATAGGGATTGGATACGCCCTCGAAGCATATTCTTGTGACAGGCTTGAAAGCGGTCACCTTGAAAGTCGATTCCGAGCGATTTCCCTGATCGACCCTCACCTGCCGAAACAAGGAACCTTGTGCCACGTCACCTTCAGTCAATTTCTCCAGCTCGCGAACTTCCGGAGACCATCTGGGATAATTGGTTAGCAAATTGGCACCGATAAAGCTAAAAACTATATCTGTTGGACATAGGATCTCCGTACTGGCCTTACCTACTACCGGGGTATCGTTGAACAAATTGAACATCAAACGGTCTCCTACAGGCTATAACAACACTGCTAAGGGGCTCGTTAATGAACAACTTGAGTATGCCCAAGTTTAGTCATTAACGCGCCCTAAGTATTTCAAACAAGGTAGGTATCGACTCCCGTCAAGAGTAAATCATATTGCGCCTCGACGATTTCCTTGATCACCAGCGCAGGCATACCCGTTACCACATTGTTCTCCAACGCCAGCCAACCCACCGCATCGGCTGGTCCCAAACTGACGACATAGCCGATGTCACGATGCAAATAAGGTTCAAGCACTTTGAGCATGCCGGAATGCCGGAGAATATTGCGCGCCGCCAGTTTTCCCTTGCGCACCGCCGACTGGGCAGTCATCGCATTGGAGCCGAGCGATTGATAAACGGCGCAATCACCGGCGGCAAAAATATTCCCCAGCGCCGCATGACCGGCCACGACGACCTGCCCGAACAGGTTGGTCGCCAACCGGTTATCTGGTTTTTTTCCGGCAAATACCAACGACATGATAGAGGGTAATTCAAAAGCATGGCCACTATTTTTTTCTTCAAGCAGGAGCTTGTCCGCCTGCTGCCCCAGAAAACGCACTTCCGGATAAAATTCTATTCCCAGCTCCTGCATGCGGGTTTCCACGTAGCGGGCAAACCCTTGGGGAAACTGCCGCAATACCCGCTCACCCCCATCGATCAGGCGCAGCGTATGGCCGCTTCGCTGCCTGCGCAAATACTCTGCAATTTCGAATAGGAACTGAATACCGGTCGCGCCGCCACCGATCACAGAAATGCAGGAGGCCGGCCCCTCATCGGCCGCCAACAAGCCGCCCAATAACTCGGCACCCGCACAGGCCGCAAAATCTTCCAGATCGAATACATTGACGCTCTCTTTGGCAGCAATGCGCGCACTCTGGGCGCCCGATGCGATCAACAAATAGTCGAAAGGCAATGTCAGCTCGCCGATATCGAGACAACGATTTTGCTGCCATTGCTGCAGCGCCGCATCATCGATTGCGAGCTCGCCCTGAACATGGCGGCAATCAAAACGCTGCGCCAGTTGCGAGAACGGCACCAGCAGATCCGAGAATGGATAGCGGAAGGTCTCGTGCAAATGCGTAATCTTGAGATGATCCGCACGCGGGTCGATAAGCGTGATTTCCGCCTCCGGCATATAGCGGCGCAAAGTCGTCAGGGCGGCAATGCCGGCATATCCCCCGCCTGCGATCACAATTTTGAGTTGCTTGTGTCCTGGTATATACAATGGCAAGAAAGCCATCTACACTCCTTTAGCCTTTAATGATCAGTTGTCCTGGATAAGTGAGCGTAGCATGGATTCCTCATCCGGGTCACGCGCCCCGGCATGCCCGGCTTCAGGAATCCTGTCCGGATTCCAATTTGCCAGCGCCCATTGCCAGAATGCCTCCACATCAGCCTGCAACAAACTCTCGGGTGCATCCTGTCCCAAAAAACGCAGGGCAGCCACCAGTGAAGGCAGTGGATTGCCCAGAACAACCGGTTCTGCCCGGGTTTGTTTGCTCAGTTTTTTGCCTTGCGCATCCAGCACCAACGGCAGATGCAGGTAATCAGGGGTGTCATAGCCGAGCAGCTGTTGCAAATAAATTTGCCGGGCAGTGGAATACAACAAATCGGCCCCACGCACGACATGGGTCACACCCTGCCAGGCATCATCCACCACCACAGCCAGTTGATAGGCATAAATGCCGTCCGCCCGGCACAAGACGAAATCACCGATCTCGCGCTCAAGATTGAGCCGAACAGGCCCTTGCACCCTGTCGCCGTATTCCATTATCCGGTCAGGCGTGCGCACCCGCAGCGAAGCGTGCGGGCCTGCCATCGCCAGCGGCCGCTGGCGGCACACCCCCGCATAAACCGGCCCATCGCACCCCGTCAAGGCAGAAAGCGCTATTTGCTTACGCGAACATACACAGGGATAAAGCCAGCCCGCGCGCTGCAACCGCTCCAGCGCATCCCGGTAGGCGTCATGGCGCTGGCTTTGATAAACAACCGCCCCATCCCAGTGCAAGCCGAAAACCTCGAGCGTACGCAATATCTCATCGGCCGCTCCCGCAACGACGCGCGGCGTATCCAGATCCTCGATCCTGACCAGCCACTCCCCACAACGGGATTTTGCCTCAAGATAGCTCCCCACCGCCGTCACCAGCGAGCCAAAATGCAGCGGACCGGAAGGCGATGGCGCAAATCGGCCACGGTAAAGGCAAGGCATGTCTGTGAAATTATGCATTCAGCCCGGAAATCTCAGCCGGGAAAAGTGAAAATATGCCGCGCTGCGTTGCAAGGTGCATCAGAAACGCCCCGGTCCCGGCTGCGGCATGGTCAAACAGGGATGGTCTTTGCGTCATTCGATGAAATTTGACGAACTGCCAGATCCAATCGCAGCAAGTACGCCCGGTATGCAGGGAATAATGCTTGAGATGCAGAACCCTTCGAATATCATCCAATAAGGCCAGTGTGCTTGACATCAAAAACAAGACTGCCTAATGTCAGTCGAAATTTAATTGATAAGCCAATTTGCCTGAATTATCGGCCAATAGCAAGTTATCGAGGCAATCATGCATGGTTCAGTGATCAAGGAAAAAGTGCCTGAAAATATCGCCAATTTCCACAGAGTAAAAGGGCGAAAAGGGGACGCTTCCCTTTGCAGAATAAAAGAGTAGAGAGCAGGCTTTTGCCTACCCTCCCTCATTAAACCGGAAAGAAAAAGGGTAGCGTCCCCTTTTTCCCAGATGGATGAGACCCAGTACAACGAGGCACCGGAATCGCTCCAGATTCGTGAGTTGAAGGTCAATAACAAGATATTGGTCACCACGTTAATGTGTC
>NZ_FNOY01000012.1 GCF_900107165.1 Nitrosomonas halophila
TGCTGCATAACAACATGCCGTTTGATGGTGACAAGTTTTTCAAAATAAAGGGCGCTAATATGTAAATTTTGCTTGACTGAAGACAGAGTATCTACAATAATTGGCTCGTTACCGGTTTTTGCGTAGGGTACGCTTGCGCACTGGCAGATCGATGCACGGGGCCGCGTACCTGAAATTGAAAAGGGTTCACAGGCATCAATCACACATGATATATGGAATAGGCGCGTTGTTGAGCGTCAGCAAATCGCAGCGCATAGCTGAAGCGTCAGGTGCCTTGCCCTGTCGTCAGCTCAATCCGCCCGATCAGGGGCAGTCTGAGAGCGATTGGATCCGGATCGATCCCGAATGCCAGGCCAAGCAAATTGATTTCGAAACCCTCGACCTCGCTCACGGTGACACCCAGCAAGCCGTACAGCGACCACTGCCAGCCCGCACCACTGGGGGCGGTACCCATCAACTCACTGCCCAGATAATCCTTGCCGATCGCCGTGGGAGGCAAATCCAGCGCCAGCTCGGGAATCGCACGCGATACCCAGGCGGTGAAGGTATTGGAATTGGGACCCGGCCAGACGGTGTATTGATCCTGATAGGGATAATTGCGTGCGACTTCATCGATGCGCTCGATCAACGCATCGACATGCTCGCCACGCTGTTCCGTAAGCAACACCGGGGCGCTGCCATACCAGCGCCGGTCGGGTGCGCTTTGATGGACAGCCAGCACCGACCCGCCCCGACGCAGATACCAGCCGATCACCTCATAAACGGTATAGCTCCTGGCCTGTGACGGTTTGACCGCAATCCAGGTATGCACGCCGAAATAGCCCCGCCAGCCAAAAGCGCGGGCGGCGTAGACTTGCACTACTGCCTCGGGCGTTTCAGTCGGATCAGGCGCCAATCCCACCCGCGCGCGGCTAGCGGTGCGCCAGTTGGTATCTGCGGAATAGCCACCCGCTACAAACAGAAAAACGATGATGGCAATGAGATAAACGCCGGGATGTAATCGAGTAAACATATGTCAGGAAGTCCGTTTCTCTATCGAACAGGATAAAAGCATAAAAGACCCATTCAAATATTTGTTACATAAAGATATAGATGGGAATGCATGGCACGGGTTCATCGCTTCAGAAAAACCCAAATGCATAAACTGGGATAGTCTTTTGCTCCAATTCACCAAAACTGCAAGCTTGGTAGATAGTATATAATGAACTCATGGTATGAACAGCCATCTACCTAATGGTTGGTCGGTGCAGGCAAGGCATGCACCTTCCCAACATTCTCCTCGCGTAGTATTTACGCCGAGCTGTACAGTTTTCCATCATTGATAAATCCTGAGTATGAGAAATCGATAACGAAGTTATATATTCGTTTTATAGGAGGAAAAGACTATGTATCATTCCCTGCTCGCCCTCTCACTAATGGGACTCGTCACATCAGTATCGGCAGAGCCAGGCAATCCGTCCGGTGAGATCAGTCCAGACAATTTCAGCATCTATGGTCATGTCGAGAAAGTTGCATTAATCCCTGACAATAGCAAATTATCGGCCGATATCGAAATTCCCGCCCTGCTCGATACAGGTGCTGCAAAAAGCTCCCTGCATGCCAAGGATATAGAAGTCATTGAAACGGATGATCAGAAATTAGTCAGGTTTGTGTTCGATGATCACAATGGCGGCCAGCATCCGATGACGTTACCTCTGGTAAAGAAGGTGTCAATTAAACAGGCCAGCGGCAAACAAGTTCGATATGTCGTAAGAATGGGCTTATGCGTGGGCGATCACTACGAAAAGCATCTTTTCACTTTGTCCGACCGAAGCAGAATGACCTACCCTGTCCTGGTTGGAAGAAATTTCCTGAAGCATACGGCGCTGGTCAGTTCCAGGCATAAAATGACGAGCGAGCCGAATTGTATGATTGATGGGTAGTAGGCCTTAAACCGAATAGTCCCTTAGGCAATTTTCAGCAGAATACAGGCAGCCCAGGACAATCCCTCTCCGATTTTCATGGTGCATCAATGCACCCGATATATTGCACGGCCCGACGGGCTGTGGCCAAGGAGACGGCCTGAAACAGAAACTTCCCAACAATTTATCGGCAATACCCGCAAGCGCCATAGCCATTTGCGCATTGCCCGTGAAAAAATCGTGAGTCAGGATACACACAGATTCAGTCACGGGTATTTGGATGATTTCATTTGAGACTATCGAGCAGTTTCCTGGCCTCCTCTATCTGAGGGAAGGGTTTTTCAGCCTGCAGCAACCTTTCCAGCTCCGTGCGTGCAGTGCCCTTATCACCTGATCGATGCAGCCCCACTGCATAGTGGTAACGAATCTCAACCGCTTCCGGTGCCCGTGAAACAGCCTTCTGCAATAACGTCACACCACGCTCGACTTCTCCTCGCTCAACCAGTATCCAGCCGAGTGTGTCCATGATGGCCGGGCTGTCCGGTGCCTGCTGGTAGGCTTTTTCTGCATATTCCAGTGCCGCCGGATCTTTTTTCTGTTGATAGACCCAGGCGAGATTATTCAATGTTGCCGCATGATCCGGATGCTGCGCCAGCACGGCCTGGTATTGTTTGATTGCTGGCGCATATTGCTGTTGCGCCAGATAGGCCCCTGCCAGATAGCTACGTGTGACCGTATCGGTCGGATTGTCTTTCAACCATTGATTGATGCGCGTTTCTGCCTGTTTTGACTTTCCGCTCTGGCTCAAGGCTGTATGCAGCTTGATCAACAACTGACTGTTTTTCTGCTTGGACAGCGCTTTATCATAGGCAGCTGCCGCGCCGGCAGTGTCTTTTTGCCCCATCAACAAATCGCCTTCCATTTCAAAGCCGACGGGATGATTTTCATGCAGCTTCTGGATGTCGCGCGTGATCCTGAGCGCTTCATCCAAACGATTGGTTTGGGCTGCCAGTCTGGCTTGAGCCACTTTGGCCTCCAAAAAATCGGGCTGAATCGCCAGCGCTTTTTTCAGGGAATTTGTGGCCGCCTTGTGGTCGCCCATGACGAGATGCACTTGCGCCAACTGCAATTGCGCGGGTGCCGAATCGGGCAGCCTGGCAGCCAGTTTCTGGAAATTATCCAATGCGGCAGGCTTGTCATCGCTCGCCAGATAAGCGCGCGCCAGCAATTCGATGATATTCAGATTATCGGGATAGGTGCCCTGCAGCTTCTTGGCCAGTGCCAGCGCCTGCTCGGGTTCATTCACGCGCAAATAGTGCGCGCCCAGCTGCAAGGCAGGCTGCAATTCATCCGGATTTTCCCGTCTGGCTCGCTCCAGCCATGTGGTGGCTTCAGCCTGGTTGCCCTGGGATAGCGCGAGACTGGCCAGTGCATTCATCGCCTGCAGATGCTTGGGATCCTGCTTCAGCACCGCTTCGAAGCGTTGTCGTGCGCTGTCTGGATTATTTTCCTGCACATCGATTCTGGCCAGATTGGAAATTGCCGGGAAATAATCCGGCTGCAGCTTGAGCGCCTGATTGAAGCTTGCGCGCGCTTTGATCAGATCCTTCTTGCCCAGGTAAACACCCCCTTTCAAGTTATGAAAAAGCGGATTATCCGGTTGTTCCTTTTGCAGGGATTCCACTGCCGCCAGGGCCTTGTCATATTCACGCATTTGCAAATGGGTCATGACCAGCATCACACCCGCCCGGCTGGATTGACCCTCCAGCTGGGCAGCCATTTCCAGATCGGCAATTGCGCTTTTGCTATCGCCCTGCCCCAATTTGCTCATGGCCAGCGCGGTTTGCAGGGCTGCATTATCTGGCGTCAGTGCGTCGGCCTTCTCAAAGTATTCGGTGGCCTTGACGAAGTCTCCTGACCGCATGTAGGCCTCGCCCGCCAGTGCATATAATTGCACGTCCTGCTGAACCGCATTCAGTGCAGGCGTCAGGGTTCTGACCGCCTGCTTGGCCTGGTTACTTTTTAACTGGATCGATGCCATCAGCTTGAGGGCATAAAGATTGTTGGGAATAGCCTTGAGATATTGGGCAACATGCTGTTCCGCTTGTGGTATCGATCCCAGCGCAAACTGCGTGGCGCCCGCCAACAGGACACTGGGCATATGGTTCGGCACGACACCCAGTATCTGTTGCAATGATTCTTGGGCAGCCGTATGTTTACCCTGACTGAAATCAAGCAATGCCTGGGTGTACACAGCGGATAGATCACCCGGGGCAATTTTGCGGACAGTATTCAAATCGGCCTGAGCGGATTCAAATTTCTTGGCGCTGATCGCAATGGTCGCGCGGTTGACATAGGCGGAGACCGTATCGGGCTTCAGTGTGATGACTCGATCATAATAGGCCAGCGCTTCGTCCACTTTGCCCTGGGCCCGCAACAAATCGGCCTTGAACAACAGGACATCACTATTCTCGGGGTTGTGGATGACGGCATCCTCAGCGTAACGCATGGCCGATTCGACATCTTGCTGCGTGAGTGAATATCTGGCCAGTCCGACCAATGCCTCGGCAGATCCTGGCTGATCCTGCAACGCCTGCTCAAACAATAACCTGGCATCCACGAATTTGCCCAATGCCAGCAGAGCATTGCCGCGCAATACCAGCAGTTCGGCAAAATCGCCCTGTTCGGACAGTTTCTCGGTCTCGTCCAGCAATTGCTGGAATTGCCCCATGCCCAGCCATGCCTGGCCCAAATCGGGCAAAACCTTGGCAGGATCCATGCCCAGGCTCAGTGCCTTACTCAGCTCCTTTTCCGCAGACTGGATGTCGCCCACCTTGTTGTAAAGCGTGCCCAGCAAGTGACGTATTTCAGGATCATTCGGACTTTGCTGCAGGGCATTTTTCAATTGTATGATGGCCGCCTTGTCGTCGCCCTGTTGCTGATACTGTACCGCTTCGGCAACAAGTGCCTGAGCATCTTTGGCATTGCCGCAGGCAGAAAGCGAAAATACCACTATCAGCATGGAGGCAAGTAGCGTTGGAAATTTAGTTTGCTTAGTCGTTTTACCAAAGCTGCCCATTTTTACCCCTCTTGATAATTAAACACATGACTTGCGGAATGACACATTAACCTAAATGGACGACTGCCTTCAATCCACACAACCAAAGCATGACGGCAACTGACTTTCATTCAATTTCTCCGGCAGGCAATGAAGCGGCCTCCCTGTGCTCTGTGCTGACAGCAAGGCGCGTTTTCAGATACAGGAATATACATGCCATTCAGAGCAATGCCTGTTAGTTATATCACAATTCCAGCATTCCCGAATCCCCAGAATTAACGGTTATTTTGGGCTTTGATGCTAAACTGAAGGCATCATGAATCAGTTATTTTATTCTAGTTATTTATCTACTCAGTCACACAGAATTGGCAAAATGCGTCACGCTATTCCTGATTTTCCTGCAGCTGCCCCATGACAACTGCAGGCCTGGATGACGTAACCAATCTTGGCATCCTAGGAGGCTGCCCGAGATTAGCGATCGTAGCGAGAGCGAGGCTGATTGAGCAGGATTTTTCGATTATTTGGGGCAAATAGTCGTTCTATTTAACGAAAATAATCGGAAAGTCCGGCCAATCTGCCTCGTTCGCAGTAGATCGGTCTATTCTCGGACAGCCTTCTAGGCGAACGATTATATTCAAGTTTATGAAGGAAATATTTTTATGCAAACAGTAGCGGTTGTGGGGTTGGGATATGTGGGGTTGCCTCTGGCTATCGAATTTGGAAAAAAACTCGACACGATCGGGTTCGATGTTTCAGAGCAAAAAATCGCGCATTACCGTCGCCAATGTGATCCCACTGGCGAAGTCTCCTCAACAGATTTCCAGGCCGCGCAGCGGTTGACGCTGACGGCCAATCCGGCCGATCTGGCGCAGGCCGACTTTATCGTCGTGGCCGTGCCGACGCCTGTCGACCTGGCACATCAGCCCGATTTCACTGCCTTGAAGCGCGCCAGCGAAACAGTCGGCAAGCATATGAAAAAAGGCGCGATTGTCGTTTATGAATCGACGGTCTACCCGGGCGCGACTGAAGAGGTGTGCATCCCCGAACTGGAACGGCATTCAGGCCTGCGCTGGAAGCAGGATTTTTTTGTCGGTTACTCGCCTGAGCGTATCAATCCAGGCGACAAACAGCATACCTTGACCACCATTACCAAGGTAGTGTCCGGCGACACCCCCGAAGTACTGGATAAAGTCGCGCGCCTGTATGAAACAGTCGTCACTGCCGGCGTCCATCGTGCCTCCAGTATCAAAGTGGCCGAGGCAGCCAAAGTGATCGAAAATACGCAGCGCGATCTCAATATCGCCTTGATGAACGAGCTTGCCATCATTTTCGATAAACTGGATATCGATACCCAAGAAACCCTGCAAGCAGCCGGCACCAAATGGAATTTTCTGCCATTCCGGCCCGGTTTGGTGGGAGGACATTGCATCGGGGTCGATCCGTATTACTTGACGCACAAGGCCGAAATGGTGGGTTACATGCCGCAGGTGATCCTGTCTGGCCGCCGCATCAATGACACCATGGCCAAATATGTGGCCGAGCAAACCATCAAACAGATTATCAAGGCCGGTTTCAACGTCAAGGGCGCGCAAGTCAACTTGCTGGGATTGACATTCAAGGAAAATTGTCCGGATTTGAGAAATTCCAAGGTCGCCGATGTGATCCGAGAGCTGCGGGATTATGGCGTTGAGGTCCATGTGCATGACCCTGTGGCGGAAGCCGAAGAGGCCGGGCATGAATACGGGGTAACACTCAAGGCATGGGAGGATTTGCCGCAGGCGCATGCCTTGATTATAGCGGTCGCGCACGAGGCATTCACTGGCAAATCCTTGTCCGATATTCAGGCCAAGATGGTCTCGCAGGGCTGTTTCATCGATGTCAAATCCCAGTTCGATGCACAAGCCATGCGTCAAGCGGGCTTCCATGTCTGGCGGCTTTGATCACAGGGTGCGCTTGCGTACCTGCTGACGATGGCCTATTCCAGGCTTCGTGCGTTCCACTGCAATTGCACAAAGGCATATTTTGCAAAACCTAAGAACCATAGTTGCACGCGGTTGTTAGGTTAAATCCTCATCAAAAATTACCCATGACAACACCATACACTGAGACTCGACAACATTTGCAGCACAACAGTTATTGCTGGCTGGTAACCGGTGTGGCAGGTTTCATCGGCTCGAACCTGCTCGAAACCCTGCTTGGGTTGAACCAGAAAGTGGTGGGGCTGGACAATTTTTCTACCGGCCATCCTCACAATCTCGATCAGGTAAGCATGGCAGTCGGGCCCGAGGCCTGGTTGAACTTCAAGTTTATCGAGGGCGATATTAGGCAATTGGCCGACTGCCGCAAAGCCTGCGAAGGCGTTGATTTCGTCCTGCACCAGGCGGCGCTGGGATCGGTACCGAGATCGATTGATGATCCCATTCTCACCAACGAAAGCAATGTCTCTGGCTTCTTGAATATCCTGGTCGCCGCGCGCGACGCCCAGGTCAAGCGCTTTGTCTATGCAGCTTCCAGTTCCACCTATGGCGACCATCCGGGTTTGCCCAAGGTCGAGTCAGTGATTGGCCAGCCACTGTCACCCTATGCGGTAACCAAATATGTAAATGAATTATATGCCGATGTATTTGCTCGCTGCTATACCATGCAATCGATCGGCCTGCGCTATTTCAATATTTTTGGTCCTCGGCAAGACCCCAATGGGGCTTATGCTGCGGTCATCCCGCAGTGGATAGCGGCCCTGATCAGAAATCAACCGCTTTACATCAATGGAGACGGCGAGACCAGCCGGGATTTCTGTTTTGTAGAAAATGCCGTTCAAGCCAACTTGCTGGCCGCATTGACAACCGATGCTCAGGCAACGAACCAGGTTTACAATATCGCAGTGAACGCGCGCACCAGTCTCAATCAGCTTTATGCCATGATGCACGACCTGCTGATCGATCGCTTTCCGCACATCAGCAGCCATCAGCCGACTTATCGAGATTTCCGCCAAGGCGATGTCCGACATTCCCAAGCGGATATCGGCAAGGCACATGAGCTGCTGGGCTATATGCCCACACACCGGATCGATCAAGGATTGAAACAATCGATGAACTGGTATCTACAGCATCTTTCCTGAACAGGCGTGTAGGGTGCACTCGTGCACCGGCTTTTGTTATGCGAGGGAACCTACTGACAGTGGCCGGAGTTTGACGGTGCGCAAGCGCACCCTACGATAATATGGCTAGGAGGCTGCGGCCATCCAGACGCCTTTCAGCGGCAATGTATCACCGCCATGTACATGATGACATTGACGAATTGGGTCTAAACGGAAATTTCCAGACAGCGGCTCAGATTCACACCGAGACGACCCGGATATCCGGTTCGATCGTTCTCAGCAGCTGCTCTATCCCTCGCAATGTACCGGTGATTGAACTCGGGCATGTCCCGCAGGCACCCTGATAGTGGATTTGCAGGACATTCTCCTCCAGACCGAGCACGTGCAGATCGCCACCGTCATGCTGCAAATAGGGCCGCACTTCCTCGTCCAGCAGTATATTGATACGCTCCAGCCGCTGCCGGTCTGCCTCGCTGAGATTGGCCAGTCCCTCATTGGCTGCGGCTACGGTAGCGGCCGATTCATCGGTCGCAGCCGGAGCGGCGCGAATTGGATCAGCCACGGCCCGCGCGAGGTCTTGCCAGTCGGCTTCGCCATCCTGGGTAATGGTAATCCAGCGATCGACATAAAACACATTGGTGACATGATCGATATCGAACAGGGCCGAGGCCAGTGGATCCTCTTCGGCTTGTTCGGGATTGTCATAAGAGCGCACAACACCCCAGGTAAGCGGCTCTTTCAAAATGAATTTCAACGCGTTGGGATTCGGCGTCCCTTCTATTTCTGCAATTTTCGGCATAAGCTTATCAGTGATTGCTCACTGCCAGTTGTGCCGTATTGTCTTCATCGGTTTCAGTCGAAACAGCGACAACCGAATTCATGGCGGCATGCAGCGTATGCCATGGCAAAATGGCACACTTGACCCGCGTCGGCAAATCGCGCACCCCTCCAAGCACCTTCAACCGACCAAGGTGATCGAGGTCGGCCGGATCGGAGCCGTCCACCACCATTTCACGAAACTCATTGACCAGTGTCTCGGCCTCCTGACGGGTCTTCCCCTTGACAGCGGCTGTCATCATCGAGCTGGAAGCTTTGCAAATCGCGCAGGATTCACCATGAAAAGCAATTTGCTCGATATGCTCGTCGGCTATCGTGAGATCCAGAGTGATACGATCGCCACAGAGCGGATTGTGCCCTACCGCATGATGGGTAGGGTGATCGAGTGAGCCGTAGTTACGCGGCTTGCGGTTATGATCAAGGATGACTTCCTGATAAATGGATTTCAAACTCATAGTGCGAAGACCTTTTGTACGGATCGAATGCCTGCCACCAGGGCATCGACCTCATCTCTGTTATTGTAAAAAGCAAATGATGCACGGGAAGTTGCCGGCACCTTGAAGCGTTCCATGATCGGTTGCGCACAATGGTGGCCCGTGCGCACGGCGATGCCTTCCTGGTTAAGCAGTGTACCGACATCATGGGGATGAATACCGTCAATGACAAACGAGATCACCGCAACTTTGTTCAGGCTGTTGCCAATGATGCGCACGCCCGGCATTGCCTGGATTTGCTCGGTTGCATAGCGCAGTAAATCATGTTCGTAGGCGGCGATATTATCGAGACCAATCTGATTCAGGTAATCGATTGCGGCGCCGAAACCGATCGCTGCCGCAATCGGCGGCGTTCCCGCTTCGAATTTGTAAGGCAGTTCGTTATAAATCGTTTTCTCAAAAGTGACCGAGGCAATCATGTCCCCCCCACCTTTGTAGGGTTGCATCGCTTCCAGCAGATGTGCCTTGCCATAAAGCACTCCGATCCCTGTGGGGCCGAAGAGCTTATGCGCCGAGAATGCATAAAAATCGCAATCCAGCTCTTGCACATCGACTTGCAAATGAGGGGCGGCCTGCGCGCCATCGATCAAAACCGGAACACCATGTTGATGCGCAATGGCAATCATATCCTTGATCGGATTGATGGTGCCAAGCGCGTTCGACACATGCGAAAGGCCGACGAAGCGAGTCTTTGAATTGAAGAGCTTTTCGTACGCCTCAACCAGCAATTCACCGCTGTCATTGATCGGCACAACCCGAATGTGGGCGCCCTTTTCTTCCGCCAGCATTTGCCAGGGCACTATGTTGGAATGATGCTCCAGGGTCGTGAGGATGATTTCATCACCGCTCTGGATGAACTTGCGGCCGTAGCCGTGCATGACCAGATTGATGCTGTCAGTCGTCCCGCTGGTGAAGATCACTTCTTTCTCTTCCCGTGCCCCCATGAAATGCTGCAATTTACGGCGCGCATTTTCATATTCTTGCGTGGCCACTTCGGAAAGGTGGTGGACGGCACGATGAATATTGGCATGCTGGGTCGTCTGGTAACGGACCAATCGATCAATGACAGCTTGCGGCATCTGACTGGAAGCGGCATTGTCCAGGTAGACAAGCGGCTTGTCACCGACCCGGATGCCGAGTATCGGGAAATCGGCGCGCAGATGCTGCATTGCCGTGGGTGTTGCCTGGGGAGTGAATAATGCTTCGACGCTTTTCATAGTTCAATTGACCTGTGTGCTGACAAGGACAAGTTTCTCAAGCTGCTGTTTGAGCGAAGCCACCGGAATGCGGTTGATGACTTCACCACCAAAGGCATAGGTCAGCAGATTGCGGGCAGCGGCATCGGACAATCCCCTGCTTCGCAAATAAAACAGTGCTTCCTTGTCGAGTTGGCCGATCGTTGCCCCATGCGCGCATTTGACGTCATCCGCAAAAATTTCAAGCTGTGGCTTGGTGTCCACACGGGCCTTGTCCGATAGCAGCAGATTACGGCTCATTTGCCTGGAATCAGTCAGCTGGGCATGCGGGCGCACCATGATTTTTCCGCTGAATACTCCACGGGCACTATCATCGGCAATACATTTGTGAAGTTGCTGGCTTCTGCCATGCGGCTTGGCATGATCGATAAAGGTATGCGTATCGGCCAGTTGTTTGCCGGCTATGAGCGTCAGGCCATCAATGGCACATTCCGCATGCTCGCCCGCCAGCACGATATTCTGACTGTAGCGTGAAATTTGGGCGCCAAGAGTCAGACTGACCGCACGATAACACGCATCCGGCGCAATGACGGTGGTATTGTTGGCAATATGAAATGCCTGCTGACTCTCGCGCTGGACACGCATATGCTGTACCTGCGCGGAACGGGCAAGATGCATTTCCATCACGGAATTGGTCAGATAGGCGGCATCCCGCAACGCAACATATTCCTCGACCAGCGTCGCCCGAGCACCCGGCTCGGCAATCACCAAACACCTCGGGTAAGTTGTCTGTTCTGGCTGCGAGGTGATAAACAAGACATGGATCGGCGCAGCCGCCGAGACATCGGCGGGAATGATGATCCCCACGCCATCATGGAGAAAAGCCGTATTCAACGCCACGAAAATGTCATCCTGAAAGTCCGCCAGCCGGCCCAGGTGATGCGCCACCGTGGCTGTGTGCTCGCGAGCCAGCGAAGACAGATTGCCGGCGATGACGCCACTGTCATGTTCGATGCTCGATAATTCAGCTGAGAATTGACCATCGACAAACACCACCCGATTCGGCACATCATCCAGCGTATAACGCGCGATATCGCTACCGGTTAAGCTTGAGGCAACCGATGCCCGTGGAAAAAGCGCACTTTTTAGCGGCGTGATATCGGTAAAACGCCATTCTTCATCCCGTGTCGTGGGCAGTCTGAGCGCTTCGATACGGCCGGCTGCGCTGGTGCGCAACTGATCGAGCCAAGACATGGCAGGCATGGCGGAAGCAGCCGCTTCCGCTTTCCAGGACGCAATCAGTTGCGTGAGATAATCGTCTTTGATCACTGAACTCATAATTGCGTTCCTAACGCACGCCCTGCCTCACTATGCAACCAGTCATAGCCATGGGTTTCGAGAGCAAGCGCGAGCTCTTTGCCACTCGTCTTGATAATGCGCCCGGCCTCCATCACATGCACATAATCGGGAACGATATAATCCAGCAAGCGCTGGTAATGCGTCACCAGAACGATCGCGTTATCTTTGTTGGCAAGCCGATTCACGCCATTTGCCACGATCTTGAGCGCATCGATATCGAGACCGGAATCGGTTTCATCCAGAATGGCCAACCTCGGCTCCAGCAGGGCCATTTGCAGAATCTCGTTACGTTTTTTCTCACCGCCGGAGAAACCTTCATTGACACTCCGGTCGAGAAAATCCGGCTTCATTTCGAGCTGTTTCATTTTTTCGCGCACGAAATCATCGAATTCCAAGGGATCGAGTTCCTCCTTGCCATGCTGCGCTTGCACAGTGTTGTATGCCAGCCGTAGAAACTGGTCATTGGCAACGCCGGGGATTTCGATCGGGTACTGAAATGCGAGGAACACGCCGGCACGCGCCCGTTCTTCCGGCGCCAGACTGGACAGATCCTGACCATCGAGACGCACCGTGCCTTGGGTCATCTCATAAGCTGGGTGGCCCGCCAGCACCTTGGCAAAAGTGCTTTTTCCGGAACCATTCAACCCCATGATGGCATGAATCTCGCCGCTTTTGACGGTAAAATCCACACCTTTGAGGATCTCCGTTCCATCAACGGTTGCATGCAGGTCACGGACTTCCAGCAATACTTTACTGTTCGGATCTATCATCCCACACTCCCTTCCAGCTTGAAGCTGAGTAATTTTGTCGCTTCCACGGCGAATTCCAACGGCAACTGCTGGAAGACTTCCTTGCAGAAACCATTGATGATCATCGATACTGCCTCTTCGGCATCGATGCCACGCTGAGCGAAATAAAACAATTGATCTTCTCCGATCTTGGAAGTCGACGCTTCATGCTCGACCTGTGCGCTGTTGTTTTGCACTTGAATATAGGGAAAGGTATGCGCACCGCACTGACTGCCGATCAGCATCGAATCACACTGCGAATAATTGCGGGCATTGGTTGCTGTGGGCGCGATTCTTACCAACCCGCGATAGCTGCTATTGGATTGACCGGCCGAGATGCCCTTGCTGACAATGGTGCTGCGGGTATTCCGGCCGATATGAATCATTTTGGTGCCCGTATCTGCCTGCTGATGATGATTGGTGACGGCCACTGAATAGAATTCCCCCACGGAATTCTCGCCACGCAGGATGCACGAAGGATACTTCCAGGTAATTGCGGAACCGGTTTCCACCTGGGTCCAGGAAATACGCGAGTTCCTGCCTTTTGCCAGGCCGCGCTTGGTGACGAAATTATATATGCCGCCCACGCCATTTTCATCGCCAGCATACCAATTCTGTACCGTCGAATATTTGATGTCGGCATTATCCAGTGCGACCAACTCGACCACTGCCGCATGCAGTTGATTGGTATCGAATTGGGGTGCGGTGCAGCCTTCCAGATAGGAAACGGATGCACCCTCTTC
Organism: Nitrosomonas halophila; assembly: GCF_900107165.1. GTDB lineage: Bacteria > Pseudomonadota > Gammaproteobacteria > Burkholderiales > Nitrosomonadaceae > Nitrosomonas > Nitrosomonas halophila. Next base: position 13,474 of record NZ_FNOY01000012.1, read on the forward strand.
CGCGATGATCAGGGTGCGCTCGAACTGCCCGGATTCCTGGGTATTGATCCGGAAATAAGTGGACAGGTCCATCGGGCATTTGACGCCCTTGGGAATATAGCAGAAAGATCCATCCGTAAAGACGGCGGAATTCAATGCCGCATAGAAATTGTCTCCCGGCGGCACAACCGTACCCAGATACTGCTTGACCAGCTCAGGGTGATGTTGAACCGCTTCGGAAATGGAACAGAAAATGATGCCAACCTCGGCCAGCTTTTCCTTGTAGGTCGTGGCAACCGAGACGCTGTCAAAAATGACATCAACGGCGACCCAAGCCAATGCGGCCCGTTCATGCATGGGCACACCCAGTTTTTCGAAGGTTCGCAGCAATTCGGGATCCACTTCATCCATACTGGCCAGCTTTTTCTTCGGTTTGGGCGCAGAATAATAACTGATGGCCTGAAAATCGATTTTGGGATGTTTGACGTTCTGCCAGGTCGGCTCGGTCATGTCCAGCCACCTCTGGTAGGCCTCCAACCTGAAAGCCAGCAGCCATTCAGGTTCATTCTTTTTGGAAGAAATCAGCCGGATGACATCCTCATTCAGGCCCTTGGGCGCGACATCCGATTCGATATTGGTGACAAAGCCGTGCTTATATGGTTGATTAACCAAATGTTGTAATGCAGCACTCATTTTTATAATTCCTGATTTTGTTCCTGCGTTTTAAGGCTGAAACTCTCTCCACAGCCACAAGTATTATCAATGTTCGGGTTGCTGAATCTGAAAGTACTGTTCAGGCCTTCCTGAACATAATCAATTTCGGATCCATCAAAAAAGGACAGATGATCCTGCCTGACCACGACCTTGGCGCCGCGTGACTCGAACAGCTGATCGTCAGCCTGTACTTCATCTGCATAATCGAAAAGATAGGCAAACCCTGAACAACCGGATTTTTTAATTCCCAGTCGCAGGGCAACCCCCTTGCCTCGTTTGGTCAGCTGTTGCCGAATCTGGCTGGCTGCGCGTTCTGTCAAAGTAATTGCCATGGTTCTTCCTTTCATGGATTGCCAATCAGAATGCCGCTTCCCGCATATCGTACAGCTTGACCACGGCCTGTTCGCGTTGCAGCTCGCGTTGGTTCTGCTCATCCACCAGACGCTGCAGCGTGACATGCCCAAGATAATCGAATATGATTTCGTTGAGCTTGGCCCAAAGGTCGTGGGTCATGCATTTGCTGTCGCCAAGACAGTTTTCTTTGCCGCCACACTGGGTGCTGTCGATCGGTTCATCGACGGCCAGAATGATGTCCGCTACCGACACCTCATCCAGGTCCTTGGCCAGGCAATAGCCGCCGCCTGGTCCGCGCACGCTGTCAACCAGTTCGCGCTGGCGCAATTTGGCAAACAGCTGCTCAAGATAGGATAGTGAAATTTTCTGCCGCTGGCTGATATCGGCCAGCGCAACCGGGCCGCTGCCATGCCGCATTGCGATATCCAACAGTGCTGTTACCGCAAATCGTCCTTTTGTTGTCAATCTCATTACAATTCCTTAGTACAATAGAGCGGTTAAAAAGTATTTCCGATAATTTTTGTCAACTATATAATACCCGACAATATTAGTCAACTTTAGTGGTCCATAAACTGCCTGCATGCGTCACTAAATAATTCCAATAAACAATGAATTCCAATCCGTCAAAATACCGCTTCGCATCCACTGGATCAAAAAAAACCAAGTCTTGCCCGCTTCCTGCAATGCTCGCTGCACTGCTGTTATGTGCTTTGCTTGCTGCATGTTCCAAAGACAGCACAAACCGGAATGAATTCCCTGAAACGGATCAGGCACTGCCAGTAAGCGTTGTCAGAGTCAACCCAGTCAACGCACCGAGAATGACCGAAACGGTTGGCCAAACGGAAGGCGCGAAGGAAGTGGAAGTGCGCCCACGCGTCGGCGGCATTCTGCTCAAACACTTATATGAGGAAGGCGAAAGTGTCCAGGCGAATCAGGCGCTGTTTCTGATTGATCCGGAACCGTTCCAGATTGCACTGGCACAGGCACACGCCAAACTCTCCGAACAACAGGCACGCGTGACGGATGCCGAACTGGAAGAGGCGCGCCTGAAAAGACTGGTCGCTGAAAACTTTGTCAGTCAGCGCATGTATGACAATGCCGTGGCAAGTCTCGCCATCGAACGGGCGGGCCTGAGGGCCACGCGCGAGCAGGTCAGGCAGGCACAACTCAATCTCTCCTATACCAAGGTGGTGGCCCCGGTCGGCGGATCGTCGGGTCGCGCCCAGTTTTCCGAAGGCTCGCTGGTCGAAGCGCAGAACAGCCTGTTGACCACCATTCACCAAGTGTCGCCCGTGTGGGTGCGCTTCAGTCTTTCCGATCATGATCTGACCAGGCTGGGAGGCTATCTCACCGAACAGAACGTCCAGCTTGTCCAGGTTATTCAGCCAGACGGCAGCGAGTATCCGCTGTCTGGCAAAATCAATTTTGCTGCCAGTTATATTGACCCCATACTCGGTACGCAGCAGTTGCGCGCAACTTTCGAAAATCCGGACAAGCGCCTGTTACCCGGCCAGTTCGTGCGCGTCAGAATCAAAACCGGCGAATACCAGAACGTGTTTGTCGTGCCCCAACCCGCCGTGCTGGCTTCGGATCTCGGCAAATACGTTTATGTCGTGAACGAACAAAACGAGGCTACCATACGCTCCGTCCAGGCAGGCGAATGGACGGGCAAGGACTGGGTCATTCTGGATGGACTCATGTCAGGCGACCGAGTGATCGTGGACAACCTGATCAAACTACAGCCCGGGCTGATTGTTGCGCCACAGGAAGCGACTGACGCACCCGGGCACGCGTCGCTCTGAAAACCGGCCCAGGCCCAATCCACCCACTTCTTCATTTGTTTGAATCATGAGCCGTTTTTTTATCACACGCCCCATTTTTGCCTCGGTTTTATCAATCTTGATCGTACTCGCCGGGATTGCGGCCGTTTTGCAATTACCGATCGCACAATATCCTCAAATCACGCCGCCAACCGTACTGATTACCGCTACTTTTCCCGGCGCCAATGCCGAAACACTGGCCAGAACCGTTGCTGCGCCGATTGAACAGGAACTCAGCGGCATCGAGGGGTTGCTCTATTTCGATTCCAGCGCAGATTCGAGCGGCACATTGACCATCACGACCACATTTGAAATCGGCACCGATCTTGACCAGGCCACGTTCAACGTCAGCAACCGCATGAATATCGCCCTGCCGCGCTTGCCCGAAGAAGTGCGCCGCACAGGGGTCATCGTACAGAAGCGCTCCAACGATATCCTGCTTGTACTGATGCTGACTTCAAACAATGAAAACCATACGCCGCTGTTCCTGAGCAATTACGTCACCACCAATATTCTCGATGAACTGAAGCGCACGCCAGGCGTCGGCGAAGCGAGAGTCTTCGGCGCCCAGGACTATTCCATGCGTATCTGGATCCGGCCCGATCGCATGGCACAGCTGGGCGTGACCACCAGCGATATTGTCGAAGCCATACGCGCACAAAATTCACAATATGCGGTGGGGAAAATAGGCCAGGAACCGGCATTGCCGGATCAGCAGCTGGTCTATACGGTCACAGCCAAGGGGCGCCTGTTGCAGCCCGAAGAATTCGGCAACATCATATTGCGGGCGGACGGTCCACGTGGCGTACTGCTGCTCAAGGATGTCGCACGCATCGAGCTCGGCCCCCAGGACTACGACATCCGGACTTTTCTGGATGGCGAACCTGGCGTGGGCATTCCCATTTTCTTGCGGCCGGGATCGAATGCCCTGGACACCGCCAAGGCCATCAAAACAAAAATAGCCAAACTGGAGCAGGGCTTTCCGGAAGGCGTGGTTTACAGCATACCCTATGACACCAGCGATTTTGTCAAGGAATCAATCTGGGAGGTATTCAAAACCCTGGGTGAAGCGATGATCCTGGTCATCATCGTCGTCTATCTATTTCTACAAAGTTGGCGCGCGGCATTGATTCCCATTATCGCCGTGCCGATTTCCCTGATTGGTACCTTTGCCGGCCTGTGGCTACTCGGCTTCTCCATCAACACCATGACACTGTTCGCGATGGTGCTCTCGATCGGAATCGTGGTAGACGACGCCATCGTGGTACTGGAAAATGTCGAGCGGCTGATTTCGCAGGAGAAACTTCCTCCCCTCGAAGCTGCCATCAAGGCCATGCGCCAGGTTTCCGGCGCTGTGATAGCCATGACCCTGGTCCTGGTCGCTGTCTTTCTGCCAGTGGCGTTCATTGGCGGGATCGCGGGCGAACTCTACCGGCAGTTTGCAGTCACCGTGGCAGTGGCCGGCGTACTATCCGGCGTGGTCGCTTTGACCCTATCGCCAGCCTTATGTGCAATTTTGCTCCAATCCACACACACCGACACAAAATTTTTCCGCCTCTTCAATCGCGGCTTTGATTCGATCCGGAATGTCTATGTGGGCCTGGTCAACAAAAGCCTGCATCACGCCTTCATCAGCACGCTCATTTTTCTGGCGTTCGTAGGGGCTGTTCTGTATCTGGCCAATATTATCCCTAAGGGCTTTGTTCCACCAGAAGACCAGGGGTACGTTATCACCGAAATTATCCTGCCAGACAGCACCACCTTGACCAGAACGATCCAGACCACCGAGGCTGTGCGGACTCAAATAGCACAACACCCGGCCGTCGCACACGAGTTCGCGGTCAATGGCTTCGATCTGATCGGTGGCGGCAACAAAACCAACGTGGCCACCATGTTTGTCCGCATGACGGACTGGTCGGACAGAAGCGCGACGGCAGACGATATCGTGCAGGAGCTGTTCGGAATCGGTGCACAACGCTCGGATGGATTGGTCATCGCTTTCAATCCGCCGGCCATTCGCGGCCTGGGCAGCACCGGCGGGTTTGAAGCATATATCCAGACACTTGCCGTATCAGATCCGCTGGTGCTGTCCGAGATCGTCTCCGATTTCATGGACAAGCTGCGGGCAGATCCGGCGATTGCCTCGGTCAATACCTTCTTTCGTCCGAATGTTCCGCAACTGTTTGTGGAAGTCGATGAGGCCAAGGCGATTTCACAGGGCATAGCCATTGGTGACATATACGCCACCTTGCAAAGCACGATGGGCGCATTCTATATCAATGACTTCAACCGTACCGGCCGAACCTATCGAGTCCAGTTGCAGGCGGATGCCCCCTACCGCATGAAACCGGAGGATCTGGGTAACGCTTATGTCCGTGCGGCATCCGGCGCCATGGTGCCGTTATCCGCAATCAGCAAGGTGCACCATATCATCGGCGCGGAGCAGTTAGAGCGTTTCAATGGCTTGCTGTCAGCAAAGATCCTGGGCGAAGGCATTCCCGGCGCAAGCTCGGGCGAAGTGATCGAACGGGTCGAAGCGCTCGCCGCTGAATTTCTCCCGAACGGCTACCAGTTGGCCTGGACCGGCAAGGCATTCCAGGAAAAGCAAACGGGGGCGGCCGCTGTGCTCGCTTTCAGCCTTGCCATTGTGATGGTATTCTTGATCCTTGCAGCCCAATACGAAACTTGGGCATTGCCGTTGGCGGTTATCATGGCCGTGCCATTCGCGGTCACTGGCGCATTGGTTGCCGTCCTGCTGCGCGACATGCCGAACGATATCTATTTTCAAATCGGAATGGTCACGCTGATTGGCTTGGCCGCCAAGAATGCTATATTACTGGTGGAGTTTGCCAAACAAAAAATGATGGAAGGTGTGCCAACCTTTGAGGCCGCCATTCAATCGGCCCGGCTGCGTTTCCGGCCGATCGTCATGACCTCGATGGCATTCATTCTGGGTGTCGTCCCGCTGGTAATCGCCACCGGCGCGGGTTCGGCCGCGCGCCAATCGATGGGCACCGGGGTATTTGGCGGGATGATACTTGCGGCATTCATCGCACCCATTTTCGTGCCCTTGTTCTTTTCCTGGCTAGCCGGCAAAAAACGCCCGCGTGCCACTGAAAAGGCATGACGGACATGACAATCAGCCATGGCGCAGACAATCAGGAGCCGTGAAGGAATAAGTGTGACAATTGGGCGCGTCTGGTGGGATGCAACGCAAGGCGAGAGGAGGAGTCATAGCAAGGCTATGGCGACGACGAGTAACACCGCAGTGCGCCCGCCAGATGCGATCCAAGTGTTACAGTTGTTTTTGAGCGACTCCTTAGCCAGACTGAAGCCGCGCTACCCCGATTAAATGCTCAAAAAAATGTTTTGTGCCCTTGAATTGTTAAATTGAATAGCGGCCTGTTTACGGCGTGCCTGGCAATGCAACGCACCGAATTGCGCTGCATTCAGGTCTCATGGTGGTGCTGCAACGCCCTGGAAGGCATATCGATGCTCTCCTGGCCATGCCTGCCACGCGGCTTAAAAACCGCACACGCCAGCCCGTCCACCAACCCATATTTCCAGGTTCAAGAAACCTGATGTGCGAGGTATAATGATATTTTTGCAGATTTTCATGAAACGACTCATCTTCTTTCTGCTTTGCCTACTGACAGCATTACCGGCCTTTGCGCAACAACCCGAGCTGTCCTTGGCCGCCAAATCTTTTGTTTTAAGCGATTTCCACAGCGGCCAGGTACTGGCCAGCCATAACCCGCACGAACGGCTGGATCCAGCTTCACTGACCAAGCTGATGACCGCCTATGTGGCATTCTCCGCTATCAAGCAGGAACGCATCGCGCTTGATCAAGTAGTGCCCGTCTCGAAGAAATCCTGGCGCATGGTCGGGTCGCGCATGTTCATCGAACCCAACAAGCGAGTCACTGTCAACGAACTGATTCGCGGCATGATCGTTCAATCCGGCAATGATGCCTGTGTCGCACTGGCGGAATTGATCGCAGGCTCGGAAGACATGTTCGCGCATATGATGAACGAAGAAGCGAAACGCTTGAAAATGCACAATACGCATTTCACCAACTCGACCGGATTGACACATCCCGAGCACTACAGCACGGCACATGATCTGACATTGCTCGCATCGGCCATTATTCGGGATTTCCCTGAATTCTACCCGCTCTATTCGTTGAAGGAATATACCTACAACGGCATTACCCAGCCCAACCGCAACCGGTTGCTATGGACCGATCCCAACGTGGACGGCATGAAAACCGGCTGGACCGAGGCTGCTGGCTATTGCCTGATCACATCTGCCCAGCGGGATCACCGCCGGCTGATTTCTGTTGTCATGGGCACTGCCTCGCCCAATGCCCGCAGCATCGAGAGTCAACGTTTGCTGAATTATGGCTTCCAGTTCTTCGATACTGCCCATCCTTACAAGAAACATCAAACCGTGGCCAACGTCCAGCTCTGGAAAGGCGCCCAGAACAAACTCAAGGTGGGTTTCGACCGGGATATCTATTTCTCACTGCCCCGGGGCAAGGTTGACAAGCTCAAGGCCAGGATGGAATACCGGCAGCCGCTTGTCGCGCCGATCGGTCAGGGACAGGAAATTGGCGCTGTCAGATTCGTTCTGGATGGCCAGGAAATTGCTTCTTACCCGTTGATTTCACTTGAAACTGTCGAGGCGGCCGGTTTCTTGGGGCGAGCCTGGGACAACCTGAAGATGTGGCTCAATTAACGCATATTGGTATTTATGATTTATCTCAACGGAAAGTTTCTGCCCATCGAACAGGCTTATATCCCGGTCTTGGATCGCGGCTTTATTTTTGGTGACGGCGTTTACGAGGTCATCCCCGTCTATTCGCGCAAACCCTTCCGGCTCTCTGAACACTTGATCCGCTTACAACACAGCCTGGATGGAATTCGCCTCGACAACCCCCATTCCGAAGCACACTGGAGCCAGTTGATCGCACATATCATTGCGCACAATGAAGGCGAAGATCAATATCTTTATCTGCATATCACCCGCGGTGTCGCCAAACGGGATCATGCTTTTCCGCTGGGCGTACCGCCGACCGTCTTCATCATGAGCACCCCCTTGCCGCCACCGCCCCAGGCATTGCTCGCCAGTGGCGTGCCAGCCATCACTGCGCAGGACAATCGCTGGGGGCGATGTGATATCAAAGCCATTTCCCTGCTGCCCAATGTGCTGCTGCGCCAGCTGGCTATCGATGCACGCACCATGGAAACCATTCTGCTGCGTGACGGATTGCTGACCGAGGGCGCCGCCAGCAATATCTTTATCGTCAAGGATGAGGTGTTGCTGGCCCCGCCCAAAGACCACCGGATGTTGCCCGGCATCACCTATGATGTCGTACTGGAGTTGGCTGAGACCCATGCCATCCCACATGCCGTGAGAGAGATCTCCGAGGCTGAATTACGCTCCGCCCAGGAAATCATGCTGACCTCTTCCACCAAGGAAATCCTGGCGATCACCCGGCTGGATGGCGAACCGGTCGGCAACGCCAAGCCCGGCCCGGTATTTCAGCAGCTCAATCAGCATTATCAAGCCTACAAGGCAACTATGATGCGGGGTCAACCCGCGCTCTCCTAGCAGGACCAGTATGACTGAAGAGTCTTCGTTGATAGAATATCCTTGTGATTTTCCTATAAAAATCATGGGAAAATCGCACCAGGGTTTCACCCAGGAAATATTGACCATCGTGAAAACCCATGCGCCGGATTTCGACGACACCACTGTCGAAGTGCGAACCAGCAGGAATGGCGCCTACCTGAGCCTGACCTGTATTATTTGCGCCACCTCACGCCCGCAACTGGACGCGCTCTATCAGGCACTGCACGATCATCCACTGGTCGTCATGCTGCTGTAGCCGGCAGACAAACGGAAAACTCAGGCACATCATTAACGCCTTGCCGATTAGGCCAGCCCGTTCCGGGCACTGAAAGGCCCGCACTTTTTTGGATCATTACCATGGCCGTATGGGTACCCCCCTGAATGACCGATCATATGGAACAAATATCAGACCACAACCGCCTGGGCCGGCATGATGACCGCAGCCAAAGCGAATCGATCCCAGTCATCATCAAGCCCCTCGGCCATATGGAGTATCTAGCCACTTGGCAGGCCATGCAACACTTTACGGCACAGCGGACCACACAGACGCTTGATGAGATCTGGCTGGTGGAACACCCGCCCGTTTATACGCAAGGCATTGCCGGCAAGCCCGAGCACCTGCTACGGCAGAACGGCATTCCGCTCGTCCGGACAGACCGGGGCGGGCAAATCACCTACCATGGGCCCGGTCAAGCCATCGCCTATCTGTTGCTTGACCTGCGCCGCTGGCAATTAAATGTCAGGGCGCTGGTCAGAAAGATGGAAGGCGCCGTGGTAGACTTGCTGCACGCCTATCGCATCGAGGCGCAAGGCCGGGTGGATGCGCCGGGAGTCTATGTCGATGACGCCAAGATTGCCTCTTTAGGCTTGAAAATAAGGCATGGCTGCTGCTATCACGGCATCGCGCTCAATGTCGCGATGGATCTTGCGCCTTTTGCCGCGATCAATCCCTGTGGCTACCCAGGGTTACGCATCACACAGGCCAGCGATCTTGGCATAGCCGATAGCCCGGAAATGCTAAGCACAAAACTGGCCCAGAGATTACTGGCCCGATTAACCAACCCCTAATAGAGGAAACTGATTTCTCATGACAGCTGACACTCATCAACGCGGCGCTGCCAAAACCGCACGCAATCCGGTTAAACTGGATTCACAGCAGTCCAGCCAACCGCTGCGCAAGCCTGCTTGGATCCGCGTGCGTTCATCCAATAGCCAGAAGTATCTTGAAGTCAAACGCCTGCTGCGGGAAAACAAGCTGCATACCGTCTGCGAAGAAGCCTCCTGTCCCAATATCGGTGAATGCTTCGGACGCGGCACGGCAACTTTTATGATACTCGGGGACTTGTGCACCAGGCGCTGCCCCTTTTGCGATGTCGCCCATGGCCGCCCCCATGCACCCGACCCTGACGAGCCCAAACATCTGGCACATTCCATCGCGGTGCTGAAACTCAACTACGTCGTGATCACCAGCGTGGACCGCGATGACCTGCGAGATGGTGGCGCACAGCATTTTGCGGACTGCATTCGCGAAATACGCGCGCAGTCTCCCCAGACCCGGATTGAAATTCTCGTGCCGGATTTCCGTGGCCGGCTCGCGGTGGCACTGGAGAAATTATCTTCCTGTCCACCCGATGTCATGAACCACAATCTGGAAACGGTGCCACGCTTATACAAACAATGCCGGCCGGGTGCGGATTATGCGCACTCATTGCAATTGCTCAAGGATTTCAAATCCGCCTTCCCGGATATTCCCACCAAATCCGGTCTGATGCTCGGGCTGGGCGAAACCGATGAGGAGATTATCGATGTCATGCGCGATTTACGCGCCCATCAGGTCGATATGCTGACCGTCGGGCAATACCTGCAACCCAGCACTGGCCACTTGCCCGTTGTCCGCTTTGTCTCACCGGAAGATTTCAAGAGCTTTGAACGCATCGCCCTCAAGCTTGGATTCAGCCATGCCGCCTGCGGGCCAATGGTGCGCTCCAGTTACCATGCCGATCAGCAAGCGCACGAGGCCGGGGTCAAATAGTGGATTTTGCGGTAGGAATTCGCGTCGCCCGCGTACAGACACAGATACGCAAGCATGTAACAAACGGCCCTCGCCGCACGCGAGAGCAGGAATTTAAAGCCTGACAGCCACTTGCCTGCTTGCCTATCCCGCAGCCAGGTGGCCATCCTCTTCCGGCATGGCCGGCCAGCCCGGCGGTTCATCGTCGAACGCTTTGTCACCATCCTCAATAGCCACACCATGCGGCATCAGCCCGGCAAAGTCGTAATGCTGACGATCTGCCAGATGCGAAAGCTGCACATTCTGCAAGGCAGTAAACATTGTTTCCAGCCGGCCTGGAAACTTCTTGTCCCATTGCTGCATCATCTCCTTGATGGCCTGGCGTTGCAGATTCTTCTGAGACCCGCATAAATTGCAGGGAATGATTGGAAATTGGGCGCTGGCAGCATAGGCGGCGACATCCTTCTCCCGGCAATAGGCCAGTGGCCGGATCACGATATGACGGCCATCGTCGCTGACGAGCTTGGGGGGCATGGCTTTGAGCTTGCCGCCATAAAACATGTTGAGAAAGAAAGTTTCCAGAATATCATCACGATGATGACCGAGGGCAATTTTGGTTGCACCCAGCTCGCCCGCAACCCGGTATAACACGCCCCTGCGCAGGCGGGAGCAAAGGCTGCAAGTTGTTTTCCCTTCCGCAATCACGCGTTTGACTACACTATAGGTATCCTGCTCCACGATGCGGAAGGGCATGCCTATTTTCGTCAGATATTCTGGCAATACATGTTCTGGGAAACCTGGTTGTTTCTGATCGAGGTTGACCGCAATCAGCTCGAAATCGAGCGGCGCATGTGCCTGAAGGTTGCGCAGGATATCGAGCAGCACATAACTGTCTTTCCCACCAGACAGACACACCATGACTCGATCACCCTGTTCAATCATGTTGAAATCGGCGATAGCCGTCCCCACAAGGCGGCGGAGTCGCTTGTGTAGCTTGTTAGTGTTATATGCCGACTTTTTAGAAAGAACTTCCATCACCTTATCGATTCCTGTTATACATAAAAATGCAGCACATGCAAAAAATCTGGTGGATCCTATTGACGAAAAGGAACATTCGAATAATCTTGCTATCCAACCAGAAGGCAGTTACAGGCTCTGTACTCTATCCAAGCGGAGGGTTGTATGAAAAAGTCTCTAATTGTATCCTTCTCGATTCTTTGCCTGGGATCAGCCATGACTTATGCTGCCGAACAGCATTATAGCAACGCAGCGATAGGCAAACCAGGCGTCCTTGAAAACGTGACGCGAACCGTTGAGATCGAGGCCTATGAAAACCGCTTCTCACCCTCCGAGATTACTGTCAGGCAGGGCGATACCGTCCGGTTCATCGTCAGAAATACCGGAGAAAAAAAACATGAAATGATGATAGATACCATGCAACATCTCAGGGAGCATGCAAAAATGATGCGGTTGCATGCTCATATGGAACACAACGAACCCAATCAAGTAACACTTGCACCGGGTGAACAAAAAGAACTGATCTGGCAGTTCACGCACGCAGGTGTCGTCGATTTCGCTTGTCCGATGCCCGGCCATTTCAAGGGCATGCGTGGCAAGATCATAGTGGAGGAAAAATGACCAAACAACTGAATCAATTCTTTACCCAATCCATGCTGGCCATCGCTTTGGCAGGTGCCAGCATGCATGTGGCCGCAGCGGCAACCATCGAAGTTTATAAAAGCCCGACTTGTGGATGCTGTTCAAAGTGGGTCGACCACCTGCGGGACCATGGCTTCACTGTCAATACCCATGACGTCGGCAATCAGGAAGCCCGTGCACGGGCCGGCATCTCTCCTTCACTGGGGTCTTGCCACACCGCAACAGTCAATGGCTATGCCATCGAAGGACATGTACCGGCAGCCGATATCCAACGACTCCTCAGGGAGAAACCGCGCGCGGTCGGGCTAGCCGTTCCGGATATGCCGCATGGCTCGCCCGGCATGGAAACCGGCCGGAACGATCCCTACAACGTATTGCTGATCCGCAAACCAGGCGACGAACGCAGCGCTGCAACAATTTACAGCCGCTACGGTACAGATGGGCAAACGCAGACTGGCGGCGCAGCAAACAGCGACACATCGGGATCTGTCTTGAGGCTCAGATAAAGTGGCGTTGACCAGAATAGCCCTGCTTGTTTCCTTGTGTTACGTCACGGCCTGCTCGGATCAGCAGACTGCGGCTCCCGCCAGCGAGGCGCTGGATCGCATCTTGGGCAGATCCATGACACAAGAACCAGTCATACGCGACTTCGATCCAGCCCAGGTTGCGCGCGGACAGGCGATCTTCCGCAACAACTGCGCCGGATGCCATGGCCAGAATGCGGAAGGCACACCGGACTGGCGCAAACCATTGGAAAGCGGCAGATATCCTCCACCGCCTCTCAACGGTACCGCACATGCCTGGCATCATTCGACGGAAGAACTCAAGCGTTTCATTCTGAATGGTGGCCCGCCCGGAGAAGGGCGCATGCCCGGCTGGGCAGGCATCCTGACAGATCAGGAAATCGACGATGTTCTGGTATGGATAAAATCCTTGTGGCCGGACGAAGTCTATGAGGGTTGGTATACGCGAATCGAGAACAGGCCTTGAGCTGACTTGAAGGCTGTCCGAGACTGATCTACTGCGGACGAGACTGGCCGGCCCTCGCTACGATAGCTATGCTCGGACAGCCTCCTAGGCAAGCGCAATACGCCATACGGCAAGGCGCTTGCCGGCCAGCATGACTGGATTATTATTTTGGTACTCGCTAAGAAGCTGTTTGGAAATTCCAATCTCAGATCAGATTGCTCAGCGCTGTGGCAACTGTAGCGTTATTGTTACCGAAAAGCATCTGGATGGTCGCGGCCCATTGGGCCTCGCCAAGACGGCGGTTGAAATTGCGAATGGCCGTTGTTTTCTGCCGTCTTTGCGAGCACAGCGAAGCAATCCAGCCTAACGTCAGCCTAGCTTCGATACCGAGTCGCTTGCCAGGATGCTTGCGGTTTGGAAAAACCACTCGTATCCATATGCGTCATACTAGGAGTTGCTCATAAATAACTGTAACACTTATTCCTTCACGGCTCCTAGGGCACGTTCACTCAAGTTCAGCATTTCCAAACAGCTTCTTTGATGTGGGCCACGTGCAAATTGTGCTTATCGGTTTTCTGGTACGGGAGGCGATAGCACGCACATGACCATCACAACCACTATGCACGGAGTCTGTGGTACTCCAAAACTGGCGCGCCCAGCACGATTCGAACGTGCGACCCCCGCCTTCGGAGGGCGGTACTCTATCCACTGAGCTATGGGCGCTCTGGAGCCAGGAAATACTGAATCGTTCAGTATTTCCCATGCATAACAGCTACTAATGTTCCGGCGGATCCGTCTCGGATTTTTGAAAGACCGCCGGATAAATGCGCACAATCTTGACCACCTGGTTGCTGGTCTGGAGGATTTCCATCGGATACCCCTCGATGTTCAAACCCGTGCCCGCCTCGGGAATATCCCGGAAGAACTCGAGTATCAGTCCATTCAGCGTCTTGGGACCATCGAGCGGCAATTGGAATCCCAGCTTGCGATTCAAATCGCGCAACAACGTGCCACCTTCGACTATTATACTACCATCCGGCTGCTGTTTGAACGAACTCGTTTGAGAGGGCGCCTGCGTCGTAAATTCACCAATGACTTCCTCGAGAATATCCTCGAGCGTCACCAGTCCCAGCCATTCGCCATATTCATCAACGACCAGCCCGATCCGCCTGTGATTTTCCTGGAACAGTTGCAATTGAGAAAACAAGGGCGTGCCGGCAGGAATAAAATAGGGTGACTGCATGACCGCTTCCAGCATCTCGGTGGTAATCTTTTCCTCTCGCAACTGGTTGAGCACCTTGCGTACATGCACGATGCCAACCACATTGTCGAGCCGCCCGCGATAAACCGGGAATCGGGTATGGTGACAGGTCAATAACTGTCCGCGAATGACTTCCTCATCCGCTTCGAGGTCAATCGCCTCGATCTGATTTCTGGGAACCATGACATCCTCGACCGTAACCGACTCGAGATCGATGAGGTTTGCCAGTACACTTTGATGTTTTTTCTGAATGAGATGGCCGGCCTCCAGCACCAGCGCCTTGAGCTCTTCCATGCTCAGTTGGTGCGTCGCCTGCTGCGAAGGCTTAAGGCGCAGCACAGCCAGCAGCATCTGCACAAACAAGTTGACAAACCAGACAACGGGATAGAAAACTCTCAGTAAAGGGGTCAGAATATAGCTGACTGCCAGCGCGATCCGCTCCGGATAAGCTGCCGCGATGACCTTGGGCGTAATTTCGCTGAATATCAGTATCGCCAGTGTCACGGCAATACTGCCAAGCAGCAATGCCAACTCATCATGGGCGAAAAAGATGGACACAATGGCGGCGACCAAGGTCGCCGCAGCCGTATTCAGCAGGTTATTGCCAAGCAGAATAACACCCAGCAATCGGTCCGGATTCGCCAGCAGCTTCGCAGTCAGCTGAGCACCGCGATGGCCTTGTTTGGCCAGATGCCTGAGCCGATAGCGATTGATCGCCATCATGCTGGTTTCCGACAATGAAAAAAAGCCGGAAACAATCAACAAAAGCACCAGCGCGATGAGCAGGAGGTATAACGGAATATCTTCCAAAGAAGTCTATCCTTGCAATGTGATTGCAATCATTTGCGCCAGGCGTGGCTGATCACCTGTCGCGAGCGCAAACCGTGTACCACTTGCATCAAGTCAATACGCCTGAAATAGCGCGCCATTCAGCGCAATATTCCGGGTAAAACTCAAGAATTTCCTGGCAATCGCCAGATTGTCGCCATTGACAACACTTTGTCACTTCAAACATCAAGACTATTGCTCACCCTCTTTGCCAGGCCATGAAAAATAAACATAACCATTCTGTGGCACCTTGTTTTCCTTGAAACGTTTCAAGGCTTCTCTGTCGACCTGCTTGTCCCACCAGATCGCACGCGCTTCTTTCTGTTTTTCGATCAGTTCAGGTCTTTTAGCGAACAGTTCACGCATAAATTTGGTGTGCTCGGATTCGTAAAATTCCATGTTGGTTTGCCCGTTAAATTATTAGTCTATAAAATCCATACCTATTTTGATCAAGCGCCACCGTGCGATGTTTGTATTTGCGCTTTGCAATCTCGCTTCGGCAGCATCATTACGCCGCATTATAGATTAAGAACAAGATTATTATAAAAGATATTATATAAATGATTAGATATGAAAAATTCGCCGGTTTTAAAGGAAAGCTTGTATTGGTTGGTTTTGGCAGCGTGGGACAAGGTTCCCTGCCGTTGCTACTCAGGCATTTAGATATCTCTCCCAGTCAGGTTTTAATCATCAGCGGAGATGATTGTGGGCGGGCGCAGGCGGACCAGGCACAGGTTGCGTTCAAGGTTTGCCCGCTCACACCGGCAAATTACCGGAAGGCACTGGATCCGATCCTGGACGCCGGTGATTTTCTCCTCAATCTTTCTGTCAATGTCTCCAGTCTCGCGCTGGTCGAATTCTGCCATGCGCGTGGAGCGCTCTACCTGGATGCCTGCACTGAACCCTGGGAAGGGGGATATACGGACACCCGTCTATCGCCATCGGAGCGCTCTAACTATGGCTTGCGCGAGCAGGCTTTGGCACTTCGCCAACGACTCGGCAATGGCCCAACCGCAGTGCTCTCCCATGGCGCCAATCCCGGTCTGGTCTCTCACTGGGTGAAGCAAGCGCTACTGAATATCGCGCGCGACACGGGTCGCGACATTGCCACGCCGCAAACCCGGAATGAGTGGATGGCGCTCGCTTGCAGTCTGGATATCAAAGTGATCCAATGTGCAGAACGCGATACACAAACCGCCAAGCCATTCAAGCGCATTGATGAATTCGTCAATACTTGGTCAATTGACGGCTTTGTGGGAGAGGGACTCCAACCAGCGGAACTGGGCTGGGGAAGCCACGAAAAATACCTACCGGCAGACGCCAGGCACCATGACTTTGGCTGTAATGCCGCCATTTATCTGCAACGCCCTGGCATGCGCACCCAGGTACGGGGCTGGACGCCCCTGACCGGCGCCTATCAGGGTTTTCTGATCACTCACTCCGAATCAATATCGATAGCCGATTATTTCACGCTCAAACAGGATGGCGAACTTCGCTACCGTCCGACGGTCTATTATGCTTACCATCCGACGG
Organism: Nitrosomonas halophila; assembly: GCF_900107165.1. Classification (GTDB taxonomy): domain Bacteria; phylum Pseudomonadota; class Gammaproteobacteria; order Burkholderiales; family Nitrosomonadaceae; genus Nitrosomonas; species Nitrosomonas halophila. The sequence goes on from NZ_FNOY01000012.1 coordinate 30,237, forward strand.
ATGCGACCGTACTATCGATCCATGAGCTCAGCGGTAGAAATCTGACATTACAGTCGCAAACACGTCTGCTGATGGATGACATTGCGTCCGGAACGGATGCGCTGGGTATGGCGCTGATGGGACATGCCAAGGGGGTCTACTGGTATGGTTCGATGCTATCGATCGAGGAAGCTCGCCAACTCGCACCCTACAACAATGCCACCAGCCTGCAAGTTGCCGCGGGAGTTCTGGGTGGGCTGGTTTGGGCGCTTGAAAATCCGGATGCCGGTATCGTCGAACCGGATGAAATGTCTTTCGAACGCGTATTGGAAATCGCGAACCCTTATCTGGGCGAGATGGTTGGACAATACAGCGACTGGACACCCCTCCAGGACAGACAGGCATTGTTTCAGGAGGATGTTGACCTAACCGACCCCTGGCAGTTCAAGAACTTCCGGGCTAACTGATTTCAAGGACATGGATTTACTCACTCAAGGACTACTGGGGGCCAGTCTGGCACAGACGCGCGCGCATGCGCATGAAGCACGCCTGGCGACCGGCGTGGGTTTTCTCGCAGGATTGATTGCGGATGCGGATATTCTGATTCAATCAACCAATGATCCTCTTCTGAATATCGAGTTTCATCGCCACTTCACGCATTCCCTATTTTTTGTTCCGCTTGGGGCATGCATAGCGGCCATCCTGCTGTGGCCATTCGTGCGCAAGCACATGGCCTTTTCCCGGCTATATCTATTCGCCCTTCTGGGCTACAGCCTGAGCGGTGTGCTCGATGCACTGACCAGTTACGGCACCCATTTGTTATGGCCCCTGAGTGAGACACGGCTGGCATTCAACATCATATCGGTGATCGACCCGGTCTTCACGCTGGTCTTGCTGATCGCGACAGCCTATGCATTCAAGCATCGTGCCGCCCGGTTTGCCGGCTTTGGACTGGCCATTGCTTCGCTTTATTTGCTGCTTGGCTGGACACAGCTGCAACGAGCAGAGACTGAGGCACTGGCCCTGGCGCAGGCACGCGGACATGATGTCGAGCGCCTGCTGGTCAAGCCCACGCTCGCGAATTTACTGCTGTGGCGCTCGGTCTACGAAAGTAATGATCGGTTTTACGTGGATGCAATTCGCGTTGGATTGCTATCCGAACCCAAAATTTATCCCGGGGAATCCATCGAGAAATTCAACCTGGCACAATATTCACGCCAATTGCCCGAAACATCTGTGCTGGCCGACGATATTGCCCGCTTCACCACGTTTTCCGATGGATTTGTCGCGCTGCAGCAGGAAAACCATGATTTGCTGGTAGATATCCGTTATTCCAGTCTGCCAACCAGCACGGCACCACTCTGGGCAATAGCAATGGATCCCGCACTGCCACAGCAACATGCCCGCTTTCAGGTATTTCGTGATATCCCCAAGGCAGTGCGTGAGCAATTCCTGGCCATGCTGTGGGGCCACAAGCTCAATTGATGCAGCGCTCTGTTGCGCTCAATTTGAGCGTGACAGAATAATGCCCGCCAATGGCGGCAGGGTTACGGCGATTGAATCATTCTGCCCCGACCAGGGTTCGCCAGTGGTCTCGAGGCTGCCGCCGTTACCGACATCACTGCCACCATAATAAGTGGAATCACTGTTGAATAGCTCGCGATACCGACCTGCTTCCGGCACACCCACGCGGTAATCCATACGAGGCAATGGTGTGAAATTCAGGACAATCAGCACAAATGACCCATCTCGCGCCCGGCGCAGATAGCTGATGACCGATTGCTCGGCGTCATGACAATCGATCCAGCTAAAGCCTTCCGGGAAAAAATCCAGTTCATGCAGCGCCGGCATGGTCAGATATAGATGATTCAGATCGCGCGACAACGTCTGCATGCCACGGTGTTGCACACGTTCCAGCAAATACCAGTCAAGCGGCTGACCAACGCCCCATTCCCTGCCCTGTGCGAATTCATTGCCCATGAAATTGATTTTCTTGCCCGGACAGGTCATCTGATAAGCAAACAACAGACGCAGATTGGCGAACTTCTGCCAGGCATCGCCAGGCATTTTGTCCAGGAGCGATCTTTTGCCATGCACGACTTCATCATGCGAAAGCGGCAGAACAAAGTTTTCGGTATAGGCATAGAGCTGGTTAAAAGTCAGCTCGTTGTGATGATAGCGCCGGTGCACGGGATCATGTTGCATATAGCCTAATGTATCGTTCATCCAGCCCATGTTCCACTTCATGGAAAAGCCCAATCCTCCCAGATAGGCAGGACGCGAGACCGCCGGCCAGGACGTGGACTCTTCGGCAAGCGTCAACGCGCCCGGGAATTCCCCGTGCACCATGGTGTTCAATTCTCGCAAGAATTCGATTGCCTCGAGATTCTCCCGCCCCCCGAAGCGGTTGGGCAGCCATTCCCCCTCCTGGCGCGAATAATCCAGATAAAGCATCGAAGCGACCGCATCGACGCGCAAACCGTCAAGATGGAACCTCGTCAGCCAGTAATGCGCACTCGACAGCAAAAACGATTTGACCTCGTTGCGCCCGTAATTGAAGATATATGTCCCCCAATCATGATGATAGCCCAGGCGCGGATCTTCATGCTCGTACAAGGCGGTGCCATCAAAACGTGCCAGCGAGAAACTGTCACAGGGAAAATGTGCGGGCACCCAATCGAGAATCACACCGATGCCTGCCCGATGACAGGTATCCACAAAATACATGAAGTCCTCGGGCCGGCCAAAGCGGCTCGTTACGGCAAAGTAGCCGGTTGTCTGGTATCCCCAGGATTCATCCAGCGGATGTTCCGATATCGGCAGCAACTCGACATGCGAATAACCCATGTCCGATAAATAGGGAACTAATTGATCGGCCAGTTCACGGTAGGACAGGAAACTGCCATCGGGATGCCGTTGCCACGAACCCGCATGCATTTCATAAATATTCATCGGGGCATGCAGCCAGTCCCATGCCTCCCTGCGCCGCGTCATCCAGTCATCATCCTGCCAGTCAAAACGGCCTTGATTCGGTGTATACGCTGCATTGCTGGGGCGCAGCTCATGTCGGCTCGCGTACGGATCGGTTTTGAGCATGATCGCGCCGGTTGCCCGGTTGCGGATCTCATATTTGTACAACATGTCTGCGGGCAAATCCGGAATGAACAACTCCCATACCCCGCTGTCCGGATGGATCGACATTGGATAGGCACGCCCATCCCAGCGACAAAAGTCCCCGACGACACTTACCCGCTCGGCATTGGGTGCCCAGACCGCAAAACGGATACCGGTCACACCATGATTTTTTACCCGGTGCGCACCCAGCATGCGATAAGCCTGGTACAGACGCCCCTCATTGAACAAATACAAGTCATGGCTGGAAATCTGCATGGGGAAGGCATAGGGATCGTGGCACTCATCGATCGTCCGGGTTGCCGCATCCTCCAGGCGCAGCAAGTAGGGACGCGCCAGATGCTCACCTTCCCATTCAAAGATCCCTGCCGGGTGCACACACCGCATCGGCTCAAAGCCAAAGGAAGTTTGAACCCAGACCCGCGACTTGTGGGGCTGAAACACCCTGACCAGCTTGCCACGCGGACTGTGGTGCATGCCCAGATAGGCACAGGGGTTATGCAGGCGCGCGGCCAGCAACAATGTTTGCAAGGAGTCACCCGTTTCGGCTGATTGCATCGGTAATATGGATTCTGTTTGCATACCCTACTTTATAACGCGCGCGAACGGCTGGCAATGATTATTGAGATCAAGTAAGATGAAGCGCAGTGATTCGAATGTACGGTATCACGCTGTGCGTGATCGCAATCCAGCGAGGAGACCATGGACACCCAGCAAAGCCCCCAACCCAATTATTACCCACGTTTCGTCAGCGCCATTACCCGCAATACTCTTGCGTTGATTCTGGCAGGTGGACGGGGAACACGTCTCAAACATCTCACCGACTGGCGCGCCAAGCCGGCAGTACCGTTTGGTGGGAAGTTTCGTATCATAGACTTTGCCCTGTCCAACTGCGTCAATTCAGGTGTGCGCCGTATCGGCGTCGTCACCCAGTACAAGGCACAAAGCCTGATCCGCCATATACAACGAGGCTGGAGTTTTCTGGACGGCCGGTTCAAGGAATTTGTCGAACTGCTGCCTGCCCAGCAGCGCACCGAAGAAACCTGGTATCAGGGCACCGCGGATGCGGTTTTCCAGAATCTTGACATTCTGCGCAGCCACAATTCCGACTATGTGCTGATTCTGGGTGGCGACCATATTTACAAGATGGATTATGGCCGGCTGCTGGCCGAGCATGTCGAGAAGCGAGCGGATTTGACTGTCGCCTGCGTGGAAATTCCCGTCAGCGAAGCGAGCGCCTTCGGGGTCATGGATGTCGATGACAATTGGCGCATCACCGCCTTCACCGAAAAACCAGAGCACCCCCCCTCGATCCCCGGACAACCCGACCTGGCTCTGGTCAGCATGGGCATTTATGTCTTCAATGCAAAATTTTTATATGAGCAACTGATACTCGACCATGATCTCGAACATTCGTCGCATGATTTCGGCAAGGACCTGATTCCCAGCCTGATAAAAAATGCCAATGTTTATGCCCATCGCTTTCAGAACAGTTGCGTCAATATGGCATCGGGCACGCCCTACTGGCGGGATGTCGGCACGGTCGATGCCTACTGGGAAGCCAATATCGACCTCACCACCATCACGCCGGATCTGAACTTGTACGATGAAGACTGGCCGATCTGGACACATCAGGAACAACTGCCCCCTGCCAAGTCTGTATTCGACGACGACAACCGGCGTGGTCAAGCACTGGATTCGATGGTATCGGGCGGATGTATCATCAGCGGCGCAACCGTGCGCCGCTCCCTGCTGTTTTCCAATGTCCAGGTCCGCAGTTTTGGCACCATCGAGGATTCAGTCATCCTGCCCAATGTTGACATAGGCCGGCATGCCTATCTCAAGCGGGTGATCATCGAGAAAAGCTGTGTTATCCCTGAGGGGTTGAGAGTCGGATTCGATCGCGAAGAAGATCAAAAACGATTTTATGTCACCGAGAATGGCGTCACACTGATCACGCCAGAAATGTTGGGGCAGCGCATTCATCAGATTCGCTGAGGCTGATGGTCTGGCAGGTCGTTCGCGGCCAGCCACCCGAAATAAGACCGGAATTGAGAGCTGCCTTAAGCTTTAATTTATTTGATTCAATTTTAGTTTGCTTGCATGAGTTGTATTTTTCTATGCTGCTCGCAACAAACTTTTACAGACTTAGGTTGATAGACCATGATACCTCATATCCCTAAACTCGATCTTGTCCTGCTGTGGCATATGCATCAACCCGATTACCGTGACAGTGAAACCGGCGAATTCGTACTGCCCTGGGTTTACCTGCACGCGATCAAGGATTACACCGACATGGCCTACCATCTGGAAATGCACCCGGACATCAAGCTGGCCATCAATTTTGTGCCCATCCTGCTGGACCAGCTGGAAGATTATGCCGATCAATTCGCCCATGGCGAAATCCGCGACCCGCTGCTGCGTCTGCTTGCTGCGCCCGATCTCGACCGGATTTCGTTGTCCGAGCGCACCTTGATTCTGGAAAGTTGTTTCCTCAGCAATCATGAGACCATGCTCAAGCCATACCCGGCATACCAGTACCTGCGCAACCTGTACGACAATCTGCAACAACTTGGCGACAAGACGCTGCGCTATGCTTCGGGACAATACCTGGCCGACCTGCTGGTGTGGTACCACTTGGCGTGGACAGGGGAAAGTGTGCGCCGGGAAAATGCCAGTATCGTGCAGCTGATGTCGCAGGGTAAATTGTTCAGCTATGGCGACCGGTTGCGCTTGTTCAACCTGATTGGCGAATTGATCCAGGCGCTCATTCCCCGCTATCGCAAGCTGGCACAGTCCGGGCAAATAGAACTTTCCACCACACCGCATTATCATCCGCTAGCCCCGCTGCTGATTGATTTCACATCTGCGCGCGACAGTCTGCCAGAAGCCGTCCTCCCGCCTCATGCCAGCTATCCCGGTGGCCGGGAACGCGTATCTTTTCATTTGAAATCGGCCAAGGACAGCCATACCCAGCGCTTTGGCGTCCAACCAGCCGGCATATGGCCGGCAGAGGGCGCGATCTCCGAACCGTTCCTGAACATCCTGATCGAAAATGATTGTCAATGGTGCGCCAGCGGCGAAGGGGTACTGGCCAACAGCCTGCGCAAATCCTTTCCGGACCAGCCATTGCCGGCTCGCAGCGATTATCTGTACCGTCCTTACAGCTTCAAAGCCGAGCATGGCAGCACTCTGTGCTTTTTCCGGGACGATCAATTATCCGATATGATCGGATTCGAATATTCAAAATGGTTCGGTCGGGATGCCGCCGAGAATTTTGTTCAGCGGCTTGAACAGATCCGGCATGAAGTCCACAGTCACCGCTCCGGCAACACCAACCCGGTTGCGAGCGTCATTCTTGACGGTGAAAATGCCTGGGAGTCCTATCCCTATAACGGATACTACTTCCTGAATGATCTTTACGAACTGCTTGAGAAGCACCCGCATATCCAGACCACAACCTTTCAGGACTATATCGCAAAGCTCTCGCGGTCACGGACTGCCATCAAACCGTTACCTGCGCTGGCTGCGGGCAGCTGGGTATACGGCAGCTTCTCGACCTGGATCGGTGACCATGACAAAAACCTCGCCTGGGAATTACTCTGCGCAGCCAAGCAAAGCTATGATCTCGTCCTGCAGAGTCCGCGTTTGACCAAAACAGAAAAGGCAGCCGCCGAACGGCAGCTCGCTTCCTGCGAGAGTTCCGACTGGTTCTGGTGGTTTGGTGACTACAATTCCCCCCATGCTGTCGAAAGCTTTGATCGGCTGTTCCGCGGAAATCTCACCAATCTTTATCGCTTGTTGAAAATTCCGGCACCGGTTACCGTGCTGGAACCGATCAGCCATGGCGGCCTTTCGGACAGCGACAGCGGTGCTATGCGGCGCGCCTCCTGAATGGGATCATAACGATGGCCGGTCAAGATCCAGCCAAGCAGCAGAAACGATTGGACCAATAACTTAGCCACAGGAAATTCTTCCATGCCCCCATCCGTCTCGTTGCTTTTTGGCGTCCACGCACACCAGCCGATCGGCAATTTCCCCGAAGTCATCATGGACGCGCATGAACGCTGCTACAAACCTTTCTTGCAAACCTTGTACCGCTACCCGGAATTCCGTTTTGCGGTCCACTTTTCGGGCTGGTTGCTCGATTTTCTATTCGAGCACTTCCCGCAAGATATGGCCTTGCTACAGGACATGGTTGCACGCGGACAAATCGAACTCTTCGGTGCGGGCGAAACCGAACCGGTACTTGCTGTGATTCCCGAGCGGGATCGAATCGGCCAAATCAGAACTTTCTCTGCCAAGCTCAAGAAAAAACTGGGGCAACGGCCACAGGGCGCCTGGTTGACCGAGCGGGTTTGGGAATCCACCGTTATTCCTGCGCTGGCCGATTGCGGCATCCGCTATGTAATCGTCGATGACTATCACTTCATCTGCGCTGGCAAGGACAAAACCGAACTCTCCGGCTATTTCACCACCGAGGAAGATCGCCGCAAACTCGACCTCTTCCCCATTTCCGAGGCATTGCGCTACAAACTGCCGTTTTCTCCGGCGCCGGATGCGGTCAGCTATATCGAATCCCTGGCAGATCAGCTGCCAGGTGGACGGCAACCCGCAGCCATTTATTTCGACGATATCGAGAAATTCGGCATCTGGCCGGAAACCCATAAATGGGTCTACGAACAGGGCTGGCTGGAACAATTCATTCAGGGCGTGCTCGCTTCCCCCCATATTACCCCCCGGCACTACCGGGATTACCATGCCAGCGAGCAGACCTGCGGGATCATCTACCTCCCCACCGCTTCCTATATCGAAATGAGTGAATGGACGCTGCCCGCCGCGCCGGCCCATATCTATGCCGACCTCGTGCAGCAGGCCAAAGCGGAAGGATGGTACGAGCAAAACAAACCCTTTATACGCGGCGGCATCTGGAAGAATTTTTTTTCGCGCTATCCGGAATCCAACTGGATGCATAAGCGCATGCTGGGGCTTTCCGCCCGTTTTGCCAAATTGCCGGCAACACAGCGAACGGAAAGCATGCAGCAATGCCTATATGCCGCCCAGGCCAATGACGCCTACTGGCATGGCCTGTTTGGTGGCCTCTATCTGCCTCATCTGCGGCGCGCAATCTATAACAATCTAATTGAACTGGAAGCCTTGCTGGATGCAAGCTCACCACGCTCATCTCTATTTATCGAGGATACCGATCTGGATGGCGTAGAAGAAATTTATCTGCACAACACCACCCTGCAAGCCGTATTGAAACTTGACGGCAGCGCCAGCATATGTGAACTCGACGCCTATCCGCTCAAGCATAACTTCGCCGATACCCTGGCTTGCCAGCCGGAGCATTACCATCGCAAGATTCAGCTGAACGCCCAACAAAACTCGACCCATCACGATACCGGTATTGCTTCGGCGCATGACCGCATCAGTTTCAAACATGAAATTCACCCCATCGACCTGGAGCCGGACCCCCACGCACAATTTTTGTTTATCGACCGGCTGAATGACAGCCTGTTGACGCGTTATCTGCACCAGCCCTCTGACAGCGGTGAAGTCATTTTTCAGACTGCATCCGGTCAAATTTCAGTCAAAAAACAGATCCAGATCGCTGACCACCAGCTGATCGTGCTGTACGACCTGGCTGGCGACACGGCCGGAGCGCTGATGCATACCGAAATCAATCTGGCCATGCCCAGCTGCGACGGCCCAGCCGGGCGCTATCGTCAGCATGAAACCATACTTTCTGGCTTCGGCCAGCCACTCGAACTGGCCGCGCTGACCGTCATCACCCTTGAGGACGACACCCTGCAAGGCGATCTGACGCTGACCACATCGCAAGCGGTACGGCTTCTGGCACGCCCGCATTTCACCGTTTCCCAATCGGAGGGAGGATTCGAAAAAATCATGCAGGCAGTCAAATTGACGCTCAGCTGGCCGGCATCCATTCAACGGCAGACCATTTCCCTGCAATACAAGCCACGAAACAGCACCAGCTGAAAGTGCGTGCACTTCACATCCCAATGGGCTCGTCGGCATGGTCCACAAAAATCAAACCGGTGGTGTCGAAACCCAGCGCATTCGCCTGCGTGATAAATTCCTCGATGATTGCCCTGTCAATCTGTGGCGATCTTGCCAGCAGCCATAGATAAGAAGTGTCCGGCCCTGTGACAAAAGCGTATTGATAATTCTGCTTATCCAGTGCGAACACCACGTAGGATCCATAAAATGGTCCCCAGAAAGATACTTTCAAATAACCCTGTTCCGGATTTCTGACAAAATAAGCTCTGCCCTCGGCTTCCTTCCATCTATTTTCGCTGGCTGAATAGCCGCGATTGATCACCCGGACGCCGCCATCCTGATGCAGGGAATATTCCGCCGTCACGTTATCGAGTCCGCGCTCAAAAGAATGATCAAGACGAGCGATTTCGTACCATTTGCCCAGATATCGGTCCAATTCAAACTCATCCACCGGGCGCACCCCTTCGGGGTAACCCAGACAGCCACTCAGCAACAGGATAAACACGATATGCAGATATCGGCACATAAACAAATCTCCTTCAAAGCATGATTCGATCACCTGCTGACGCCTTGCGCCAACCCGGTTTGGATTGAGAAAAAATATTGACACAACTTTACCTTTTTGCGTTCGCAGTAAAATTTTGATACGCTCAAGCCAGAATCGTTAACAACGATACGCCGCCAGCCTGCCTTGCAGACCAAACCGCAAGACTGGCCATGCCTGCATTTGAGGAACCGTGACATGACGAATGAATTTCAGCGTCTCAGGCAATGCGATCAAGATAATATACCCTGGAAAAAATGGGGGCCTTATCTGAGCGAACGGCAATGGGGTACCGTCCGTGAGGACTATAGCCCAGATGGAGAAGCCTGGCAGTATTTTCCGCATCTCCAGTCCACGGCCCGCGCTTACCGCTGGGGCGAGGATGGATTGGCCGGGATCAGCGATGATCGGCAGCGGCTCTGCTTCGCACTCGCCCTGTGGAATGGACGAGACCCGGTATTGAAAGAACGACTGTTTGGTTTGACCGGCACACAAGGCAACCATGGTGAGGATGTCAAGGAATACTACTTCTACCTGGATGCAACCCCTACCCACAGCTATCTCAAATACCTCTACAAGTATCCGCAAGCGCCCTTTCCCTACGAAGATCTGGTCACCACCAACAGCCAGCGCTCCAAACACCAGCCAGAATATGAATTATTGGATACCGGTATTTTTGCAGAGAATCGTTACTTCGATATTTTTGTGGAATACGCCAAAGCGGATCCTGAAAATATTCTGATTCAAATCAGCGTGGTCAATCGTGGCCCCGAAGCAGCACAGCTGCGCGTATTACCGACACTGTGGTTTCGCAATACCTGGTCATGGGAACCCGATGCAGCCAAACCGTTACTCAAGCAATGCCAGAGAGAAGGCGGGAACCCAGCCGCACTGGCCAGCCATCACCAGTTGGGTGATTACCAGTTGTTCTGCGCGGATAATCCCGATCTGCTGTTCACTGACAATGAAACCAATGCCCAGCACCTGTTTAATGGCACCAATGAGAATCCCTATGTGAAAGACGGGATCAATCAGTTTGTCCTGCATGGCAATAAGGCTGCGGTGAATGCCGACGGTTGCGGCACCAAGATGGCGGCTGATTATGCCCTGCTCATTGCAGCCGGGGAAACGCAGATCATCAGGTTGCGGCTGGCCCGGGCAGGAAGCATTGCAACAGGCGCCGCCTTTACTGATTTTGAAACGGTTTTCGATTTACGGCGACGGCAGGCCGATCATTTTTATGAACAGCTGTCTGGCGACAAACTGGACACCGAAAGACAGCGCCTGCTGCGACAAATGCTGGCAGGTATGCTCTGGACCAAGCAATACTATGAATTCGATGTCGGACGCTGGCTGGATGAGCATCACGGCCAGGCCACCCGCAATGCTGACTGGGGACATATGAAAAACCGGGATATCCTTTCCATGCCCGACAAATGGGAATACCCCTGGTACGCAGTCTGGGACACGGCCTTCCATACGCTGCCGCTGGCCATGGTGGATCCGGTTTTTGCCAAGCACCAGCTGAGTTTGTTTCTGGAGGCGCGCTACTTACACCCAAGTGGACAAATGCCAGCTTACGAGTGGAATTTTAGTGATGTCAATCCACCCGTCCATGCCTGGGCAACATATGCTGTATATCAAATCGACCGTGAGTCCCGTGGCCAGGGCGATCTCGCCTTCCTGCAAAGCGCTTTTGCCGGCCTGGAACGCAACTTTCACTGGTGGGAAACACGCAAGGGACCAGATGGGAATGTTTATCAGGGAGGATTTCTCGGCCTGGACAATATCGGTGTATTTGACCGCAGCCATGCGCTGCCTACCGGTGGCCACCTGGAACAATCCGACGGCACTGCCTGGATGACCCTGTATGCGCAGAACATGCTGCAAATCGCGCTGGAATTGAGCCTGCATGACTTAAACTACGAACCAAAGGTAACCGCTTACCTGGATCATTTTCTGGCAGTTGCCGCGGCCATGCATGACATCGGCAGCGAGCACCGGGATATGTGGGACGAGGAGGATGGCTTTTTTTATGATGTCCTGCGCTTTCCGGATGGCCACTCGACCCGCCTGAGAATACGCTCGCTGGTTGGGTTATTGCCTTTATGTGCCGTGACCGTGATCGAACAGAGCACCTTGCAAAAACTTCCTCAGGTCGCGGCACGCTTCGAGGCGTTGGTCAGGCATAAGAATCATTTGACGGCTGACATTTTCTGTCCGATTAAACCCGGCATGGCGGGCCGTCGTTTGCTGGCAGTCCTGGATGAGGAAAAATTACGCAGGGTCCTGGCGAGATTGCTGGACGAACAAGAGTTCCTGAGTCCTTATGGCATACGATCACTTTCCAAATATCATCAGGCGCATCCCTACCACTTTCACTGGCAGGATCAAACGTTCACGGTAAGCTACCAGCCAGGCGAATCGGACTCTTATATGTTCGGCGGCAACTCCAATTGGCGAGGGCCGGTGTGGATACCGGCCAATATCCTGATCATACGCGCGCTCTTATCCCTGTACACTTATTATGGGGATGATTTTCAGATCGAATGTCCGACCACAACGGGCACCCCATGCAATCTATTCCAAATCGCCGAAATGATTGCCGAACGGTTGTTTCGCATCTTTTTGCCGGATGCACAGGGAAGGCGGGCGGTTTTTGGGGGGAGCGAGAAATTTCAAACAGATCCGCATTGGCATGATCACCTGTTGTTTTATGAGTATTTTCATGGCGAGGATGGGTCCGGATTGGGCGCCAGCCATCAAACCGGCTGGACTGGCGCGCTGGCCACCTTGCTCACAATCTTCGGCTCACTGGCGCCGGCAGATTTGTCAGCCGCCGGCATGCAGCGGGTCACAGCCAGCCTGGCATCGACAAGTACCTCATGACCAGGTTACTCCTCATACCTGCTCACGGTTCAGTCCCGGGATGGGCCGATCCATGCACATGATCCGAAGATATGAAATCCTCTAGCCGATAATGCAATCATGACAACCGAAGCATGCTCTCGTCAGCCCATCAATCGCGGCCGCGTCATCATACTCTGCGGCGTTTCAGGTTCTGGCAAGTCCACTGTGGGACAGGCCTTGGCCAAACGCCTGGGCTGGCACTTCATCGAAGGAGACAGTTTTCACCCGCACACGAACATCGCCAAAATGCAGCGCAACGAGCCGCTGAATGATAGCGACCGGGAACCCTGGCTGTACCGCCTACGGGACGAAATCAAGAATTGCCTGGCCCAGGAAAATCAGACCGTCCTCGCTTGCTCGGCGCTCAAAGCCCGCTATCGCGCAATTTTGTGCCTGGACTGCCGGGTGAATTTCGTGTTTCTCATCGGCAAACATGATCTATTGCGGCAGCGCCTGACTCAGCGCGCTCAGCATTTTATGGGCCCTGATTTGTTAAACAGCCAACTGGATACACTGGAATTACCGCAGCATGGCCTGATCGTCGATATCAATCAGCCGGTTCCAGTCATCGTTGAATTGATTGTGAGCTGGCTTGCCTCGAAGAAAAATGGCTGTCAGCGGCCTGGCTGAGAATTATTCACAGGCGCAATATAAATAGCAATCAACCGGGCTTGTCAGGATCACGCACCACGTCTAAGGGCTCGTTAATGAATACTTGAGCATACGCTGGGGTTGTTGCGTATTCGGGCATCTGCGGCGTTGCGAGGCTTGCGAATGGAACGACCATTCGGCTGCGCCTCTCGCCTTGCATCTTTCCCGAATACGTAACAACGTATGCCCAAGTTATTCATTAACGAGCCCTAATAGGAGGCAGCATTTATGCATTTGGAAACAGATATTCTTCTGACTGGTCTCGCTTTTCCGGAATCACCACGCTGGCGGGAGGATCGCTTGTGGTTCACCGATCAGCATGCCCGAAAAATCATGACCGTAACCGCGGATGGCGAAGCGGAATGCGTCCTGCAGACCCAAGATCTGCCAGGTGGGCTGGGCTGGCTGCCGGATGCGACCTTACTGGTTGTCGCCATGACCGAGCGCGCGCTTTACCGCCTGACCGGATCAGGTCTGGAAAGATATGCCGACCTTTCCACTTTGGCGCCCTTTCACTGCAATGACATGGTGGTCACCAGTAACGGTCGGGCCTATGTCGGCAACTTTGGCTTTGATCTGCATGCGGGCGCGACGATTGCCAGCACTCGTCTTGTCCTGGTCGAACCGGATGGCTCTTGCCGGCTGACTGCCTCCGACCTGATTTTCCCCAATGGCAGCAGCATCACTCCGGATGGCATGACATTCATCGTTGCAGAAACCTTTGCCCATCGCCTGACAGCGTTTACCATCGATGACACTGGCTCACTTCACGCCCCCAGACTCTGGGCTGATCTTGATCAGGCCACACCAGATGGCATCTGTTTAGATGCCGAAGGGGCGTTATGGGTGGCGAGCCCTGGCACCCGGGAAGTGATTCGAGTCAGGCAGGGAGGCGTAATTACCACAAGCATTCGTCCCCTTGGAACACCGTATGCCTGCATGCTCGGCGGCCATGACCGCCAGACATTGTTCATACTGACCGCTGAAACAGACGATCCTGGACAAGCCAATACGCTACGTTCAGGCCGCATAGAAATCGCGACAGTGAATGTGCCCGGCACCGGGCTGCCGTAGTTTTCTCAGCAATATAATGGAGGAATCATGTCCAAGAAAAATGATAAACCACTGGCCGGACAGCGTGCGCTGATCACTGGCGGCAGTTCTGGTATCGGCGCGGCAATTGCGCGCGCCATGGCCGAGGCTGGCGCCCGGGTAGCGGTCAACCATCTGTCCGCCCCCGAAGCCGCGCACAGTGTGGTTGATGCCATCTTGGCAAATGGTGGCAAGGCACTGGCGATTCAGGCGGATGTCAGTCAGGCGGCACAAGTCAAGGCTATGTTCCAGAAAGTGATTCAAACCTGGGGCAGTCTTGATATTCTCGTGACCAACGCCGGCATTCAGGATGATGCACCCTTCACTGAAATGACTTTATCGCAATGGGAGAAAGTGCTGGCGGTCAATCTGACCGGACAGTTCCTATGTGCGCAGGAAGCGGTCAAGTCGTTTCTGCATCGTGGGATTGTGCCAGAACTGTCCAGCGCCGCCGGCAAAATCATTTGCATTTCTTCCGTTCATGACATTATTCCCTGGTCCGAACGCGTCAATTACGCAGCCTCCAAGGGCGGGCTGCTCATGTTCATGAAAAGCCTGGCTCAGGAAGTCGCCCACCAAAAAATCAGAGTCAATGCTATTTCACCCGGCGCGATCCGCACGGCGATCAACCGTGCTGCCTGGGAGACACCCGATGCGGAAGCGGCGCTACTCAAGCTGATACCCTATGAGCGCATCGGAGAGACGCTGGATATCGCGCGGGCCGCAGTCTGGCTGGCTTCCGACGCCTCCGATTATGTCATCGGCACAACGCTCTACGTAGACGGCGGCATGACTTTGTATCCGGCGTTTCGGGCAGGCGGATAAACCGCCGCCGCAGCTGTATTCACCACGCTTGCCTGGCGCCGTTATCTCGCATTGTCATACCAGCAGGTGCGACAATTTGTCACATGGTCCCGGCAACCATTTTACGTTATTGTTGCCCTAAGGGCTCGATAATGAATAATAACTTGGACATACGTTGTGACGTATTCGGGAAAGATGTAAGGCGCGAGGCTTGCGAATGATCATTCCATTCGCAAGCCTCGCAACGCAGCAGATGCCCGAATACGCAACAACCCTTCGGGCTGGGGTCGCTTTTGGCGCATACCGGCGTTGCAGGCCACTTGTTGTGAATGACACGGCGGCGTGTCTTGCGCTTTGGTCTGCGCCAAAAGCGACCCCAGCGTATGCTCAAGTTATTCATTAACGAGCCCTAAGCATGCAATTTGTGCTGCTCCATACACACGACACACCATCCAGCCAAGAAATCCAGGATAATCAGAACTACAGAACACGAACCATGGCCATATTCAGCATCCTGCACCACTCTCCGCTCAGCAAGAACCTGCAACGCCTGTTTCTGCTCAGGATCATTGCCGTCGTTGCCCAGACCATCATTTTTGGCTCGGTCTACAGCATTATCGAATTCGATTTGCCCTGGCCGGAAATCATTCTGACGATCGTTGCGCTGGCCCTGCTCAACCTGCTGACATGGATCCGTCTGCGCTACCACTGGCCGGTCACGAACCTGGAGCTTTTTGTACAATTGTTAATCGATGTGGCCGCATTGACTGTGCTGCTCTATCTCAGTGGTGGTTCAACCAATCCATTTATCTCACTTTATCTGATTCCACTCACCATCGCTGCGACAGTGCTGCCCTGGCACTACACCTGGAGCATGGCGGCCATCACCATTTCCTGCTACACCTTTCTGCTCTATGCATATATCCCGCTCCCGCACAATCATTCCGATGATCACAGCCGGCATATGTTTGAATTCAATCTGCATGTCTCCGGCATGTGGCTGACTTTTGTACTCAGTACACTGCTGATCGCGTGGTTTGTGGTCAAAATGAGTGCATCGATTCGCGACCGGGACAAGGAGTTGGCAAGGTCACGTGAGCAGGCGCTACAAAACGAACAAATCCTTGCGCTGGGCACACTTGCCGCTGGCGCAGCCCATGAACTGGGTACGCCATTATCGACCATGGCCGTCATCACCAAGGAACTCGAGCAGGAATACCCTCAGGATACTGATTTTCAAAACAATGTCCGGATCCTGCGCGATCAGATTGCGCATTGCAAGCAGACCCTGACACAACTGCTGGCAAATACCGGCCAGGCACGTGCCGAAGAAGGCGATGGCCAGCCAGTGGATGCCTTTTTGAGTCACATTATCGGCAAATGGAAGTTGATTCGTCCTTCGGTGAAATTCACCTATCAATGCAAGGGCATGCAGCCAGCCCCCGCCATCATGAATACGAAACTGTTGAGCCAATCGATTCTAAATTTACTCAATAATGCTGCCGATGCCTCGACCAAACAGGTCGATATCACCAGCTACTGGGACCAGCATCTGCTGCACCTGGAAATACTCGATGATGGAGAAGGCTTGAACGCCGAAGCGATTCAACGGGCGGGGGAGGCATTTTTCACCAGCAAGGGGCCTGGCCAGGGTTTTGGCATTGGCTTGTTTCTCGCCAATACCAACATTGAACGCTTCGGCGGAAATGTGCGCTTATTCAATCGTCCAGAAGGGGGCGCCTGCACCCATGTTACCCTGCCGGTCTTGTCTTGAAAAACTGAAATCATTGTAGCTAAAAAGGAGTGTCAACCATGAATGATGCCATGGATCGCCCAAACTTAATGATTGTAGATGATGATACAGTGTTTTGTGACGTGCTTGCCAAAGCCATGGGCAGACGAGGATTTGAAGTGGTCTGTGCCCATACCATCCAGACCGCCCTGCAACAGGCAGAATTGCTGGCACCCGAATATGCCATTATCGACCTCAAGCTCGCCGATGAATCCGGCTTATCGCTGGTTGAGAAAATCAAGGCGTTGGATCCAGGCACTCGCATCGTGGTACTGACGGGTTATGCCAGTATCGCTACGGCTGTTGAAGCCATCAAGCTGGGTGCGACGCATTACCTAGCCAAGCCCGTGGACGCAGACGAGATTATGGCCGCTTTCGAACGAACCAACGGCGACTCCGACACCCCCATCAATGCCCATCCGCTATCAGTCGAACGCCTTGAATGGGAATATATTCACCGCATACTCGCAGAAAACGACAACAATATTTCAGTCACTGCCAGGCTGCTGAATATGCACCGCCGGACTTTGCAACGAAAACTCTCCAAGAAACCCGTACAATTGTGATTTGCTGCCATAGAATTGGCACTTGTCAGCAAATTCACAGATAGAGGTTGCCCTGTCCCGCAATCTGGTTTATGCTGTGCGGCCATATTGCCCTAAAGGCATTCCAAACGGAGAAGTGACCGAGTGGTTGAAGGTGCACGCCTGGAAAGCGTGTGTACGGTAATACCGTACCGCGGGTTCGAATCCCGCCTTCTCCGCCAGATTCAGGCACGTTTGCCAGCAACTCACCGATACACGCTGGCTGATTTTTCTGTACCGTAATTTATACTGAATTTCCGATCTGGCTCACGCTTATACGTTAGCCACGGGTATATACTCATAACTGTCAACGGTTCCAGGAAAGGAGAGGATGAAAATGAGATACCTTGTGTTGATCTTGCTGTATTGGATAACCTCTTCTCATGGTTTGGCAGAATCCTTGTCTGGATTGCAGCAGCAGACCAGCTATGCCTATGAACAGATGAGGCAAACCGAACTGGAAGCGAGCAAGGCCAGAAAGGAAGTTGCGGCAAAAGAGGAACGCTGGCGCTACTTTAAGCGCAAGCTGGCTGAAGCCGAGCAAGCACTGCAGACTGCCCAAAAGGCCGCTCTGGAAGCTGATGAAAACATGCTGGCGGCCAAAAAGAAATGGGACCAATATTCTGAAACGCTTTACCAAGAGTGGCACCGGCAAGGAAGCAGTCCCCAGGAAAGCCGCCCATAATTGCTGCAGATAACCGAGAGCTGAACAGCCACAGCACCCAACGAATAGGTGCATGTGCATCGTCCACGAAGCTGAAAATCGCGAAGCTGGGCCTTTCTGGTAACCGTAATTTAGCTTCGGCCGGATGGTGCGCAAGCGTACCCTACAATAAATAGAGCTTACTCAAAAAGTATTTCTTATGATCATTTGAAATTTAAAATTAACAACTAATTGTTTTATAAAGAATATTTTTCTAACAATCCGCGGTTTAATATGATTAATTGAGCATGGGTGAGCTTGCGTTCAAATCAAGTGCAAGGGTTTTCGCATAGTTTGTTCAAAAACCTTGCACTTAAATATTGATTTATACAATATTTCAATTCAAAAACAACCATTTATACTTTCTGAGTAAGCTCTAAATAGCTATAGCAACAAAAATTATAATCGATTCTGCATCCAGTATTCACACCCATTAGGGTGAAATTCAATTATCCGCAATCCGCGCTGTCTATCATCATTCAAAAGGATGGCGGAATACAATTGTTTCGGCGCGGTCGGGACCGGTGGAAATCATGGCTATTGGCACCCCGCACACTTCTTCGATACGCTTCAGATAGTTCCGTGCTGCAGAAGGTAACCGATCAAGATCCTTGATCCCTGCAGTACGGTCCTGCCAGCCGGGCAATTCCTCGTAAACGGGTTCGGAATCCGCCAGATCGTCCGCTCCAAATGGCAAAATATCGTAGTAATGATCTGTCTCTTTTGATTTATAACCCACACAGATTTTTAGAGTCTCGAGACCATCGAGCACATCCAGTTTGGTCATACATAGCCCTGAAACACCATTGATCTGTATCGAACGCTTGACGGCTGCTGAATCAAACCATCCGCAACGGCGAGGACGGCCGGTAGTGGAACCAAATTCGTTACCCCGCTGCGCCAAGTGATCGCCCACTGAATCGGAAAGTTCGGTCGGGAAAGGCCCTGCACCGACGCGCGTCGTATACGCTTTGGTAATACCCAGCACGAAATTGAGCATCTGCGGCCCGACGCCACTGCCTGACGAGGCAGCACCGGCTATACAGTTACTAGAAGTCACAAATGGATAAGTGCCATGATCGATATCCAGCAACGCACCCTGCGCACCCTCAAACAAAAGACTGTCACCGGCCGCACTGGCTTCGAATAGCAACCTGGGGATATCCGCAACCATGGGACGAATGCGCTCGGCATTCTGCAGGCACGCATCTAACACTTGGTTGAAATCGATGGTGGTCGCATGGTAATAATTTTCCAGCACAAAATTATGGTAGTCGAGCACTTCTTCCAGCTTGCAGGAAAGCCGCCCGGGGTGAAACAAATCCTGCAGGCGAATTGCCCGCCTGGCCACTTTGTCTTCATAGGCCGGACCGATGCCTCTGCCGGTTGTGCCGATCTTGTCCAGCCCCTTGGCGGACTCGCGCGCACTGTCCAGCGCGATATGGTGTGCAAGAATCAGAGGACAGGTTTCACTGATTCGCAGTCTGCCGGCTACATCCACCCCAGCCTGCTCCAGCATATCGACTTCTTCCAACAGAGCATGTGGTGACAGCACTACGCCATTGCCTATATAACAAATAACGTGTGGACGCAAGATACCGGATGGAACCAGATGCAGCACGGTTTTTTTGCCGCTGACCACCAGCGTGTGTCCAGCATTATGGCCACCTTGAAAACGTACGACGCCTCTAGCTCGATCTGTCAACCAATCAACAATCTTGCCTTTACCCTCATCCCCCCATTGCGTTCCAATGACAACGACATTCTTGGCCATACAATTATGATCTCTTCTGATTATTGATTATTCTGAATCGGCACAACTTTCCACTGGTCATGCTGGAGGACGAGCTTTCTGTCACAGCAAGTATTGTTCGTTCTATCTTCTCCCGGCAGTTCTACTATGACGATGTGGCCCTCGGCGCGCAACTGTTTGACGACTGCGGCCAACCGATCGTCGTGGGCCCGCCATGGTGCAAGAATGCCCTTGGGATAGTCGTTCACCTCAATCAGTCTCGACAACTCCTTTAAATCCAGACTGAAGCCGGTAGCAGGTCGGGCTCTGCCAAATAACTTGCCGATTTCATCATAACGTCCCCCAAGTGCGATGGCGGCAGGACATCCCGCTGTATAGACAGCAAACACCATGCCCGTGTGATAGTGATAACCGCGCAAATCGGACAAATCAAAGGTGATTTTACTGACATGCGGCTGGAGCGCATCCGCCACATGTTCAAGCTGGTTCAATGCTTCCTTAATTTGCGGGAAAGCGGGCAAATATTTGTGCGCGCGTGCGAGCACAGTGCGATCGCCATACAATTCGGGCAGCAGCATCAATGCAGCTCGGATTTCAGGACTCAAACGCTTGTCCAGTCCAGTGCGCACGAGCTCCTGCAAGGAACCGATATCCTTTGCCTGGAGTGCACTATACAACTCCATTTCAAATTCCGGCAGAATTTTCGCATCCCGTATTAGGTTGCGAAATACCTGTACATGCCCAAGATCAAGATGAATGGACTGAATACCGGAGATAGACAAACACGCCAGTACCAGGCGCTGAATTTCCAAATCACTTGCTATGCCGGCATGGCCGTATAATTCCGCCCCTACTTGGAAAGGCTCCCGGGTGCGCGTGATTTCGAAGGGCACGGTATGCACGACACTGCTCGCATAACATAAACGCGTGATCCCGCCGGTATTCAACAAATGCGCATCGATTCGCGCGGCTTGAGGGGTCATGTCCGCGCGCAGGCCCATCATTCTGCCGCTCAGCTGGTCAACTACCTTGAACATACGCAAGTTCATATCGGCGCCACTCCCGGACAATAGCGACTCCACATACTCCAGCAAGGGCGGCATGACAAATTGATACCCATGGACATGCAGCAAATCCATTATACTGCGACGGATCTTCTCTATGCGATAAGCATCATGCGGCAAAACATCTTCAATATATTCAGGGAGTAACCAATTGCGCATTTTTGATGTCGAATCGGGACGATTGTGCCCGGTCCGATTGTAGGAGTGATAAAGGTAAAACCACTTGAGAAGTGCCGATTAATTGACCAGATAGAGAATAATCAAACCGACTAGCATGGCACTGAGGCCTATAAAGCGTATCTGGCTATCTTCCAGCTGCAAAAGTTTTTGAAAGGTCTCGCGCCAGGCTTTAGGCGATATGAACGGTAGAATACCCTCCAGCACGAGCATCAATGCAATGGCCATCAAAAAAGTATCCCACATATCAGTACATCCTAAAATTAGAAAATCCATTCATTGATAGAGAAAACCAGCCTGCCATTCATTCGCACCTGTATTCAGTTGTTTTGAACACATAGGTCTTGGAAGCGCCTTGGCTTATGGCTTATCACCAGGCGCATGTATGGCCTTATGGATACCGCATCCAGCCAGCTCGGTTATCACAATCTGATAGAATTTCCTGTTGTCTTTTGTTTCGGGTTGAGCGAACCTGGTACAACCGCCATTTTCTGGAATTGCAATACGGAAATAATGCAGAAATCATCTAGGAGGCTGTCCGAGAATAGCTGATCTACTGCGGACGAACCTGCCAGGCTGGATTTTTCGATCCTTTTCGTTGAATAGAACCACTATTCGCCTCAAATGATCGAAAAATCCCGCTCAGCCAGCTTCGCCCTCGCTACGATCGCTATTCTCGGACAGCCTCCTAGGAAACCCGCAAACGCTTGTTATCGTACCGCTGAGGCCATCCAGGAATTTATATTTGCAAGCGTCCGAAATTGACCGCCATGTTTAGAATCTAGCGGCCAATTTCCAATCGAGCTATTTTTTACTTGAAAATTCAAAAGCCTACTTTTTATACTCTCCCGGACCCTTCAGATATTTGAAGAAATCCGATTTAGGCTCCAGCACCAGCATATCGCCTTTTTCACTGAACGACTGCTTGTATGCTTCCAGGCTTCTGTAGAACTCGTAGAATTTTGCATCTTTCTGGAAAGCCTCGGCGTAGATTGCGGTTGCCTGGCCATCCCCCTCACCCATGATTTTCTGGGCTTCGCGGTAAGCTTCAGCCAATATGACTTCACGCTGGCGATCGGCATCAGCACGAATCTTTTCAGCCTCGGCAGCACCGGTCGAACGCAATTCATTGGCGACCCGTTTACGTTCGGCCTCCATTCTGCGATAGACAGATTCACTCACTTCCTGGGGCAGATCAACCCGTTTCAGCCGCACGTCAACCACTTCGACGCCAATTTTACGAGCATCCGCATTCGCTTTTTGGCGCATGATTTCCATGATCAGGTCGCGCTCACCGGATACCACTTCATGCACGGTCCGGTTACCGAACTCATCCCGCATGCTCGAGTTGATCGTTTGTGAAAGACGCGTTTGTGCCAGGGCTTCGTCTCCATTCACCGCAACATAGTATTGCTTCACATCGACAATACGCCACTTGACAAACAAATCGACGATAACGTTCTTTTTCTCGGAAGTAATGAAACGCTGCGGTTCATCCGCATCCAGCGTCAGGATACGTGAATCAAAGAAGCGTACATTTTGTGCAACCGGTATTTTGAAATACAGTCCGGGTTCTGTCTTGACATCGATGACTTCCCCCAGTTGGAACACCACGGCCTGTTCACGTTCATCAACGATGTATATAGCCGCACTGCCAACCACCAGCAACACTAACAGAATACCAGTAAATATCGAAGAAATAGCTTTCATATTATCTTATCTCCCGCTCACGGCTACGAAACGATTCACGCGAACGTAAGCTCGCATCTGTTGAATAATCCTGAACCTGTGGCAGCGGCTTCATATTGGTAGTCGGTTTGGACTTGCCCGGCTCTGCTTGAATCAGTTTGTCCAGCGGCAGATAGAGCAGATTGTTTCCGCCTTCCTGATCGATCAGGATCTTGCTGGTATTGGATAGGACTTGCTGCACGGTATCGATATACATACGATCCCGGGTTACGCCAGGCGCTTTGGCATATTCGACCAGCACCTGATCAAATCTGCTCGCATCACCTTCCGCACTCGCAATCACACGCTGCTTGTAACCTTGGGACTCTTCCAACAGGCGCGAAGCACTACCTCTGGCACGCGGAATGACATCGTTTGCGTAGGCCTGGCCTTCGTTTCTTTGCCGCTCCCTGTCCTGTCCAGCTTTAACCGCATCGTCAAAAGCAGCTTGCACCTGCTCAGGCGGCTGCGCATTCTGCATGGTCACCCGGTTAATCAGGATGCCAATCTGATAACGATCCAGTATTTCCTGCATCAACTCAGTCGTTCTGGCCGCAACTTGCTCACGCCCCTCATACAGCACAAAGTCCATTTTACTTTTACCGATGACCTGGCGAATTGCAGTTTCTGCCACTTGCAAAACTGCAGCCTCGGGATCACGATTGGTAAACAGAAAATCTTCGGGGTTACGCAGGATGTATTGCGCGGCGAATTGGATATCGACGATATTTTCATCATCGGTCAACATCAACGATTCTTTCAAAACCTTGTTGCGCACATTAGTGCGGTAGCCTATTTCAACCGTGCGCACGCGACTGATATTGACCGTCTCGACCTTCTCTACTGGATACGGCATGTGCCAACGCAAACCAGGCAAAGTCGTGTCCACGTGCTTACCAAAACGCAGCACGACGCCTCGCTGACCTTCATCGACTATGTAGAACCCACTGCCTACCCAGGCGGCCAGCAACAAAACGAGGATGATAATGATGCCGCCACTGCCATGCTTGTCGTGACCACCACCAGCTCCGCCCTCATCGCCACCGTCTCCGCCCTTGCGGCCGAAAATTTCGTTAATCTTTTGGTTGAAGGTGCGCATAATCTCTTCAAGATCAGGAGGGCCGGCATTACCCCTCCTTTTCCCCCACTGTGGATCATTTAAACCCATAATGATTTAATCCTTTCTTTTATTGAAAAAAGTAGTACGGGCATCATCATCTGCCTGTATAGGCGATGCGAGATGCGCCTGCGGCCCGGTTTGATTCTGTTTGAATGCTTCTGCCAGCGCGGTATACAGATAATCCAAACCCTCTCCCGTTTTCGCGCTCAGACGAATGGTTTTGATTCTACCATACTCATCACGCATGTAATTCGCTGTAGATTTCGATTCGATCCGGTCAATTTTGTTCAAAATTAAAATCTGCGGGATCATCCCCGCACCAATTTCCCGCAACAATTTGTTAACCTCATCAATATGTTGGTCCCGATCAGAGCTCGATGCATCGACTACATGCAGAAGCAAATCGGCCTGCCTGGTTTCCTCAAGTGTCGCACGGAACGCAGCCACCAAGGTATGAGGCAGCGCGTGTATAAAGCCGACGGTATCGGAAATCACGATAGAGCCGTGGCCGGGGATGAACAGCTTGCGAGTGGTCGTATCCAGGGTGGCGAACAGCTGATCGGCAGCATAGGCGTCGGCCCTAACCAGCCGATTGAATAAGGTCGACTTGCCCGCATTAGTATAACCCACAATGGAAACAGTCATAACTTCAGACCGTTTTCTTGAGCGACGTTGCACTTCTCGTTGCCGTTTAACAGCAACCAGTTTCTCCTTGAGCAGTTTCACCCGTTTAGCGAGCAACCGCCGGTCCGTCTCTAATTGGGTTTCACCTGGCCCACGCAAACCGATCCCGCCTTTCTGACGTTCCAAATGGGTCCACCCCCTCACCAGTCGAGTGGAAAGATATTCCAGTTGCGCCAGCTCAACCTGCAGCTTCCCTTCATGACTTCGAGCGCGTTGGGCAAAAATATCCAGGATCAGGCTGGTTCGGTCTATTACCCGGCAAGCCAGCCATGTGGCTAAATTTCTTTGCTGAATGGGAGAAAGTTCATGGTTGAAAATCACCATCTCCGCGTGTGTCTGTGCCAGCACCTGGCGAATTTCTTCCAGTTTACCCTTACCGACAAAAGTAGCAGGATCGGGCGTTTTTCGTTTGCCTTCGACAATCGCCACCACCGACAGTTGATCGCTGGCGGCCAATTGGCAGAGCTCATCCAGACTTGCCTGATCCCGCTTGCCAAAATCGACATTGACCAAAATGGCAGTATTCGCCGAATCGTTCAGCTTTGCTTCCGCGCCGGAATCATGAGTCATTTTGGTCAGTTGGCGTCTCAACCGGAATTGGCATTGTAACGGCCTTGGCTGGGACTACGGTGGAAATCGCGTGCTTGTAAACCATCTGTGTGACCGAGTTCCGCAGCAGCACAACATACTGGTCGAACGAATCGATATGCCCCTGCAGCTTAATGCCATTGACCAGATAGATGGAAACCGGCACACGCTCCTTTCGCAGGACATTTAGAAATGGATCCTGAAGCAACTGTCCTTTAACACTCATGTCAACCCCCCTGATTAAATTTATAGTTGTTTGAAGTCAAAACCTACGGGTATGATTTGCAGATCAATACATCTCATCCGACAAAACTCACCCTTTTGCATTACGAGTCACTTTGTAACATGAAGTTAATGAAAAGAAGCAAAATAACGCTTGCCTTCATCGTACAAAATCCCGTACCAAAGTATATGATGCGAAAGACCATAAGTCTAACACGGGAAATAATGCCATTAATGTACGTGTTTACGCTTATTTTCGAGTTGCGGTACGATGTGCAAAACCGCACTTGACCCTTGGCTTGCAGCCGTGCAGTTCTGCATCCCTCAAGGGAATGCCGGGATTTTCGGCTTGGTGACTGACGCAAAAAATATCAAAGACACACTAACAACATGGTTTTAATGACCTGCCGTCATGATGCATCACGATGCTTCTTCACTCGCTGCTGTTGACAGTACCGCTGCACCCGGCGCGACGGGCAATACTCTCGAAGCAGGAAATTTGATCCTGAAAGTGCTGCCCACTCCCAGCTCGCTGGCAATCTCCAAGCTTGCTTGATGGCGGTTCAACACATGCTTGACTATTGCCAGTCCAAGTCCAGTTCCGCCCGTTTCGCGGGAGCGACTACGGTCGACCCGGTAAAAGCGCTCTGTCAGACGTGGGATATACTCCGATTCAATCCCAATACCGGTATCCTGCACATAAAACAAACCCTTGCCTTTTTCCAGCGTCCAATTCAAGGATATTTTTCCACCTTCGGGCGTATAACGCACGGCATTGCTGACCAGATTGCCAAACGCGCTGCGTAATTCATCTTCACTCCCCAGAACCATTGCGTCACTGAGAATATTCAAAGTGATCACATGACGTCCGGCGCTTAACGAGCGCGCTTCCTGATGAAGCCCACGCAACAATTTCACGACATCCACGCTTTCTTCACACAGGGTATTCTGGGTATTTTCCAGGCGTGACAGAGTCAATAAGTCTTCAACCAGCCGCTGCATGCGCGTCGCTTGATGCGCCATCAGTTCCAGCGCATTTTTCTCCATTTTCCCGGATATTCTGTTCTCGTCCAACAGGGTTTCCAGAAATCCCCCGATGACTGTCAGTGGCGTGCGCAATTCATGTGAAACATTTGCGATAAAATCGCGCCGCATAATTTCGATCTTTTCAAACCGGGTGATATCACGGCTGATCAACAGTTTCTCTCTGTCACCGTATGGCACCAATTGCAGTGAAAGCAAAATATCCTGAGAACGCAGCTGTTTTATTATCAACGGCTTATTAAAATCACCCGAGTTCAAATAAGCAACAAACTGCGCTTGGCGGACCATCCGGGTGATATGCTGTCCAGCATCCATTTTGAGATTCAATCCCAAATGTTGTTCTGCAGCCAGATTGCACCATTCGATCTGGCCGGCCTCACCAAGGATAACGATGCCTTCCGGCATTGCGGAAGTCGCGCGTTGCAATCGATCCAGGGATATATTGAGATGCAGGCATTCTTTGTCATAGCGCCTGACAAATCGCGCCAGACGGATAAAAACTTCTCCCCACACCCCAGCGCCATCCGGCACTGCCGCAGGAGAAGGATAGCCATTACGCAACCATTGATCCAGCGCATAAAGCTTACAGGTATGATAGACAACCAGCCATAGTGATACGAGACTGAACAGGCTCAATGCGGTGATGGCATCCAATGCAAGCCAGACACCCGCCACGATGACCGCCAGCCAAATCAGTCCGGTAAAGTGCCGCCAGATCGAATTCACGTTATCAAGCAATCAAAAAGTAGCATATCCCACATTCAAAACCCGCAGCACCTTGGCTCTGGCTGGTGGATATGGATCATAGGCCGAACGTTAAGAAACGCATGATGCGCTGAGGCAGCCATTCCAGCTTGCCGGGAAAGGCGCCATGCATAAAACCGACATGCCCTCCTTGCGCAGGAAAATCCAACGTAACGCATGATGAAACATCTGCCTGCCCGGGCAAGACATGGGCTGGCAGAAAGGGATCATTGCAGGCATTCAGCAGCAGCGTCGGCACCCGAATTTGTCCTAACCACGGCTTGCTGCTCGATTTGCGCCAATAATCGTCAGTATTGCGGAAACCATGCAGCGGCGCGGTCACCAGGTTGTCAAATTCATACAGCGTCTTGCATGCCGCAACCGCCTGAATATCCAGCAGACCCGGAAAACGCTTGTGCTTATCCAACACCTTGCGCTTCAACGAAACAAGAAAATGCTGGGTATAGACGCGGTTAAAGCCTGCGTCAAGGGCTTTGCCGGCCGCCGCCAAATCCAGCGGCACGGAAACCGCAACAGCACCCGCGATCAATTTATTGGCCTGCATGCTCTGCTCTCCCAGCCATTTTAACAAAGCATTCCCCCCAAGCGACACACCCACCACATAGCAGGGAGGATGCTGACTCATAGCCCTGCCATGACCGGCTATTCTGCGCAATATCCGGTCTATTTCAGCTGAGTCTCCGGCATGATATGCACGCGGCAGACGATTGGGCGATCCGGAGCAGCCACGAAAATGCACCACCGCCCCCCGCCAATTCAGTGTCCGCAGCAAATGCATGATGCTCAATGCATAATGGCTGCGGGAGCTCCCCTCCAGGCCGTGCAACAGAACCAGCAGCGGCTTATTAGCGCGCCCATCGAGCCAATCGATATCGATGAAATCCCCATCATCCAGTTCCCAGCGCTCGCGGCGGTAGCTGATCGCTGGATTGGCATTCAAGAAATAAGGATAAATGGTTTGTGCGTTACCGCCAGGCAGCCATTTGGGTGCGGTATAAGGCAGCAATTGCTCGGCACTTGTTAACAGGGAGAGATCATTCATATTGACTATAAACAAGCTCGATCCAACTGGGCGGTCCGAAATTCATCATCATCACAAAACAACCAAATTATTTCTATGGATAAGCTCATACTCATCAACGTAACCCAGCACAGTCTCAATCCGGCTAGTAGGAAGCTGCATGATCTTCCGTGTCTCCCGGGCGCTATAATTGACCAGGCCGCGCGCAATTTCGCGACCGCTAGTATCCAGGCATGACACGGCCTCACCGCGCTCGAAATGTCCCCGGACCTCTGCCACGCCAATTGGCAACAGACTTTTACCTTCGGCCAACAACGCCCTGACCGCGCCCGCATCCAGCACGACACTTCCCCTCACCTGCAAATGATCGGCAAGCCACAGTTTGCGCGCAACTCTGACTGGCATGTCAGCGAGCAGGCAAGTCCCGATCGCCTCGCCTCTTGCCAAACGAACCAGTACATCCTGCGCTTTGCCTGATGCGATGAGGGTATGCGCGCCGCTGCGTGCAGCACGCTTGGCAGCCATGACTTTGCTTTGCATGCCACCCCGCCCGATCTCACTACCGGCGCCGCCCGCCATGGCCTCGATGGCCGGATCGCTGACATGGGTTTCCGGTATCAGGGTCGCGGCAGAGTTTTTGCGTGGATCGCTCGTGTACAAACCAGCCTGATCTGTCAGGATCACCAGGACCTCCGCTTCAATCAGGTTGGCAACCAGCGCTGCCAGATTATCGTTATCGCCAAATCGAATTTCATCGAAAACGACAGTATCGTTCTCATTGATAATCGGTATGATACCCAGATTGAGCAAGGCCAGAATCGTCGAACGGGCATTCAGATAACGTTTGCGATTGGATAGATCATCATGGGTGAGCAGGATCTGCGCGGTCTGCAATCCATACGCACTGAAACAAGTGGCATAGGCCTGAGCCAGGCCCATTTGCCCCACAGCCGCAGCAGCTTGCAATTCGTAGAGCGCCGCGGGACGGCTTTTCCAGCCCAGACGCTGCATGCCTTCGGCAACCGCCCCGGATGAAACCAATACGATTTCCTTGCCCATTTGCCCGATGCGAAAAATCTGCTCTGCCCAGCAACCAAGCGCCTCGTGATCCAACCCATTGCCCTGGTTGGTTACAAGGCTGCTGCCGACTTTGACAACGATCCGGCGGGCTTGTTTCAGAATCGGTTGCGTCATGGCAATCAATGCTCGAGTGCGGAGTTCAGCTGTTCCAGATATTGCATGATGGCGTAAATTAACGCCTGGCAGCCCTCTCCGGTCAGCGCCGAAATGGCAAACCATCGATCTGTCCATGCCAGCCCATCCAGCAAGCGCTGACAGGCGGCCTCTTGTTCGGCTTCTGGCAACAGATCGGCCTTGTTGAAGACCAGCCAGCGAGGCTTGTGATAAAGCGATTCATCGAATTGCCGGAGTTCGTCGATCAGCGCCCAGGCGGTCTGTACGGGATCGACACTGTCATCGAAGGGCGCAACATCGATGACATGCAGCAGCAGGCGCGTGCGGCTTAGATGCTTGAGAAATCGATGTCCAAGCCCGGCACCCTGCGCCGCCCCCTCAATCAGGCCCGGGATATCCGCCATCACGAAGCTGCGGCTGGTATCGACACGCACGACGCCCAGGTTAGGATGCAGCGTGGTAAACGGATAATCGGCCACCTTGGGGCGCGCCGCGGAAACTGCGCGAATCAGCGTGGACTTCCCAGCATTGGGCAATCCGAGCAATCCGACGTCAGCCAGTATCCTCAGCTCCAGCTTCAGCTCGAATTTTTCACCGGGCTCGCCATGGGTAAACTGCCTGGGAGCACGATTGGTGCTGGATTTAAAGTGGATATTGCCCAGCCCGCCCCTGCCGCCCTTGGCCAGCAATGCTTTTTGCTGATCCTGCTTGAGATCGGCCAAGACCTCACCGGTCAGCACATTGGTAATGATTGTGCCTACCGGCATGCGCAGGATGATATCTTCCGCACCCTTGCCGTAACAGTCGGAACCACGGCCATTCTCCCCCCGTTTCGCCCGAAAAATTGGCGTGTAGCGGTAATCGATCAACGTATTGAGATTGTGATCGGCAAGGGCGTAGATACTGCCGCCATGTCCGCCATCGCCCCCATCCGGCCCGCCTTTCGGCACAAATTTTTCGCGGCGGAAACTGGCCACACCATTGCCACCATCTCCAGCAAAAACCTGTATTTTTACTTCATCGATAAATTTCATGAATTTGCTCTGGCGTGACCGCTCTCATTGCTGATAAAAAAATCTGCTCTTCTTCTCTTATATAACAGACTGAAAATAAAGCAAAAAGCCCCATTACAGGAATGGGGCTTTTTGCTTCGGTGAGCACTGATCGTCAAGCGCAACCACTACGCTCACACGGGAATCACGGCAACCGTCTTACGGTTCAATGCACCCTTGGTGGTAAATTGTATTTTCCCTTCCACTTTGGCAAAAAGTGTATGATCGCGGCCAATGCCCACATTGTCTCCAGGATGGAACTGGGTGCCACGTTGGCGGACGATGATGCCACCCGCCTTAATCAACTCACCACCAAAGCGTTTAATGCCCAAACGCTTGGAATGGGAATCGCGCCCATTTCTTGAACTACCGCCTGCTTTCTTATGTGCCATGAACTAACCTCCTTATGCGGAAATACCGGTAATCTGAATTTCAGTGTAATTCTGCCGGTGTCCCTGATGTTTCTGATAATGCTTGCGCCGGCGCATCTTGAATATGCGCACTTTGTCATGCCGCCCATGACCGATCACAGTCGCATTGACTTTGGCCTGATCAAGCAATGGCTTGCCGGTAGCGATGTTTTCACCATCCGCCACCATCAGAACCTGGTCCAGCAATATTTCGCTGCCTGCTTCGGCAGACAGTGTTTCAACTTTCAATTTGTTACCAACTTCAACCCGGTATTGTTTACCGCCTGTCTTGATTACTGCATACATATCCATCTCCCATCATAGAACCGCCAATTATATCGCTACCAGCAGATTATGTGTAATATTTATGCGTTAGCGCACGCGGCCACAATGCTCGCGCAGCGAAAAACCCCTGCTGCCGCAGAAAAAACCAGCAACCAAGCAAATTTCAACGCGAGCCGGCAGCGCTCATGACAAATACCGGCACCCGGATGGCTCATCCTATCCAACCCGTACTCAAGACAGGGATACTATCCCGGGCAGAATTTTTCGCGTTGGCTGTGATGCTATAATTAGCCATTCCAATTTTTATCTTTATGCTTTCCACATGCCGGTACCTCACCTCACTATCGCCTTGAACGGGCCGATTTTCGAACTCGAGAAACGCATCCTGGATGCCATGCCGCTAATCGAGCACTGGCTGCGCAAACAATGGCATGAACATGCCGTACCGTTCTATTGTTCGGTGGATTTACGCAACAGCGGCTTCAAGCTGGCGCCTGTCGACACCAACCTGTTTCCGGGTGGATTTAACAATCTTAATCCAACGTTTATTCCATTGTGTGTGCAGGCAATGATGACCGCGGTGGAAAAAATCTGCCCCGATGCACACAGCATCTTGCTGATCCCGGAAAATCATACGCGCAATATTTTTTATCTGCAAAATGTTGCTGTTCTGCAGTCCATCATGCGCCAGGCTGGCCTGGATATCCGCATCGGATCACTGCTGCCGGAAATCACTCGTCCCACGCCGGTAGCGTTGCCCAATGGCGATACCTTATTGCTGGAACCCGTGCAACGCAGGGGAAACAGGCTTCATACAGCGGATTTTGATCCTTGCGCCATTCTGCTCAACAATGATTTATCCGGCGGTGTGCCGGAAATCCTGCAAGACCTGGAACAAATTACCATTCCGCCACTGTATGCAGGCTGGGCAACTCGCCGCAAGTCATCCCATTTCAACGCTTACGACAGTGTTGCACAGGCCTTTGCCGAATTGATCGATATCGACCCCTGGCTCATCAACCCCTATTTTACATCTTGCGGCAAAGTCAATTTCCATGAAAAGGAAGGCGAAGACTGCGTCGCTGCAGCTGTTGATGAAATCTTGCGCGACCTGCAGGAGAAATACACACAATATGGCGTCAAGGAGAAACCTTTTGTCATCGTCAAGGCCGATTCCGGCACTTACGGCATGGGCATCATGAGCGTCAAAGATGGCGCTGATGTCTATAAACTCAACCGCAAGCAACGAAACAAAATGGCCACCGTCAAGGAAGGCCTATTCGTGAGGAATGTGCTGGTACAGGAAGGCGTATATACTTTCGAGAGCATACATCAGGCCGTGGCTGAACCCGTCATCTACATGATCGACCGTTACGTGGTCGGCGGTTTTTACCGGGTTCATACCGGGCGCGGCATCGATGAAAATCTGAATGCCCCCGGCATGCATTTCGTGCCCCTGGCATTTGACACCACCTGCGTGCAACCCAACCCCACCGCCAGGCCTGATGCGGTGCCCAATCGCTTCTATGCCTACGGCGTAATTGCCAGGCTGGCGCTGCTCGCAGCGGCGATCGAGCTGGATCGTTATGCAAAACATCCTGTACTGAATACGAACGCATGAGGTGAAACACCATGAAATTGGCATTTATTCTGGACCCGCTCGACACCATCAAGATCCACAAGGATTCCAGCTATGCCATGATGCGTGAAGCGGCAGCACGCGGTCATCAGCTTTATGTCCTGCAGCAAGGGGATCTTGCCTGGAAAAACGAGCAGGTGGTCGGTTTTGCGCGCGCGCTGGCCTTTGCCGAGCAGCCAGACACCCCCTACCACTGGTATCAGGAAGGCGTGACGGAAGCGCTACCGCTGCATCACTTCGACGCGGTTCTCATGCGCAAGGATCCTCCCTTTGACAGCGAATATATCTACAGCACTTATTTGTTGGAATTGGCCGAACGGCAAGGCGCCTATGTCATCAACAGGCCACGGGCCATCCGTGATCACAATGAAAAACTGGCCATCACGGAATTTCCTCACCTCATCCCGCCCTCCATCGTCACCCGGCAGGAATCTCTGATCCGCGAATTTCTCGCCGAATACCAGGACATTATCCTGAAGCCGCTCGATGGCATGGGCGGTGCCGGAATTTTCCGTGTACACAGCACCGACCACAATATCGGCGTGATCTTGGAAATGCTGACCCATTATGGGACGCGCACCATCATGGCGCAGCGTTTCCTGCCCGAAATCAGCGAAGGTGATAAACGTATTCTGTTAATCGCGGGGGAGCCCGTAGCTTACGCCCTCGCACGCAAACCGAAACCCGGGGAGACACGTGGCAATTTGGCTGCCGGCGGCACGGGCACGGCCCAGCCCCTGTCAGCGCATGACAGGGAGATTGCCGCGAAACTGGGACAGATTCTTTACCAGCGCGGCCTAATGCTGGTCGGACTGGATATCATCGGAGACTATCTGACCGAGATCAATGTCACCAGCCCGACAGGCATGCAAGAGATTACCGCTCAAACAGGCATCAATGTAGCAGGCTTGATGATCGACGCAATCGAGCGCGATCTTCAGGCAAAAAAAAGCTCTTAAGCTTGCATCATTCATTCCACAACCATGCAGAGATGGCTGGCCTGACCCGGCATATGCCTCACCCAACTTCGTGACCCTATCTCAAACATCCCCAATTTTTCAACAAGTTAAAATTTTCAACTGGAGTCGGTTGGCACTACGGATTTTTTTCTGTCGATAATTGTTTTACGTTTGCCGATTGGATCGGGTTTGATGTTCAAAGCCTGGTAGAGTTGTTTATGCAGCGCTTCAGGTCGCGTTGTGGTGCGCAGCA
>NZ_FNOY01000029.1 GCF_900107165.1 Nitrosomonas halophila
TCTTCTCAGAGATTGGGCGGGGTGCTCCACTATCACCGGCCATGGTCTTACAAAAGGCGCTTTCGGTTACCCACAAATTCTGCCGAGGAGCCAAATTTTGCAGGGTCGTAGGCTGGGGTGAGCTTGTGAATCTCAATGCGAATGCAAACCACGAATGGACACGAATGCACACGAATGCACACGAATTTTTATTGATAAGGCTGACTTTATTTGATGTATGGCATGCAGCGGGGTAAATGATTGCTGTTTGACCTGACGGACAAAAGGGGACGCTACCCTTTTACTCGTCCCCTTTTACCTTTCGATGCGGCGCTCGCCCAGAAGATGTCCGACCGGGCGGTGCGGGTGATTCAGGCGACGGAAGCCGGTGAGCTGCTGCCACGCGGCACAGCCTCCGCCAGCCACTTCGAGTGTAAGTTCTGCTCCTACGTGCAATGCTGCTGGGGAGGTGTGTGATGAGCACACCTATCCAGTTTCATTGCAGCGCAGCGAGCGCGGCCTCCGGGGCTTTGTCCAGCACCTTGAGCAGGGCTTTCGCCGCGCCCGTTGGGCTGCGCTTGCCCTGTTCCCAGTTGCGGATGGTTTCCAACGGCACATCGATCCGTTCAGAGAACTCCGCTTGGCTCAACCCTAGGCGCTTGCGAACTCGACGTGCGAATTTGGCTGCGTCCTGCATGGCCTCTGCCTCGTCGGCAGCGGCTTGCTTGGCGATGTCTGCCTCCGTCGTGGCATCCACGCGAGCAGGGTCGATGCGTCCTGTGGCCAACGAGGCCGGGACGGCGGGATCAATCGTCATGCGTACTGTCTTCATAGTGCTTGACCTCTCGTTGGTTGGCTTTTCGTGCCGAAATGATGCGGATGACGTCATGCCTGGGCGTGTAGACCACCACAAACAGGCGCTCTTCGATCTTGCCTATCAGTCGGTAGCGATCTTCGCCATAGCTGTGACGGGTATCCGCCTGGACCATACGGTCCGGGTCAAAGAAGGCTCTGGCGGCATAAGCGAAATCGAACCCGCGCTCGGCAAAGCACGCGTCGCTCTTGGCTTCATCCCATTCGAAATTCATGGTGCCATTGTAGTTCATTGGCCTACTTTCTTCAAGTTGGGAGGTGTGCGATGAGCACAGCTTCCAAGCGCGCCAGCGCACGCAAGACCTGCCGCACCGAGTGGGTGGAACGCTGGTCACCAGCCAAACCCATGGTCGGGCTGCAGGCCATCGAGAAGGTGTTGAACCGTCACACTTTCCTCGTGTGCCCGGAGTCCTGCAAAAGGGTGCATGCAAAAGGGGACGCTACCCTTTTACTCGTCCCCTTTTACTTCTTTTACCTAGTTCATCGACTGCCTCACCAACCTGATGAAACAGTTCGGCAGCGCAGTGGGCGCACCTGACCGAGTTGTGCGCGGCACGGCAGGTGAAGTACCTGCGCGGTGTGGGGGCGGTGAGGCGGGTGTTTGAGGGCAGGGCGGCTTGAACGGTGGTTTAGCCTTACCTGCACGTGGGTGACCCGGATGCGCTGGTTGTTGAAGTGGTGGGGTGAGAGGTGGTCATCGCTGCCAGACTGCTCGTTGCTGCCATCCGTCGGGGAAGCCCAATCGATCAAGTCGCACTCTCGGGTGTCGCGCAAGAAGGTCAGCCAGTCGCTCGCCCCATCGGCTGCCAGGCGCAACTACGCGAAGCAGGGCCGCGATCATGATGGCCTGGGCATAAAAGCGCGTCGTGTCCTGAAGGTCATCCGCCAAGTGCCGGGCGGCAACCGGCTTGATGGTGTAGACACGATTCCACAGCCGCTGATGGTGTGCGGCCAGATTGCGCACATAGGACAGTGCATGCAGCCACGAGCCAAACACGGCCCCGTCGAGGCCGAAGGCCTTGGCGATGGGTTTCTGGTTCTGGCGCGTCAAGTTTTTGAACGCATGGGAAACGGTGCCAAACGATAACGTTTCGAGGACCATCCACGAGGGCGGCAGCTCTGGCTCGCCGTATTTGTCGTAGTAGTGCTTGATGAAAATCTGGCGCATGGCGGCACGCGCGCTGTCGTGGCCAATGTCATCCTTCACGCGGCTGATGAACTGGGTATGCCTGAAACTGGGCACAAAATGCGCCGCCGCCATGAACCAGTGTGGCCCATGCAATTCGCTCATCGTTTGCGAGAGCAGCGCCCGAACAGCGACCTCGATGCGTTCGACCGCATCCATCACGGCCAGACGCAGCTTGCGGTCAAAAACGTAGAGATCGAGCATATCATCGAAGGTGGTGCCATCGAGGAAGCGGTGCAATCCATTCGCGTTGTAGGTCACCTGGAGCGGCAGCGCGTAGCCAGCCAGCCGGTAGTAACCCACGAAACGCAGGTAGTGCCGGGCAACCTCGTCGTCGGCGACCACCAGCCCACCCACGTTGCTTGAGCAGCGCGATCTGGGCGTCGACATCGATGGCAGGTTTGGTGAATTTCATGGGCAATAAAAAACCCGCCGGGGTGCGCTTGCATGCAGAGGCGTGGCGGGTGTTGTTAAGGCAAGTATACGGGAATTGAGTGCTTCGTCAAGTTCAAAGTGGCAATAGGGTCAGGTCTTTTTCTGATGTACATCAGGTCGGTGAAAAAAGTGGTGGGTTAGAAAAAGGCCTTGAGAATCAAAGTAACAATTCCGCCCAGTGCCAGTCCTATCATCCATTTGATCACGAGCAATTCCCGCTCAATCCGATTGACATCCACCTTGGTGGCTAACTGCGATTCCATTGCTTCAGACAAAGCAAGCGCAAGCGCCTCAGCTTCAGCCTTTGCCTGTGCTTCTGGTACCCCGGCGGCTTTGAGCCGCTCCACAAATTTCAGTGTGTCAAAAGTGACGGTTGCCATATGAATGCTGTGGATTAATGATTGATAGAGCAATATAACACAAGGGCTGTGGTTGGGGCGGGTTTGAGAACCTCAATACGAATGCAAACCACGAATGGACACCAATCCACACGAATTTTTATTGATAAGGCTAACTTTATTTCGTGCAAAAGGGGACGCTACCCTTTTACCTCTTTTACCTAGTTCATCGACTGCGTCACCAACCTGATGAAACAGTTCGGCAGCGCAGTGGGCGCACTTGACCGAGTTGTGCGCGCAGTATAGGGATCAGATCTTGTGTGAATGTATATCAGGTCAGTGAAAAGGTGCTGGTTAGAAAAAAGCCTTGAGAATCAAAGTAACAATTCCGCCCAGTGCCAGTCCTATCATCCATTTGATCACGAGCAATTCCCGCTTAATCCGATTGACATCCATCTTGGTGGCTAACTGCGATTCCATTGCTTCAGACAAAGCAAGTGCAAGCGCTCAGCTTCAGCCTTTGCTTCTGGTACCCCGGCGGCTTTGAGCCGCTCCACAAATTTCAGTGTGTCAAAAGTGACGGTTGCCATATGAATGCTGTGGATTAATGATTGATAGAGCAATATGACACAAGGGCTGTGGTTGGGGCGGGTTTGAGAACCTCAATACGAATGCAAACCACGAATGGACACCAATCCACACGAATTTTTATTGATAAGGCTGACTTTATTTGATGTATGGCATGCAGCGGGGTAAATGATTGCTGTTTGACCTGGCGGCAGATGTAATACAACCACGGTGGTTTTTAATATTCGTGTGGATTGGTGTTCATTCGTGGTTCCTAGAAAGAGAAGGGGTCAGATCTTGCCTAAATGTATGGCTGATCAGCTAAAAGGATGGTAGGTTGGGGTGAACTTGTGAATCTCAATGCGAATGCAAACCACGAATGGACACGAATGCACACGAATTTTTATTGATAAGGCTAACTTTATTTGATGTATGGCATGCAGCGGGGTAAATGATTGCTGTTTGACCTGACGGCAGATGTAATACAACCATAGTGGTTTTTAAGTATTCGTGTGGAT
Source organism: Nitrosomonas halophila (assembly GCF_900107165.1). GTDB lineage: Bacteria > Pseudomonadota > Gammaproteobacteria > Burkholderiales > Nitrosomonadaceae > Nitrosomonas > Nitrosomonas halophila. The sequence continues at coordinate 3,897 of NZ_FNOY01000029.1, forward strand.
TGGTGTTCATTCGTGGTTCCAAGAGGTTGCAAGCACAGAAGAGGCGACAGATCTTGCATTAACTTATTCTTGGTCAATGGAATTAATTCAAGCCGGTTTGAGCATTGATATCGGGCATTTCGCGCGTCTCTTGACGTAGTAAGGACTATTTCTTACCATGTCATTTCACTCTGATTTATAGGAGGTTCGTATGCCTGTTATTCGCGAAGTCGCTACCATCACGTCCAAGGGACAGATCACATTGCCCAAGTCCATCCGTCAGGCCTTGGGTGTGGACGTGGGGGGCAAGGTCGCATTTGATTTCACGGGCGACTGCGTGATCGTGACGCGTGTGCCTGACGCATCTCACGAAGATCCGGCTATCGGCAGTTTCCTGGCTCTCTTGGAAAAAGACATTCAGTCCGGCCGTCACGTCACAACCCTGCCCGATGACTTGGCGCGCTCGATGCTCGCTGCGCTCGGCAGGCGAGTGGATCTGAACGAAGATATCGAGGGCAGCGTAGCGCTGTGATTCAGCGGCACGGGTGGACTCTGCTGTTCCACGATTGCTTGGCCGAGCAGCTTCAAAGACTGAATGCCGCTGCTTCTCGCGCGAAAGCGCAAGATCCAGAGGGTTTCGAATCCAACGCCAGTGTCAAGCTGTTTGCCGCGTTGGCGGAATTAATCTTCGAGTCGGTTCCAAGCGATCCGAACCGGGGTGAGTACCGGCAAGGCAACACCATGGGTCCAGCGTTTCGGCATTGGCGCCGGGCCAAGGTTGGGCGGCGCTTTCGGCTGTTCTTTCGCTTTGATTCCAAGGCCAAGCTCATCATTTTCGCCTGGGTGAATGACGAGAACACCTTGCGTTCTTCAGGTGCCAAAACCGATCCTTATGCGATCTTTCAGAAAATGCTCAAGTCGGGCCATCCACCTGATGACTGGGATGCATTGCTGACTGCCAGCAAGTCCGGCTGGAAACGCTAAATCGTAAAAAATCGACCAAGGAACAGAGGGGCCGGATCTTGTGTCAGGCTTGCAGCCCTAACCACGAATGGACACGAATGCACACTAATTTTTATTGATAAGGCTGGCTTTATTTGATGTATGGCATGTAGCTGGGTAAATGATTGCTGTTTGACCTGGTAGCAGATGCGATACAACCTACAACCACGGTGGTTTTTAAATATTCGTGTGGATTCGTGTCTATTCGTGGTTCCAATAAGTTGCAAGGATGAAGAGGTCCAGTTCAAGAAGATGGCCAAGCTGGTTCTTGCGCTCACCGATGAGCAATTGCAACGGCTCATCGACAACGGTCAGTTTGAGGAGGTAATCAAAGATGCCTAAGAAATACAGCAGCGATGCCTTTGCCGCCATCCATGAAACAATGGAGACCCTGTGCGTGATTGGTGTTGTTGATAAGCAGACGATGCGCGAATTCGATGAAGCGTGTCTGACGCCGGTGCATGTGCTGGCACCGGAGGAGATCAAAGCAATCCGGCTGCGTGAGCACATCTCGCAGCCGGTGTTTGCACGTTATCTCAACGTTTCCAAGAACCTGGTCTCGGACTGGGAGCGCGGGGTCAAGAAGCCTGGCGGCCCCGCTTTGCGTTTGCTCACGATCATTCAGAAGAAAGGTCTGATGGCGATTGCGTGATGCTGCAAACCCTGCCGGGGGCACTACTAACCACGAATGGACACGAATGCACACTAATTTTTATTGATAAGGCTGGCTTTATTTGATGTATGGCATAAAGCAGAGTAAATGATCGATATCTGAGCTGGCAGCAGATGCAATACAACCACAGTGGTTTTTAAAATTCGTGTGGATTCGTGTTTCTAATCAACCATTAATAGCATGGAGAAGGAAAACTGTGGGGGCACAGTTGTGCCTGCTGCTGTTTTCCAAAGGTTGGGCTACTAGGAGGCTGTCCGAGAATAGACAGATCTACTGCGGACGAACCTGCCAGGCTGGATTTTCCGATCCTTTTCGTTGAATAGAACCACTATTCGCCTCAAATGATCGAAAAATCCCGCTCAGCCAGCTTCGCCCTCGCTACGATCGCTATTCTCGGACAGCCTCCTAGACGAATGTCGCTGCCGAGACGCCGAACCGTTTGCTCAGGGCTCGTACCTGACGGATATTGAGCTCGCGCTTGCCGGCCAGAATCTCTGACACTACGCCTTGGCTACCAATCTCGGGCAGGTCGCTTTGTTTTAAACCGTGCTGCGCCATCAAGAATTTCAGGGCGTGCGCGCCAGTGGTCTCGGGTAGTGGGTGGTGTTCGGCCTCGTAGTCTTCGATGAGATCGCCTACTATGTCGACCAGGCCCATGGCGGGATGGTTCTCGTCGCCTTGGGTTTCGTCGAGCAGGGCTTCGAGTATTTCGGTCATCCGCGCGTAGTGGGCTTCGTCACGGATAGAGGTGATGCCGGTGGCTGCACGGAACTGCTCCCAGAGTGGGAGCAGGCTCTTCACATTGATGGACGCATTCATGATTACCAGGTTCCTTTGTCGTAGTCACGGTGGGTGAGTACCGCTTTGATGTACACGATCTGCTTTCCAAACCGGATATAGGCGATCAGCCGGTATTTGTTGCCGCCGATGTCGAATACCGCCAACTCGCCGACCTTATCTACTGTATTGAAGACGGCCTTGAGTTCAGCCCAGTTGGCAAACCGGTTCTTTTCAATCACCCGCCGCCAGCCCTGCAAGGGCACTTCGGCCTGTGGATGGCTTGTAGCAAAGTCTCGCAGGGCGCTGTTGCTGATAATCTTCATGATACCAGTATATCTCATAATGAGATGAACGCAAATCGAAGTGATAGCGCGGCGTAGGTGTCTGATCTTGCGTTAACGCATTCCTGGTTAGAGCCGTAGGTTGGGGTGAGCTTGCAAGCCCCAATAACGAATGCTAACCACGAATGGACACGAATCCACACGAATTTTTATTGATAACGCTGGCTTTATTTGGTGCATGACATACAGCTGGGTAAATGATCGATATCTGAGCTGGCAGCAGATGCAATACAACCACGGTGGTTTTTAAAATTCGTGTGCATTCGTGTCCATTCGTGGTTGCCCTGGTATGGCCTGCGCCAGGATAACTCTCCCGGCACTCAGCCCTTTTCAGTGAATATTTCCGAAACTGATATTGCCGTCGTTCTTGAGAAACTCCAGATCGAGTTCACCATTCGGCGCTGCCGCCGGTGCCGTTTGGGCCTGTGCATGGGCCTGGGCCAGTTTGCCGAGTTTTGCCAGGTGTTGCATCGACAGCAATTGGCAATAAGCCACCGGCAAAGCGCCGGTTTTGCGCAATTCGGCGAAGGCTTCTTCCGGCAATGTATTCAATGCGGCTTCATCGATACGATGCAGTCCTTCGATGTTGCGCTCACCCGATTCAGTCTTCACCTTGATCGGCCATGGCTGGATCAGATCGTGTTTTTGCAGCACGGCACAAATTCGAACGGTTGCTTCGCGGTTGGCCTGCACATGCTCCAGGAAATTCAAGACATCCGCGACGGATTTTGAAGGGGTGCCGTCATCGTTGAAGAATAACTCGCCTTCCGCATCCGAAAGCAGGCCGCTTTCCTCATCGATACACAGCACCTGTTGGCCATTTTCCGTATTGGCCAGAGCGAACGGAAAGCTGCGGTAGGCAGCCGGAACGTAACCAGCAAGCCAGCGGCCATCCGGGGCGACCAGCAGATTCTTGCCGGGCGCCAGCCCCTGCATGGCCACCAGCGAAAAAGTCTGATCGGCCGCAATGAAACCGATCGGCAGATGCATGACGGCACTCGGCAACTCCTTCACGACCAGCGACGCCACCGCATCGGAAGCGGCGAACTGGTAAGAGGCGAAACGCTGCCAGCGCTTGGTGGTGTGGTGGGTTTTGGAAACTACTTGATAATTAGGCATATCTTCTCCTGTGTAACCTTTCTGGCTGGAATGAAAACAACGTTGCCAATCAAGGCATGAATAGCCAGTATACCCGACTGCTTCTTCCAGACGCCACCCGCCCAGGTATCGGTGAGCGCTTCATCGGTCCTCAGAAGCTGTTTGGAAACGTCAATGCCAGGTCAGTTTGCGCATCGCTTTGGCAGCTATGGCGATAGGGTTGCCGAAAAGCATCTGGATGGCCACGGCCCGTTGGGCATCGCCAAGATGATGGTTGAAATTGCGGATGACCATTGTTTTCTGCCGTCTTTGCGTGCGCAGCGAAGCAATCCAGCCGGGTGATTCCTGGAATCGGTGGCAGAAGTTATGTTTCAGGTTTCGCGATCGGGTTTGTTGGCTGCGGGAGGCGGGCTGGCAAGGTGTAGGAATTTGGCGATGCGCATCAGCAAGCCTTTGAGCAGGGCCCATAATTTGGGCAGCAGCCAGATGGCCAGGCCGATGAATGCGATGAACAGTCCGAGAAAGATCAGGGGATGATTGAGGGCAGCCCATAACCCGGCAAACACCATTGCATCTTCGCTGAGGGAGGCTGTCCAGTTGGAAGCGGGTTCGGGGGAAGTGTTGATCATCAGGCGTGTGCCGGCCTTGGTGGCATGGCTGGTAGCCGCGGCGCTGCCACCGAGGATGCCGGCCGTGATTTCCATCGCGGTCGATACATCGCCGACTGCACCGGCAGCCAGCATCGCGCCGGCCGGTATCCGGACGAAGGTATGCGCGGCATCCCAGACGCTGTCCAGGCCGGGTATTTTATCGGCGAAGAATTCGATCAGGTACATGACGCCTGCGGCGCCGATGACCAAAGGATTGGCGAGTATCGTCAGTTCGTCGGGCAGTGTGATGTTTCCGGTGGCGGCGCCAAGGCCGAGCATCAGCAGCGCGGCATACAGGTTGATGCCGCTCGCCCAGGATGCGCCCATGGTGAGCGCGAGGGTGGCGATCAGGGTATCGTAACTTTCCATGGCATGATTGAGGATTGTGGATTATTTCAGCAGGCGCCGGGCCTGCAGACCGGCACCGAGCAGGCCGGCCTTGCGGTTCATGATGACATGCACCGGGATTTCTTCGAGCAGGGATCTGAAGCGTCCCTTGTTGCGGAATGCCTCGATGAAACCGGGTTGCTTCAAAATGTCGATGATATAGGGCGCGATGCCGCCGCCAATGTAGACGCCGCCCCGGCACAGGCCGGCCAGCGCCAGATTGCCTGCATAGGCGCCATAGATTTCGCTGAATAACTGGAGTGCCTGCAGGGCGGTCGGGTGTTGGTGCTCGAATGCCAGGTGTGTGACAGTCGCGCCGTCGTCGGTATCGAGCGCGATGCTTTTCAGTTGCAGATCCTCGGTGACGCGTGTTTGCAGAAAATTGAAGATATGGGTTAATCCTTGTCCGGATAGTATCCGTTCGACCGAGACATGGGTATGCTTGGTCAACAGGTACTGCAGGAATTCGATCTGGAGCGGGTTGAGCGGTGCAAAATCAATATGTCCGGCTTCGGTGGCAAGTGGCTGGAAGTGTTGATCCTGCCGCAGCAGCCAGGCGACACCCATGCCAGTGCCCGCACCCAGAATGACGCGCATGGCGTCCGGGAAGGGTTTGCCGGCTTGCAGGGTGACGAGATCGTCTGTCGTCAGAATCTCGATCGACAAGGCCGCCGCCTCGAAATCGTTGAGGATTTGCACGGCTGGAATCGAGAACTGCCTGGCCAGCTGGGCTGCGTCCATCACCCAGGAAAGATTGGTCAGTTCCACCCGCTGCGCGACGATCGGCCCGGCCACTGCCAGGCAGAGCGCGGCGGGTTGGCACTTGGCGCGCTGCAGGAAGTCGCTGAAGATGTCCTCGAAATGTTGATGGGCGCGGCTGTCATAGCGGTATTCGCAGACCGGTTCGAGGTGTTGCCCCTGTAGCCGTGCGGCATGCAACAGGGTTTTGGTTCCACCGATGTCGCCGTAGATCAGATATTGAGTCATGGGTTATTCCATATTCGGAAGTTGCGGCAGTCTTGCCGATGGTAGCAAATCCTGCAATGACGAGTACAATAGATGCTTTATTTTCTGACGATAATACGCCAGCAAGCCGTCTTTGTGGGGGAACCACGAATGGACACGAATACACACGAATGATTGGGTGGGGGTGTTTGCTTTATTTGTTTTAATCATGAGGTGGGTGGATGGGCGATAGCCGGTCTGGTTCTGGTTGAAGTCAAGCCGCAGCAGTCAGCGTAGGGTGCACCCGTGCACCGTCAAACATCTGGCCCACGGCGGCCAGCCGCCGCGCAGCAAAAGCCGGTGCACGGGTGCACCCTACGGGGTGGCTGTTCCGCTACTGGTTTTGATAACCACGAATGATGTGGTGGGGTAAATGATTGGTAACGGGACAAATTTCAGACATCATGCAGCCAAAATGATTTTGAAAATTCGTGTGCATTGGTGTGCATTAGTGGTTGTTTGGAAGCGAATGGTGTGGACGCATCGAGGGTGGGTTACCGAATGACAGTCAAGCGTTGGGGGTATTGTGACAGGAATCAATAGCGCAAGTGATTTGCTGCTGAAAAGCACGCATCTGGAAATCGATCAAGTCGTGGCGGAGTTGCGCGCCGTGCGTACGGCTTCGCTGGAACAGCGGCAGGGTCATCTTCGGCCGCCCAGGTTGCCTTCACGCAAGATTCTGGCCGGGATCGCGGAAGGGTTGCGTGCAGCCTTGTTTCCCAACCGGCTGGGACCGGCTGATTTGGCTGCTGAGGGAGTCGATCATTATGTCGGTCACACCCTGAATTCAACATTGCGTGCTTTGTTGGTGCAGATTCAGCATGAGCTGCATTTCATTTCGGGCACCGAACATCTCGACAAGGCAGGGCATGAACAGGCTGCTGCCATCACGCAGGCATTTGCGAAGCGTCTGCCCGAGATTCGCAGGCTGCTGGATGACGATATCGTGGCGGCTTATGAGGGTGATCCTGCCGCGCATTGTATCGATGAGGTGCTGGTATGCTATCCCGGCATTGCGGCCATTACCTATTATCGCCTGGCGCATGAGTTATACCAATTGGGTGTGCCCCTGATTGCGCGCATGATATCGGAGATCGCGCATTCGATGACCGGGATAGAGATTCATCCCGGTGCGCAGATCGGGCGGCGCTTCTTCATCGATCACGGCACTGGGGTCGTGATCGGCGAGACAACCATTATCGGCAACAATGTCCGTCTGTATCAGGCGGTGACATTGGGTGCCAAGCGTTTTCCGGTGGACGAGCATGGTTCGCTGGTCAAAGGCATCGCCCGCCATCCGATTGTCGAGGACGATGTGGTCGTTTACGCCGGGGCGACGATCTTGGGGCGGATCACGATCGGGCGCGGTTCCACGATCGGCGGAAATGTCTGGCTGACGCGCAGCGTGCCGCCCAACAGCCAGATTACCCAGGCACAGATGCGAACGTAATCGCCGCTGCCGGCTGTCTGAATTGGTGGGTGGTGATGCTCAGCGGACAAACATGCCGCGTGCGCCCATCGGGTCGCCGCGTTTTCCGCCGGGCGTGAAGGCGTCGAACAGCAGGCGCAGGCCGATTTGCCCCCATACCTCGGCCGAACCGGTTCTGTTGCGGGTATGTTCATGCAGCTCGGGCTGGACGCCGACGGTCAGATCCAGGTTGACATAGTCGCTGGCCAGCCAGCGGAAGCCCATTTGGGCGGCTGTCTTGGGCGCGTGCAGATCGAGCGGGTCGCCGGCATATGCCTCGACGATCAGACGGATCTCTTCCTTGATCAGACCCGCATCCAGCCCGATGCCCCAATAGGGACGGTACTTGGCCGAGTGATTGCGCGATTTGTCCATGCGGGCGCCATAGTTGATATGGGTCATCAGCCAGTCGTCATACAGCCGCCAGGTCGTCATGCCAATCAGGTAGGCGCTGTTGCCGCGATCATGCAGATCGCCCACGCCCGCATCGAACGTGGCGCCGGCGCCGAGTGCAAAGCCGGGACGCCCATTCTTTTCAGCAGCCATGAGCAGCAGTTTGGGCTGCAGCACAGGGTTGGGCATGGCAAATTTTCCATTGCCACCTCGCGCCACGCCGCTGCCGACGATGATTTCGAGCCAGTCGTTGACTGTTGCACCTGCCATGAAGTTGACTGCGGGTGCAGGGTTCCAGGTACTGTCGGTATGGCCAACTTCCAGCCAGGATTCCACTTCGATTTGCCCGACATCGATGATGCGCGCGTCGTCCGTTACAAAAGGGCGGACCGCGTGGGCATTTTGCGGTAGCAGGGCGATGTGGATGAAAACGGCCGCAAACCCTAGCAGACTGCTGCAAAAAGAATAGCCAGGCAGTTGGGTCAATCTGCCTGGTTCTGTTCGTAGGGAGGTATCCAGTAGGCCGGAGATTTGCTTGGATAAGAAAAACATGTGATTTCCCTGAATCTGTTCATCGATAAGGTGGTATTGCCAAATATCTGCCGCCGGGCGTTTGCCGCGTATGCCATTTGCGGTTCTGAGTGACTGCCAATCAACCACGAATGGACACGAATACTCACGAATGTTTCAAAATCATTTTGGCTGCATGACGTCTGGAACTTGGCCCGTTGTCAATTATTTGCCTTGTCGCACGACAAAAACAAACAAAGTGAGCGCGACCACCCAATCATTCGTGTACATTCGTGGTTATAAAAACCAGTAGTGGAACAGCCGCCTGTAGGGTGCACCCGTGCACCGGCTGTTGCGGTGTGACGGCTGGCCGCCGTGGGCCGGATGTTTGACGGTGCACGGGTGCACCCTACGCTGATTTGTCCCGTTATCAATCATTTGTCCTGCTGCATGACAAACCACAAACAAAGTGAGCACTACCACCAAACCATTCGTGGTTAGCCTTGCCAGGCCGTTCTTGACTGCATGCGTATGATCGCATTCAATTATTGCAATTCTGTTACAGCGCTGCGTGGCAGGTGTGGCGGCATGTTGCATTCCAATGATAATTTTACCATTTAAGTCTTTTATGCACCGGCGCATGGTTGTTGCAGGTGTTTATCGGCCAGGAATATATTTCCGAGGCGATTTGCGCCGTATTTCAGTCAGGATAATAGGATGAATGCTTTCTTGAAAGGGTTGCCGGGAGCTGCCAAGGTGCAGGCGCATCAATGGTTTTTTCTGGCAGCCAGTGTGTATGCGCTTGGGATGGTGCCATTGGCGATGCTCGCTCGGCATGGTTATGGGCCAGTGGCGCTGGCTACGCCGGCCGGTCACGCCTATGAGATGCTGTTCGGTTTTGCGCTGGCGCTGATTGCGGGCTATTTGCTGGGTCCGATGCCGGCTCGCCGGCTTGCCGGGTTCCTGTTTGTCTGGCTGCTGGCGCGGATAACCGGTTTGATCGCGCCGCTTGAGTGGCCGACTGTGCTGGTTAACGCGCTCTTTGTCGGGTTGCTTGCCTGGCATATGCTGCCGCGTCTATGGGTGGCGAAGAAATGGCGTAACCGTCTTCTGGCGCCCCTGCTAGGGCTGATCTGTGCAATGACTGTGCTGATTGCGCTGATAGGCCACCTCGATTACCACTTGCTGGCGCGCGCTTTTCTGGATGAAAGCGTGCTGCTGTTTGCCTTGCTGATGTTGTTCATGGGGGGGCGCATGCTGGCGCCGGCGGTTGCGGGCGAGTTTTATCGGCAGGGCAAGGAGTTGGAGGCAAGAGTGCAGCCGCATATCGAGGCGGCTTTGATTGTGACTGTTGTGGCCGCTTTTGCGCTCGCGCCGCTGACGGCTTCCGTATCGGGCCTGCTGCTGTGCACGAGCGGCGTGCTGGCCGGCGTGCGTTTGCTGCGCTGGCAATTGTGGCGTTGTCTGGCGCGGCCCGATCTGATTTGCCTCGGTGTCGGCTATGGCTGGCTGGCGCTGGGGTTGCTGCTGCTGGGGTGGGTCAAGCTCAATGGCGGGGCGTATTTCAGTACCGCCGTGCATGCGCTGACGGTGGGCGCGCTGGGCACGCTGGCTGCCAATGTCATCGTGCGCGTGACGTTGCTGCAGGTGAAGCAATATCCTTCGCGTATCCAGCCGATTGTCATGCTGACCGCTTGCATGTCAGCCGCTGCGATCCTCCGTATCGGCGCCGATTTGAGCCCGCATCGGGAATGGTTGCTGATGCTGGCCGCGCTGGCCTGGAGCGGCACTTTTCTGCAGGTTCTGATCATTCAGCTGGATTGCCGGGCTTATGTGTCGTCACATCGTAAGTTGTTACGGGGTGGCGTGGGTTGAATTTTGGTGAGAGTGTGTGAACACATCCCATGTCATTTTGGAGAGATGCATGCCAGGTCCCATGCGGCGTCTTCCCGGCACTCAATCGCTGATAGAGTAGTATACAAATGGAAACGATCGAAAATGCTATGCTATGCTATATTATGTTTCTATCTTGCTTGATATTAAATCTCGCCTAGGCCGGTTACCGGCTGTCGTATCATAAACTTCTCTTAACGAATGGTCATTATCAGTTTTCTGGGTTTTTACAGTTGCTTGCAGATATGTTCGCTTGCAAGTGGCTGTAGATGTTTTTCAACAAATTGCCGCACACAAATCGCAAGCCTTGGGCTGCCTATCCAGGGTAATCCGGCAATTTTCAAATGAGTACTATTTTTTTTGTTTTGCGGGGAATTTTTAAGCCGGGATTTTTATTTTGCCTATGCATTTTGATTGCATCGCTGGATCTGGCGCATGCGGCCAGCGGTAAATATACGATTGAAGCGATTCAGCGTATCGGACTGCAGGCCAACGGTCTGATGCAGGCCGCTCGTGCCCAGGTCGATATCGCGGAAGCGGATGTCGTCAGCGCGGCGGCACTTCCCAATCCTGAAGTGACTGTGATGGCCGGCCCCGATAGCCCACGCTTGCCGGAGATCGATACCGGTCCGGCTTCCATGCAGCGCCAGGTGACGGTCAGCCAGCCTTTGGAAAATCCATTTGTTCGCAGTGCCCGGATCGGTTCGGCGCAAGCCGGTGTTGAAGCCAGCCGTGCCAATCTGGAGCAAGTACGCGCGGATCTGGCGGCCCAATTGCGGGTGCGCACTTACGAGTTTCTGTTGCGGCGCGGGCTGGCGGAGATGGAATCCGATATTTTCAACCTGATGCAGGAAATTCAGCGTCGCATCAAGCTGAGCGTAGATGTCGGTGAGGTGGCGCGTTTCGAATTGATCCGGGCCGATACCGAGGTCATGACTGCCGCCAGCAGAAAGGAGGCGGCCATGCTGGATACCGAGCGTGCGCGGATCGCCTTGTTGCAATTGACCGCCGGCGCGCTCGAGCAAGGTTTCGATATCGAGGCGTCGCTGACCGATCCGGTCGAGTTGCCGTCGCTGGACGCGTTACGCGCGGATTTGCCCGGCAGCAACCCGGAAATTCTGCGCCTGGAAGCCGAGCGGGACCGCGCTTCCTTGCGGATCGAGCAGGAACGGGCAGCGGTGCTGCCTTCGGTCGACATTCTGTATAGCAATTATCAGGACAAGCAATTCACTTCCAATACAGTCGGGTTGAGCTTGCGAATACCTTTGTTCTATCGCCGCAGCGGGGAAATCAATGCGGCGATTTCAGATGCCGCCCGGGTGCGCGAGACGCTCGATTATCGCCGTTTCGAGGTCGTGCGCCTGCTCGAATCCGCCTGGCAGACGATGGAAATAGCCAGGCGCCGAGTGGAGATGTTTGAAGGGGGCATCGTGCGTGAAGCCGAATCCGCCTTGCGTGTGGCGGAAACCGCTTTTCGCCTGGGGGAGAGGGGGTTTATCGAGGTACTGGATACGCAGCGGGTATTGCGCAACGCGCGTTCCGAATTATTGCAGGCCCGATTTGAATTACAGGCTGCTGCTGCCGAAATTGACCGGTTGCGCGCCCATTATCCAAAGGATTAGTTTTCCTGAATGAATACTCAATGGCAGTTTTTATTTTTTGTTCTGGTTGGGTGCTCGTTGCTGCTGGGTTGCCAGCAGGATAGCGGCCCGGCGCAGCCCCAGCTCCAGCCGGCTCTCGCTGGCGGCACCCCGCAAACCGGGACAGTTGAAGATGATGACCCCAATACCATAGTCCTCCGGCCCGAGATGCGCCAATGGATTGAAACCGGGCATCCGTTCGTAACCGATATAGCCGAGAAACTGCATGTGCCGGGGCAGATCAAGGTGCACGAGCAGCGGCTGGTGCGGGTGGGTGCGAGTTTCACCGGCCGGATCGTCGATGTTTATGTGCAGCTTGGCGACAGCGTCGAAGCGGGAACAGAGCTGGCGCGAATCGCCAGCCCGGAGCTGACGCAGGCCCAGTTGGCTTATTTGCGCGCGCATTCCCTGGCCATGCTGGCTGAGCGCGCTGCGGCTCGTGCCAAGCAATTGTTTGCCGGAGATGTGATCAGCGCAGCCGAGCTGCAGCGGCGCGAATCGGAATCGCAAGTGGCGCGCGCCGAATTGAGTGCGGCCAAGGATCAGTTGCGGCTGCTTGGCGTGGATAACGGGGCGATGAATGATCTGGTCAAGCGGGGACAGATTCTGCCCTCGGTCATGATCAAGGCGCCGCACAGCGGCACGATCATTGAGCGTAATGTGGCACTGGGGCAGGTTGTGCAGCCATCCGATCAGCTGTTCACCCTGGCGGATTTGTCGGTTGTCTGGGTAGTGGGAGATGTGCCCGAATATACCGCCGATTTTGTCATGCAGGGGCAGCAAGTGGAAATTCGCGTGCCGGCACTTGGGAATATCAGTCTGGACGGAACCATTATTTTTGTGGCCGATATTGTCAATCCGCTGACGCGGACCGTGACCGTGCGCACCGAGGTGGATAATCCGCAGCGGAAGCTGAAACCCGATATGCTGGCGACGGTGCATATTACCGAACATGCGCATGCGCAGCTGGTGATTCCGGTCGGCGCTGTCGTGCGCGAGAACAATCGTGATCATGTGTTCGCGGCCCGGGACGAGAAGCATTTCACTTTGGTGCCGGTTGAACTCGGGGAGGCGGTCAACCAGCTGCGGCCTGTTCACGCGGGACTGGCCACGGATCAGACGATCGTAGTGGAGGGGGCTTTTCATTTGAACAACGAGCGCAAGCGTACCGATCAGGAGTAGGCCATGTTGACTGCGCTGGTGCGTGCAATGTTGAGACAACGCCTGGTTGTGGTGGTGGTGGCGTTGATTTTGATGGGATTTGGGTTGCGTGAATCGCAGCGTCTTTCAATCGATGCTTTCCCTGATGTGACTAATGTCCAGGTGCAAATTGCCACGGAAGCAATAGGACGCAGTCCGGAGGAAATCGAGCGGCTGGTAACGGTTCCGCTGGAAATCGCGATGACCGGTTTGCCGGGCTTGGAAGAAATGCGTTCTCTGAACAAAAGCGGGCTGTCTATCATTACATTGGTATTTACCGACCAAACCGATGTTTATTTCGCCCGCCAGATGGTGATGGAGCGGTTGCTGGAAGCGGCCACCCGAATGCCGCCCGGCATCACACCTGTGCTCGGGCCGGTTTCGACCGGTTTGGGAGAGGTCTATCAATACACGATCGACCATCCCGATGACGGGGAGCGTGCGCTCACCGTCGAGGAACTGACCGAGCGCCGTATCGTGCAGGACTGGGTCGTCCGGCCGATGCTGCGATCGATTCCGGGCGTGGCGGAAATCAATTCACAGGGCGGCTATGTCAAGCAATACCAAGTACTGGCCAATCCGGATAAATTGCGTCACTACAACCTGACCCTGGGACAGGTCGAGCAGGCGATTGCCAACAATAACGCCAATGCCAGTGGCGGGATCCTGCCCGCAAATGCCGAGCAGTTTCTGGTGCGAGGGGTGGGCCTGATCCGTACACTGCAGGATATCGGCAATATCGTACTGGCTGAAGAAAATGGTGTGCCGATCTTCGTGCGCGATGTGGCGGAAGTGAAGCTGGGCACGGAAGTCCGGGCCGGTGCGGTCATCAAGGGCGGCTATACGGAATCGGCTTCCGGCATTGTACTGATGATTCGGGGGGGTAATGCCAAGGAGATCGTGGAACGGGTGAAGGCCAAGGTGGCCGACATCAATGCGCGCAATCTGTTGCCGGACGGACTGAAGATCGTGCCTTATTATGATCGTACCGACCTGGTCGATGCGGCCTTGTGGACGGTCAGCAAGGTGCTGATGGAAGGAATTTTCCTGGTCGTCGTTATCCTGTTTGTTTTTCTTGGCGATGTCCGTTCCAGCCTGATTGTGGTGGCGACGCTGGTAATTACGCCACTGCTGACTTTTATGGTTATGAACCATCAAGGCATTTCGGCCAACCTGATGTCGCTCGGCGGGCTTGCGATTGCCATCGGGTTGATGGTCGATTCCACGGTTGTGGTGGTGGAGAACGTGTTTCATCGCTTGGGACATATGGCCAATACAACGGCATCGCGATTGCAAACGATACTCGATGCGGTGGTCGAAGTAGGGATACCGGTGATTTTCGGTATTTGTATCATCATACTCGTGTTCCTGCCCTTGATGACTCTGCAGGGGATGGAGGGCAAGCTGTTCAGTCCGCTGGCATTCACGATTGCCATTGCTCTGGCGATTTCGCTGATCGTTTCCCTGACGCTTTCGCCAGTGCTTTGTGCCTATATCCTGAAAGGCGGAGCGGATCGCGATACCCGTATCATTGCCAGGTTGAGAGCTGCCTATCGCTATCTGCTGCACAGCGCGCTGCAGAACAGGAAAGTGACCATTCTGCTGTCGCTCGGGCTATTGATGCTGTCTGTTTCCCTTTTTCCTTTCCTGGGAAAGTCGTTCATCCCAACCTTGCAGGAAGGTGCGCTGACGCCCCAGATTAACCGGGTCGCATCGATTTCGCTGGCCGAGGCGGTTGCGATGGAGATGGATGCGATGAAGGCCGTTTCACGTGTGGCGGGTGTGAAAAGCGTTGTTACCAAGCTCGGGCGCGGCGAATCACCGGCCGATCCGGCCGGTCAGAATGAATCCGATCCGATCGTGACGCTCGATCCTGATGCCGGACGGACTCAGGATGAAATCGACGACGAAATCCGGGCGCTGCTGGAAGTGTTGCCCGGTGTCAACATCGTTTTGTCGCAACCGATTGCCGAACGGGTTGACGAAATGGTGACCGGGGTGCGGTCACAGATCGCGGTCAAGATTTTTGGGGATGATCTGGACACGCTGCGCGAATTGTCAGAACAGATCGCGCGGATCCTGCGCGATATCCCCGGTGCGCGCGATATTCGTATCGAACGCCTTTCCGGGCAACAGTCCCTGACGATTGATGTCGACCGCAACGCGATCGCGCGCAATGGCATCAATGTAGCCGATGTGCATGAGTTGATCGAAACGGCTATTGGCGGCCGCGAGGTCACCCGCTTGTTTGAAGGCGAGCGGCGGTTTGCGATCCTGCTGCGTTTTCCGGAAGCATTCCGCAACAGCGTGGAGACGATACGCAACCTGCTGTTGCGTGCGCCCGACGGGGCCATGGTGCCTTTGTATACAGTGGCTGATATCCAGATTGTCGATGGGCCTGCCCAGGTTTCCCGCGAAGATGCCAAGCGCCGTGTGGTAGTCGGCGCGAATGTCGAGGACCGTGATCTGGGCGGGTTTGTAGCGGAAATCCAAGAGCGTATTGCCCGGGAAGTGGAATTGCCCAGCGGTTATTTCTTTGAGTGGGGCGGGCAATTCGAAAACATGGAGCGTGCCATGGCTACGCTTGCGGTGATCGTGCCGCTCACCATTGCCGCGATTTTCTTTCTGCTGTTTTTGCTGTTCAATTCCATCAAGCTGGCCGGGCTGATCATTCTGGTGCTGCCGTTTGCCTCGATCGGCGGTGTGATTGGATTGTTCCTGACCGGAGAATATCTGTCGGTTCCGGCTTCGGTTGGCTTCATCGCGTTATGGGGCATTGCGGTTTTGAATGGCGTGGTGCTGATTTCCTATATCCGTAAGTTGCGTGATGAAGGTGTCAGTGTCAAAGATGCCGTGGTGCGCGGCTGCGAGCAACGCTTCCGGCCGGTGCTGATGACGGCCACTGTCGCAATGCTGGGATTGGTGCCATTTCTGTTTGCCACCGGACCGGGCTCCGAAGTGCAGCGGCCGCTGGCGATTGTGGTAATCGGTGGGTTGATTACTTCGACCTTGTTGACGCTGGTTGTGCTGCCTGTCTTGTACCGCTGGTTTGATGAACCGCCGTTGCAGCATGCGTGACCAGACCTGATTGAACGTCTGAGGGGGCGTGAACGTATCCTGCACGCTGGCAGGGTACGTTCACGCATCAGGCAATTACATTATTGCCTGGTGGGGGTGGAGAGAGGCTTTTTGTGAGAGGGAGAATGATGTGGATGGTTTTTCTTCAGCAGTATAGGGCACGCGGGCTGGTCCAGCGTTCGCGTTTATAGCGTTGCCAGGCGGATTCCTTTCTGGCGGCGTGCCCGATGGCTTGCAATACGCTGTCCAGGTTGACCGGTTTGGGTCTGGTCGCGACATAGCCAGTCAGGTTGACGCCCCAATGCAGCCTACTGCTTTGGTAGAGCGACCAGATTTCGGTTGCATAGTCGGTGTATGCGAGTTCGGGGGCAAAGCGGCTGAAGAAGGCTGTGATATTGTGGATGTCCCGTTTGAGTAGCATTTGCGCATTGCTGTTGCTGGCCGCGTGCACGGCCTGCGGGAAATCGATGATGACGGGTCCCTGTTCGCCCAGCAGCACGTTGTATTCGGACAGGTCGCCGTGTATGATGCCGCTGCAAAGCATGCGCACCACTTGTTCGATCAGAAAGCTGTGATAGTGTCTGGCTTGCTCGGCGGTCAACGTCAGTTGGTTCATGCGCGGAGCTACGTTGCCGTCGCTGTCGGTGATCAGCTCCATCAGGAGCACGCCTTCGAAAAAATTGTGAAATCGGGGGGTCTGGACGCCGGCCATGGCCAGCCGGCTCAAGGTATCCACTTCGACGCTGTGCCAAGCATCTTCCGGGGTCATCCGGCTGGCGCTGCTTCTTCTTTGCAGGGCGCGCGTGCGGCGGCGATTGCCGAACATGCGGCCTTCGGTATAGTTGGCGCTGTGGCGGAAATTGCGCCTTTGTTTTTCCTTATATACTTTGGCGCACCGGTATTCTTCTCCGCATTGCACGACATATAGCATCGCTTCCTTGCCGCTCATGAGTTGGCAAATGACTGAGTCGACCAGTCCTTCCTCGACCAGTGGTTCTATTCTGTTGGGTGTTTTCATGAATTTTTCGCTCTCCTGTCTGTGAGTGAATGCGCTATCAAGCCGGGAGATGGTGCGTCGCGCTAGTTGAGCTGAAATCTGGCTGACTTGCTGCGGCGCCATTCTGCATCCGGCAGGGACATCTGTCTGGCCAGGACTGTCCTGTCACGGGTATCGATTTGTTGTGCCGCGCCAGCCGGTTTGCTGTCATGGACTGGATCGATACCGGAATTCCCGGTTGGGTTTACCTGAGACATGTTTTCTTTCAGTTTGGGAATCATGTGGCCATCTCCTTGAGAAAGATCATCGAGGCTGTCACTGCCTGCGACTTGAAATGCATTGTAAAGAGAAAAAAATTATTTTGGAATGCGACATATTGTCGCGCGACAATATGTCGCACCTTGATTTCGTTGACAAAAACGGCGACCCGGTTGGTTCCGGAGTCGGCCGTGATTGCGTTCCAGTGGGCGGCATCCCGCTGCCGCTGTGCGCTATGGGCAAGTACACAAGGAACGAAACTCACTCTGTCCTATCCACAATAAAAGTGTGATTGATTGTTCTGGTGAGGTATTTCTGTTCGCCGTTTTTCCATGCAAACTGGCCCTTATCCTTATAATAGGCGGGCATCGTTACATGATTGTGACGAATCCCGATCGGGGTTTTGCCGCGAAGCGTCAGCGAAACAATCGGTAATCCACATAGATGCATTGCCAACAGAATGTGATAATAAAGAATGGGTGATGCGCTTCATGCTTACTGTGCCTTGTACTGCACCCTGAAAGCTACACATCCCCACCCATTCATATGAAGAATTCAGGTTAGTTCATGCGCATATTTCTACAGATTACACTTTTCATTATTCTACTTTTGACTGGCCCTGGCATGGGGATTGCCAGCGAGTTGAATGAACAGTTGCAGGCTATTCAGGCAAAACTGGAGGCGCTTGGCAATGGCGAGGAAACGCCACAAAAGAAACGTCTGCGGGAAATTTACAACGATCACCAGCAGGTATTGCTGGATCACCAGGAATATCTGGGCAAAACCGCTGCTTACACGACACAACTGGAAAGCTATCCCAAACAGCTGGATGATCTGAAGAAGCGGGAAATTCCACCTGATGCCGCGCCGATCGATGCCGCAAGCCTGGCCAAGCTGTCATTGAGCGAATTGGAACAACGGCATGTGGCCACGCAGGCAAGTTTGTCCGAATTACAGAATCAACAGCAGAAATCGGCTTCCGATCTGGCCCGGCTGCGGCAGCGGGCAGTGACTATTCGCGAGGAGCTGGCGGCAACCAACCAGCAGCGCAGTGCGTTGACGGATAAATCTGCCGAGACCAAGAAAGAGACGGACAAGAAGATACAGGAAGCGCTCGAGCGCTATCGCGATGCGCACCTGCGGGCGCTGACCGATAAGACCCGGATGCTCGAGCTGGAAGCGCTGGCATTGCCGCATGCGATCGAGTACGCTGCTTTGCAGGAACGATTGCTGCTGATACCCAGGATTCGTTTGCTGGAACGGGAAGTTGAGCTCATGGCGGAGGAAATCAGCTGGAGAAGGCGGGCAGAAACCGAGCAGGTGGTTGAGAAAACCCAGCAACTGCTGGGCGAGAAGGATTGGGAACATCCGGCGCTGTCAAGTTTTGCAGAGGACAATCAGGCGTTTGCCAGGAAATTGAGTCATTACGCACAACTGTCGACCCAGCTGAAAGCCCGTAAAACGCGCAATGAGAATCGCCTGGCGCTGATTACGCAAAGTCATGCGGCATTGCAGCAAAGGCTGGAACTGAAAGGAGAGGATATCGCGCTGGGTACGGAAATCAGAAGACAGTTCAAAGAAATCATGATCAAGCCGGACGTGTCGCAGACCGAGCGGGAATTGAACCGGGCCCGGCTGGAATTGTTCCAGCTCGAGCAGGAAAAGCTGCAAATGATGAACGAAAAAGCCTACTTCCGAAAGATGATGGGGAATGATGGGGTGATCAGCAAGGATGCGCCCGATTATCAGCAGGTGGTCGATGCATTCAATGAACTGAAACAATCCCGCGATCAGATCATCGCGCAATTCATCGAAGTGCTGCATAACTATATCAAGGAGCTGCAGCTGCAGCTTGCCATTCAGAATCAGCTGATCGAGAGGATCGGCCAGCATAAGTTGCTGTTGAAGGAGAATTTGCTGGTGACCCGGAGCGCCAAACCGCTTTCCATGGAAATCGTGCAGGATACCCGGGATGCGCTCGATTGGCTGATTTCATCCAGGACATGGGCTGCATTGGAGAAGGTGGCCGCGACGGTCTGGCGTGATGTCGCGGCAGTGTTCGCGGTTTTCATTCTGTTTTTTGGTATCGCCATGTATATTTATTGGCCGAGCTATCTGAACTGGGAGCGCACTTGTAATAGCCTGCGCGGCAAGGTCAATCAGGATAAGCTGCTCTATCCCATCGGAATGTTTGTGACCGAGTTGATGATGGCGGTGTTTGTTGCCTTGCCTTTTCTGCTGACGGCCTTGATTTTGCGGCACAGCATGGACACTGAAATCAGTCATGCCCTGGCGGTCAGTTTCCGCGTGATGGGCGTAGCGGTTTTTGCCTGGATGTTTCTGTTTCTGCTGTTCCATCCCGAAGGATTGTTGATCGGGCAATTCAGATGTTCCGAGCGGCTGGTTGGCAAAATGTATCGGGATATCCGGCGCTATGCCCCCTTGCTGGTGATGTTGAGTGGTGTGATCGCTTTTACGGATGCGTTGGATGACGATCTCGTGCGCAATAGTATCGGCCGGCTTGCCTTTATTTTATTGTGTGTATTGCTGGCAGGCTGGGCGCTTGGCTGGATGGCGATGACCCGTGCGGGCAGGAAGCTGTATGAAGGAGAGACTTTCAGTCTGATCCTGAATCCGAGATTCTGGATGTCGCTCCTTTTTCTGTTGCAAGGCTATATGATTGCCATGGCAAGCGTCGGTTATTATTTCGCGGTGATTTATCAGTATCAGCTGGTATTCGAATCAATTGCCTGGACGGTATTTTGCAGCTTAGTATTTTATGTCGGCTTCCGGAGCTTGCTGATTATGCAGCGCCAGATTGCCTACGAGCGGGCAGTCGAGAAACGGGAGGAGATGCTGGCGCAACGTGCCGCGTCAGGCAAGGGGGAGACTGAGCAATTGGTGGACGAGAATTACATCGACATCAAAACTATCAGCAAGCAGTCCGCGACTTTGTTGAAAATCAGTATCTGGGGGCTGCTGATTGCCGGTCTCTGGGCCATCTGGATCGATATGCTGCCAGCGCTGGGTTTCTTGGAGAGAATTACCATTTGGCATGTTGCGGCCGAGCTGGAAGGCGAGGCCATCATGCAGCCGATTACCCTTCAGACCTTGCTGATTGCGCTGATTGTGCTGACTTTGTCGATGATCGCGGCCCAGAATTTGCCCGGCACGCTCGAATTGCTGGTGTTGCGCCATTTGTCGCTCAATACTGGTACTGGTTATGCCGTGACCACCTTGCTGCGTTACACAATCGTGATCATCGGGGTTTTTGTCACGTTCCAGAAACTGGGTATGGAATGGTCGAACATCCAATGGCTGGTCGCCGCGCTCGGGGTTGGCCTGGGGTTCGGTCTGCAGGAAATCTTCGCCAATTTCGTGTCCGGGCTGATTCTGCTGTTCGAACGCCCAATTCGAATCGGCGACATTGTCACGCTCAATAATATCAGTGGCACGGTGAGCAAGATCCACATTCGTGCGACCACCCTGATCGATTTTGATCGCAAGGAAATTATCGTGCCGAACAAGATATTCATTACCGAGCAGCTGACCAACTGGTCATTGAGTGATCAGGTGACGCGTGTAGTGGTGCCGTTGCGTATCGCTTATGGCTCGGATTGCGATAAGGTGCGCGCATTGTTACTGGAAATCGCAGACAATCATCCTTTAGTCTTGCATGATCCTGAGCCTACTGCCTTACTTTTGGAGTTTGGTGAAAGTTCGTTGAATTATGAATTGCGAGTATTTACTGGGCTGGTATCAGACAGATTGAAGCTGATGCATGAGTTACATGTATTGATCAACCAGCGATTTGCTAAAGAAGGAATCACGATCGCGTTTCCGCAGCTGGATGTACATTTGCACACCCCGGACGAGCAAAAAACCGCTGCTGCTCAGCCGATGGCAACCGGGTAAAAGTGGGTGGCTGAAGCGCGATTGCCGCTGCAGTTCGACCAAGCTGCTATAGCTAACCACGAATGGACACGAATGCACACCAATCGTTTAGTGGTCGTGCGCTCTTTGTTTGCGTTTTGTCATGCGGCAGGGTGAATGCCCGATAGCCAGTCTGCCTGGTTACGAGTGCAATGCAGCCAGAGCGATTTTCAGAATTCGTGTGCATTCGTGTCCATTCGTGGTTACCCCCAGCAAGGCCGGGTAACCCTCTGGCTGGTTGTCAGATAAAAATCATTCAGTGAAGAATTCGCGTGCCTTTTCCATCCAGGATTTCGCTTTGGGACTGTGACGGGAGCCGTCTTTCTGGCTGATGGCCTCGAATTCTTCCAGTAATTCTTTCTGGCGTGCAGTCAGATTGACTGGTGTTTCGATGATGACATGGCATAGCAGGTCGCCGGTGACGTGGTTGCGTACGCCGGTAATGCCCTTGCCGCGCAAGCGGAAAATTTTACCGGTCTGGGTGCCAGCGGGTACCTTGATGCGTGCATGGCCCTCCAGCGTGGGGACTTCGATTTCTCCACCCAGTGCGGCGGCCGCAATACTGATGGGAATTTCGCAATGCAAATGGTTGCCTTCTCGTTGAAAGACCGGATGACTGGCAAGATGGATCACGACATACAAGTCACCGGGTTGCCCGCCACTGACGCCTGCTTCGCCTTCTCCCGAGAGGCGGATGCTGTCTCCTTCGTCCACACCGGCTGGAATTCTGACCGACATGGTCTTGTGACGCTTGACTCGGCCCGATCCATGGCAGTCGTGGCAGGGGTCGGTGATGATCTTGCCGCTGCCATGGCATTGTGGACAGGTTTGCTGAATCGAGAAGAAGCCTTGCTGCATGCGGACCTGGCCTTGTCCATTGCAAGTTGGACAGGTCTTGGGGGATGTGCCGGGCTTGGCGCCGCTGCCATGGCAAGTGTCGCAGACATCCATTCTGGGAATGCGAATTTTGGTCTCTGTGCCGCGTGCGGCTTGCTCCAGCGTGATTTCTAGGTTGTAGCGCAGATCGGCGCCGCGATGTACATTGTTGCGGCCACCGCCACGCATGCCAAATAGATCGCTGAAAATATCGCTGAAGGCATCACTGAATCCTTGCGCACCCATGCCGCTTGCGCCAGCATTCAGACCGGCATGCCCGAATTGGTCGTAGGCAGCACGTTTGCTGGCATCCGAAAGCACCTCATAGGCTTCCTTGATTTCCTTGAATCGATCCTCGGCCTGGGCGTTACCGGCATTCCGGTCTGGATGGTACTTCATGGCCAGTTTGCGGTATGCTTTCTTCAGCTCACTTTCATCGGCATCCCGGCCGACTCCGAGTACCTCATAATAATCACGTTGACTCATAAAAATTCCTGCTAGCGAGAGGTCATTTGGACATTTGGGTGGATGTCCGGGTTATTGAATCCAGGCTGATGCACCAGCCTGGCTTTGAAATGAAGGATGCAAAACGCAGAGATCAGCGGGAGCATGCCGTTTCCCTGCCGATCTCTGCGTATTCTGGCCTTTTGGGGATCACGCGCGGTGCACGTGATGTCCTTAGGAGGCTGTCCGAAAATAGACTGATCTACTGCGGACGAACCTGCCAGGCGGGATTTTTCGATCCTTTTCGTTGAATAGAACCACTATTCGCCTCAAATGATCGAAAAATCCCGCTCAGCCAGCTTCGCCCTCGCTACAATCGCTATTCACGGACAGCCTCCTAGCCGTTATTTCTTGTCTTTGACTTCTTCAAACTCGGCATCGACCACTTCGCCTTCGACCGGCTTTTCTTTGGTCTGGCCGGATGTTGCGCCGGCACCGGCATCCGCTGGACCTGCCTGCGTTTGCTCCTGAGCGTAAATTTTTTCCGCCAGCTTCTGCGAGGCTTCGGTCAGCGCCTGAGTTTTGGCATCGATCAGGTCCTTGTCATTGGATTTGAGTGCATCCTCGGCATCTTTCAAGGCGGACTCGATTTTGGATTTTTCGTCGCCTTCCAGTTTGTCGCCATATTCATTCAGCGATTTTCTGACGGAATGAATCATGGCGTCGCACTGATTGCGGCTGTTGACCAGCTCCAGCGCTTTTTTGTCATCTTCGGCATGCGCTTCCGCATCTTTCACCATTGCCTGAATTTCGTTTTCGGATAGGCCGGAGCTGGCTTGGATTTTGATCTTGTTTTCCTTGCCAGTTGCCTTGTCCTTGGCGGATACATGCAAGATGCCATTGGCGTCGATGTCGAACGTGACCTCGATTTGTGGCATGCCACGCGGCGCGGATGGAATGTCCGTCAGATTGAATTGCCCCAGGCTTTTATTACCGGATGCCATTTCTCGTTCGCCTTGCAGCACATGTATGGTCACGGCGGTCTGGTTGTCGTCCGCAGTGGAGAATACTTGTTGTGCCTTGGTTGGGATGGTGGTGTTTTTCTGGATCAGTTTGGTCATGACACCGCCCAGCGTTTCAATCCCCAGCGAGAGCGGGGTCACGTCCAGCAACAGCACGTCTTTGACGTCACCCTGGAGTACACCCCCCTGGATGGACGCACCGATGGCCACTGCCTCGTCTGGATTGACGTCCTTGCGCGGGTCTTTCCCGAAAATTTCCTTGACTTTTTCCTGCACCTTGGGCATGCGTGATTGGCCGCCAACCAGGATGACGTCATTGATTTCGGAGACGGACAGGCCTGCATCCTTGAGCGCGGTCCGGCAGGGCTCGATGGTGCGCTCGATCAATGCTTCGACCAGGCTTTCCAGTTTGGCGCGGGTGATTTTGATCGCCAAATGTTTGGGGCCCGATGCATCGGCAGTGATGTAGGGCAGATTGACCTCGGTCTGCTGGCTGGAGGAGAGTTCGATTTTTGCTTTTTCCGCGGCATCCTTGAGCCGTTGCAGGGCCAGCATATCTTTCCGCAAATCAATGCCGCTTTCTTTCTTGAATTCTTCCACCAGATATTCAATCAGGCGCGAATCGAAGTCCTCGCCGCCCAGGAAAGTGTCGCCATTGGTAGCCAGCACCTCGAACTGATGTTCGCCTTCGATTTCGGCGATTTCGATGATTGAAATATCGAATGTACCGCCGCCCAGATCGTAGACCGCAATTTTACGGTCGCCTTCCTTTTTATCCAGGCCGAAAGCGAGGGCTGCAGCGGTCGGTTCGTTGATGATGCGTTTGACTTCCAGACCCGCTATGCGGCCAGCGTCTTTGGTGGCTTGCCGCTGAGAGTCATTGAAGTAGGCCGGCACTGTGATGACTGCTTCCGTGACCGCCTCACCGAGATAATCTTCGGCGGTTTTTTTCATTTTCATCAATACTTGGGCGGAGATTTCCGGCGGGGCGATTTTTCTGCCGCGCACTTCCACCCAGGCATCGTTATTATCGGCGCGCACAATTTTGTAGGGCACCATGCTGATGTCTTTTTGTACCATATCCTCATCAAAACGGCGGCCGATCAGCCGTTTGATGGCAAACAGGGTATTTTCCGGATTGGTCACAGCCTGGCGCTTGGCTGAGGCGCCAACCAGAATTTCATTGTCTTCCGTATAAGCGACGATCGAGGGGGTGGTGCGGGTGCCTTCGGCATTCTCGATCACCTTGGGTTTGTTGTTTTCCATGACGGCCACGCATGAATTGGTGGTTCCCAGGTCAATGCCAATTATTTTTCCCATAGTAAAATCCTTTAGATATCAAATTTGAGTGTATTCTGGTTTTCGAGATGGAGGCTTTCCAAGAAATATCAAGCTTCTTTTGCTTTTGAGACAGCGACCATGGCTGGCCGGATAATGCGGTCATGGAGCGCGTAGCCTTTTTGCATGACTTGGGTCACGGTATTGGGCGCTGCGTCGGATTCCATCATGCACATCGCCTGATGCTGGTGCGGGTCGAATTTTTCTCCCTGCGGGTTGATGGCATGGATGTTGAATTTCTCGAATATGGCAGCGAGCTGTTTGCGCGTGAGTTCAACGCCGTCTCTCAGATTCTCGGCTGTGGCGTTTTCTGAAGCCAGGGCTGCTTCCAGGCTGTCCATAACGGCCAGTAGCTCGGTCGAAAAGTTTTCGATCGCGTATTTATGCGCATTGGCAATATCGGTTTGCGCGCGCTTGCGGATGTTTTCGGTTTCTGCCTTGGCGCGCAGCCAGGCGTCATGATGCTCGACTGCCCGGAGTTCCGCTTCTTTCAGAAGCTGTTCGGGCGTTGGCGCGGGAGCTTGATCGATTTCCGCATGCCCGATAGGTTCCGCGGTGGCCTCGCTCTGGTCAGGTGCCGGCGTGCTGTCTGCCGCAAGTAACTCTTGTTCTTCGTGATCTGGTTTTTGATTATGTGGTTCCTGCATAGTTTCCTCCTGTGCTGTACGGGTCATGTTGGGGCCAAAAAACTGATTTCAACCCTGCAATGTAAAATTTTCAGTTGGCGGCTGTAATTTATTGCCAGCAGATGGCGATCGATCGAAAATGAGTTTTATGCACGCTGGGCTGAATTGCGCGATTCTCAAAGCACTGCACGGCGTTACATCGCCCTGAAATGTCCGGCGCCGGGTATGGCAGAGGACAGATTTTTGCGTCATGATTTATAATGCTTTCAGATGGTTATTAATTTCCGTGGGGTGCATGAAATTGCACCCCGTACTGATTTAGCGGTAGCCGCCATCGTGGGCAGGGTGCGCTTGCGTACCCTCAAACCGGCGAGGCATTGTCCTGAGCAGCCGCTGATATTGAAAAGACGATCCTGAGACGGCTATTTCCGGATCGCTCGTGGACGATGGGCCGTCCTGCGTTCTGTATTGGCAAGCGATTATGATGCCTGTCTGCATCAACCCATCTGGTTGCTCAATGCCCAATACGATTTGCGAGCCGGGTGGCCAGGCCGGTATAGTCTTGCGGCGTTAACTGCAGCAAGCGTTTTTTTTCGGCTTCTGGAATATCCAGTTTGTCGATGAATTGCTGTAGCGTTGCTTGGTTGATGCCTGTTTTTCCCCTGGTCAGCTCTTTGAGCTGCTCATAGGGGTTGGCGATGCCGTAGCGGCGCATCACGGTTTGTATGGGCTCGGCCAATACCTCCCATGCCTGCTGCAAGTCATCTGCCAGGCGAGTCCGATCGATTTCGAGCTTGCCAAGACCTTTGCGGCATGAATCGTAGGCCAGCAGCGTATGCCCCAGTGCGACGCCCATGTTGCGCAAGACGGTCGAATCGGTCAGATCGCGTTGCCAGCGTGAAATGGGTAATTTGTCGCTGAGGTGTCTGAACAAGGCGTTGGCAATCCCGAGGTTGCCTTCCGAGTTTTCGAAATCGATCGGGTTGACTTTATGTGGCATGGTGGACGAACCGACTTCGCCCGCCTTGGTTTTTTGCCGGAAATAGCCGAGCGAAACATAGCCCCAGATATCACGGTCAAGATCAAGCAGGATGGCATTGATACGCGCGTAGGCATCGAATAATTCGGCTATTGCATCATGCGGTTCGATCTGGGTGGTGTATGGATTGAAGGTCAGGCCCAGTTTTATGACGAAGGCCTGGGCGAATGCTTCCCAATCGATAGCCGGATAGGTGACCATATGTGCGTTGTAATTGCCGACTGCACCATTGATTTTTCCAGAAATAACTGTCGAGGCGAGACGTTCACGTCCTTGCTGCAACCGGTATGCAAAGTTGGCCAGCTCCTTGCCCATGGTGGTGGGCGTGGCAGGTTGTCCATGGGTGCGTGCCAGCATGGGCGCATCGGCCAACTCCCGGGCCAGGAGTGAAAGTTGCTGGATGAGACCATCGAGCATGGGCAGCATGACCTGATCTCTGCTATTTTTGAGCATCAAGCCATGTGCGAGGTTGTTGATGTCTTCCGAGGTGCAGGCGAAGTGAATGAATTCAGTGACTGCGGCGATTTCTGGATTCTGAACCAGGTTTTGCTTCAGCCAATATTCCACTGCTTTGACATCGTGGTTGGTTTGCGCTTCAATCGCTTTGACCACCTGGGCATCATCGATCGAGAAGTTTTCGAATAGCCGGTCCAGCTGTGCGGCGGTGTCTGCGGAGAAGGCTGGAATTTCAGCGAATGCCGGTTCATTGCTCAGCGCCTTGAACCACTCGATTTCTATCCGAACCCGATTATGAATCAAGGCGTATTCGCTGAAGTGAGGCCGCAAAGCGGCTACTTTTTGTTGGTAGCGGCCATCCAATGGAGAAAGTGCATAAAGCGATGAAGTGCTCATGAGTGTGTGACGTGAGTTCCGGAATTGAGATTGAAACAAGAGCGCGCATTCTAACACAGGCCGGTCTACTAACGGATGGCGCACGGCCGTATAATCAGTTTTTGGATTGAGAAAGGATAGAAGCATGGAACTTATCGGATCGCTGACTAGCCCCTATGTGCGCAAGGTGCGGATCGTTCTTGCAGAGAAGAACATTCCGTACCAGTTTACAGTTGACCCGCCTTTTGGTCCCGATAATCAGGTTGCAAAAGTGAACCCGCTTGGTAAAGTGCCTGCCCTGATTACCGATGACGGGCAAGTCTTGTTTGATTCGCGCTTGCTGGCCGAGTATCTCGATGGCATGGACGCGCCTGCGCTGATTCCGGTATCTGGATGGGCGCGCTGGCGGGCCAAGCGCTGGGAAGTGCTGGCTGACGGCATTTCGGATGCGTGTGCTGCCATTTTTCTCGAACGGAAGCGGCCGGCAGCACAGCAAAGCCCGGAGTGGATCGAGCGCCAGCAAAAGAAAATCGAATTGGGATTACAGGTTGCCGCGCATGAACTGGGAGAAAAGCCTTGGTGTGAAGGCACGTCTATAACCTTGGCAGATATCGCGCTGGGATGTGCGCTCGATTACTTGTCTTTTCGTTTCCCGCACGATAACTGGCGTGAGTTGTTTCCAAATCTTGCCGGGTTGGCTGATAAACTGGTGCAGCGGCAGTCGTTTATTCAGACTGCGCCCAAAGATTGAGTGTGAAGGGCGTTGAAGGGCTTTGTTTGGATTGCGGCCGGCGTCATCCTGGCTTGAAAGCTGGCCTTGGTGGGAGATAATGCTGGGTGCTGATTTGCCCGGCTTGCAAGCCCCTGAACGGCATTGCCGTGCCTTAAAACCGCGCACAATAGCGCCTTCTGCTGAAAAACCTGGTTCAATCGTTCGAGGAGCTCAATTTGCGCGCGTGTAGTGAACACTGGACAGCGTCGGGCATGTTCTATCGTTGCTATGGTGATCAGTCCGGAGGCACGGCCTTGGTTCTATGTCATGGTCTTGCCAGTAACGGTAGCCGTTGGCAGGAGTTGTGCAATCAGCTGGTTCTGCCGGCTGGCTGGCGCATCCTGGTGCCCGATTTGCGCGGCCATGGGCGCTCAGACTGGCGTGGCAGGGTGGGTAACCGGCAGTGGCTGGATGACCTGGCGCAAATGCTAGACGACCCATCCATCGTGCGTTACGTGATCGGTGGCCACTGTCTGGGCGCCAACCTGGCGTTGCGCTATGTCGCCCGCTCTTCTGCGGGCTGCCTGGGCCTGGTGCTGGTCGAACCCATGTTGCCGCTGGCCTTGCAGGGGTTTATGCGAGTATTGAGTCGCTGCGGCGGATTGCTGTCGGGCGTGGCAGCATTGATCCGATTGGGTAACTGGATTGGTATTTACCGGCGCGTGCTGCCCCGGCTCGATTTGTTCGAGCTTGATCGCAGCACGCGGGCAGCGATGCAAGTGGCAGGCACGGATCATCCTTTGCGGCGGCGCTATGCAGCGCCTCTGCATGATTTGCGCTATACCCATAGCGCTGCCTACCTGCAGGCATTGCGCGCAACGCTGCAGGCGTTGCCATCCTTCGCAACAGTCAAGGTGCCATGCCTGGCATTCATATCGGCGAGCGGATTGTTTGGTGATCCCTTGCGCATACGTCTGGCACTGAGCCAATTGTCAGATGTGGCCATTCACGAGCTCATGGCCCGGCACTGGATTCCAACCGAGCAGCCCGACGCGCTTTGCCAAATCCTCTCGGACTGGCTGAGTGATCGCAAATAGATCCGTAGGCCTTGGCTAGGAGGCTGTCCGAGAATAGCGACTGATCTACTGCGGACGAGCCTGGCTGGCCGGATTTTTCGATTCTTTTCGTTGAATAGAACCACTGTTCGCCTCAAATGATCGAAAAATCCCACTCAGCCAACTTCGCTCTCGCTACGATCGCTCTCGGACAGCCTAGTACCCAGCATCCGAAATATATCCGATAATCTATACGAGCAAAGGTTTGCCAATATAAGTCCAGCGAAACGACTTTGCCAAGGTTTCATTGAAGAACTCAATAAAAGCCAGGATACGCTGATTCA